>NZ_JBSFKI010000024.1:24568-166538 GCF_053598475.1 Kitasatospora sp. NPDC001119
GGCCTGGCGGCCATGGCGACGGAGGAGGCGCTGGCGCTGTTCGACGCCGCGCTGCGGTCCCCGGAGGCGCTGCTGGTCCCGACCCGGCTGGACCGTGACGCGCTGCGCGGGCAGGCGGCGGGCGGCGAACTGAACCCGCTGCTGCGCGGCCTGGTCCGCACCCCCCGCCGCACCGCCGCCACCGCCGGGGCACCGGCCGGCGACGGCCGTGAGGTCCTGTTCCGCAGGCTCTCCGCGGTGGGCGAGGCCGAACAGCTCCGGCTGCTCCTGGACCTGGTCCGGGCCAGCGCGGCCAAGGTGCTCGGCCAGAGCATCGACGAGACGGTGAAGCCCGCTCAGGCGTTCAAGGACGTCGGCTTCGACTCGCTGACCTCGCTGCGGATCCGTACCAGTCTTACCGAGGCCACCGGTGTCCGGCTCCCGGCGACCCTGGTCTTCGACCACCCGACCCCGGCCGCCGTCGCCGAGCACCTGCGGGACCGGCTGGGCCTGGCGGGCTCGGTGGCCGTGCCGCCCGTCCTGCTCGAACTCGACCGGCTGGAGCAGGCGTTGGCGGCCACGGCGGGGACGGCCGGCGCGTCCGGGGCGCCCGACGGGCTGCGCGCCCAGGTGGCCGCCCGGCTGGAGGCCCTCACCGCCCGCTGGGCGGAGTCGGGCGAGGAGCCCGAGGCCGAGGGCGTCGACCTGGGCGCGGCCTCGGACGACGAGCTCTTCGACCTGATCGACAACGAACTCGGCCTTTCCTGATGACGGATACGAGGAAGAACCCCATGTCGAACGACGACAAGCTGCGCGACTACCTCAAGCGCGTCACGGCCGACCTCCAGCAGACCAGGCGCCGCCTGCGCGACGTCGAGGCCCGGCGCACCGAGCCGATCGCCATCGTCGGGATGGCCTGCCGGCTGCCCGGCGGCGTCGCCTCCCCGGCCGACCTGTGGCGCCTGGTCCACGACGGCACCGACGCCATGGCCCCGTTCCCCCGCGACCGGGGGTGGGACGTGGACGGCCTGTACGACCCCGACCCGGACGCCGCCGGGAAGACCTACGCCGAGGAGGGCGGCTTCCTAGCCGACCCGGGCGGCTTCGACGCCGCGCTCTTCGGGATCTCCCCGCGCGAGGCGCTGGCGACGGACCCGCAGCAGCGGCTGCTGCTGGAGGCCTCCTGGGAGGCCCTGGAGCGGGCCGGCATCGACCCGGCCTCGCTCAAGGGGCAGCCGGTCGGCGTCTACGCGGGCCTGATGTACCACGACTACGCGCACCACGTGCTCAACCTCCCGGAAGGCCTGGAGGGGTACTTCGGGATCGGCAACTCGGGCTCGGTCGCCTCCGGCCGGGTCTCCTACACCCTGGGTCTGGAAGGCCCGTCGGTGACGGTGGACACCGCCTGCTCCTCCTCGCTGGTCGCCGTCCACCTGGCCGCGCAGGCGCTGCGCGACGGCGAGTGCACGCTGGCCCTGGCCGGCGGGGTCGCGGTGATGGCCACGCCGGAGGTGTTCGTCGACTTCGCCACCCAGCGCGGCCTGGCGCGTGACAGCCGCTGCAAGGCGTACGCGGAGGGCGCCGACGGGACCGGGCTCGCCGAGGGTGTCGCCGTCCTCCTGCTGGAGCGGCTGTCGGACGCCCGGCGGCTGGGGCACGAGGTGCTGGCGGTGGTCCGGGGTTCGGCCGTCAACCAGGACGGCGCGTCCAACGGCCTCACTGCCCCGAACGGTCCCTCGCAGGAGCGGGTGATCCGGGCGGCCCTCGCCAACGCCCGGCTGACGGCGGCGGACGTCGACGCCGTCGAGGGCCACGGGACGGGGACCTCGCTGGGCGACCCGATCGAGGCGCAGGCGGTGCTGGCCACGTACGGGCAGGGCCGTCCGGCCGAACAGCCGCTCTGGCTGGGGTCGTTGAAGTCCAACATCGGCCACACCCAGGCGGCGGCCGGTGCGGCCGGTGTCATCAAGATGGTGGAGGCGCTGCGGCACGGCGTGCTGCCGAAGAGTCTGCACATCGACACACCCACCTCGAAGGTCGACTGGGACTCGGGCGCGGTCGCGCTCCTCACCGAACGCCGCGACTGGCCGGAGGTCGACCGGCCGCGCCGGGCCGCCGTCTCCTCCTTCGGCGTCAGCGGCACCAACGCCCACGTGATCCTGGAGCAGGCCCCGGCCGGGGACGCTCCGCAGCCGGAGGCCGAACCGACCGGTGCCGCACTGCCGTTGGTGCTGTCGGCCGCCTCCGAGGACGCCCTGCGGGCCCAGGCCGGCGCCTGGGGCCGGCTCCTGGCCGAGCAGCCGGACACCGGCCTGGCCCGTACCGCCCGTACCCTCGTCACCGCGCGGGCCGCGCTGGAGCAGCGCGCCGTGGTGGTGGCCGCCGACCGTGCGGACACGGTGGCGGCGCTGGACGCGGTGGCACGGGGGGAGGAGGCGGCGGGTGTCGTCTCGGGCCGGGCGGAGGTGAGTGGTCGGTCGGTGTTCGTCTTCCCCGGTCAGGGTTCCCAGTGGGCGGGGATGGGGCGTCGGCTGCTCGCGGAGTCGGCGGTGTTCGCGGAGGCGCTCGGTGAGGTCGACAAGGCTCTGAGGGCTTATGTCGACTGGTCGTTGCTGGATGTGGTGAACCAGGTGCCGGGTGCCGCCTCGCTGGAGCGGGTGGACGTGGTGCAGCCGGTGTCGTTCGCGGTGAACGTCGCGCTGGCGCGCCTCTGGGCGTCGCTGGGTGTGGTGCCGGACGCGGTGGTCGGTCACTCCCAGGGGGAGATCGCGGCGGCGCATGTCGCGGGCATCCTCTCGCTGGACGACGCGGCGGCCGTGGTCGCGCTGCGGTCGCAGGCCATCGCCCGTGGTCTGGCCGGACGCGGCGGGATGGTGTCGGTCGGGCTGCCGCTCGCCGAGGTGACCGGCGCGCTGCCGGACGGCGTCGAGGTCGCGGCCGTGAACGGTCCGTCCTCGGTGGTGGTGGCCGGTGACCCGGCGGGTCTGGACACGCTCGTCGTCTCGTACGAGGAGCAGGGCGTGCGGGTGCGCCGGATTCCGGTGGACTACGCCTCCCACACCTCGCACGTGGAGTCCATCGAGGCCGAACTCGCCGAGCTGCTGGGTTCGGTGAAGCCGCAGCCGGCCGTCGTCCCGTTCCTCTCCACCGTCGAGGGCCGCTGGCTGGAGGGCCCGGAGCTGGACGCGGGGTACTGGTACCGCAACCTGCGGCAGACCGTCCGCTTCGCCGAGGCCGTCGAGACCTTGGCCGGTGACGGTTTCCGGGCGTTCGTCGAGGTCAGCGCCCACCCCGTGCTCGCCCACGCCGTCGTCGAGGCCCTGGAGGAGGCCGTCCAGGCGCCGACCGTCGTCACCGGGACCCTTCGGCGCGAGGACGGCGGCTGGGACCGTGTCCTGCTCGCCGCCGCCGAACTCCACGTCCGGGGCCTGCCCGTGGACTGGTCCACGGCCTTCCCGGACGCCGCCCTCCTCCCCGCCTCCGAGCTGCCCACCTACCCCTTCCAGCACCAGCGCTACTGGCTGGAGACCCGCCCCGCCACCGACGTGGGCGCCGCCGGGCTGGCGCCCGTCGGGCACCCGCTGCTGGGCGCGGCGGTGCAACTGCCCGAGGGCGGGGCGCTCCTCACCGGACGGCTCGACCCGAAGGACCACCCGTGGCTCGCGGACCACGCCGTCGCCGGCACCGTCCTCGCCCCGGGGGCAGCGCTGCTGGAGCTGGCCTCGCGGGCCGGAGACGAGGCGGGCACGCCCACCGTCGAGGAGCTGGTGATCGAGGCCCCGCTGCTCGTCCCCGGACGCGGCGCCCTGCAGCTGCACCTGCGGGTGGACGCGCCGGAGGACGACGCCGCCGACAGCCGGCGGCCGTTCGCCCTGTACTCGCGGCCCGAGGACGGCGAGGGCGGTGCCTGGACCAGGCACGCCACCGGGTTCCTGGCCGGCGAGCGGGCGCCGGACACCGCCGCCCCCGGCGCGTGGCCGCCGGCCGGCGCGGAGCCGGTCGCCCTGGACGGCTTCTACGAGCGGCTGGCGGACCGCGGCTTCGGCTACGGACCGGCGTTCCAGGGGCTGCGGGCCGTCTGGCGGCTCGACGGTGAGGTGCACGCCGAGGTGTCCCTGCCCGCCGGCCGGGCCGCCGAGGACTTCGGCATCCACCCGGTGCTGCTGGACGCCGCCCTGCAGGCCACCAACTTCCTGGGCATCGCCGAGCCGGAGCCGGGCCACGTCCTGCTGCCGTTCGCCTGGAACGACGTGGCCCTGTTCGCCACGCGTCCCACTGCTCTGCGGGTGCACGCCCGGCAGACCGGCCCGCACGCGTTCTCGCTCGTCCTCACCGACCCGACCGGCGGACCGGTGGCCTCGGTCGGCTCCCTGTCGCTGCGGCAGGTGCCGGTCGACCGGCTCGCCGGCCTCGGCGGGGCCGGTACCGACCACCTCTACCAGGTGGGCTGGACGCCTCTCGTCCTGCCCGCCGGCGCCGCCGGTGTCGCCGCCCCGGCGGTGCTGGACCTGACCGCCGGGACGGCCGAGGGGCCCGAGGGCGCCCGGGCGCTGGTCGGCCGGGTCTCGGAGTTCCTGCACCAGGGGCTCACCGATCCCGCCCGGAGCGGGGAGCCGCTGGCGGTCGTGACCGGGCCGCCGGACGCGGACCCGGCGGTCAACGCGGTGTGGGGGCTGGTCCGTTCGGTCCAGCAGGAGCAGCCCGGCCGGATCGTGCTCCTCGGCGGCGAGGGAACGGGCTTCCCCGCCGCGGCGGTGGACCCGTCGGTGGTGGGCGGCCTGCTGGCGTCCGGCGAGACCCAGGCGCTCTGGCGCGACGGCGGTGTGGTGGTGCCGCGTCTGGCGCGTGCCTCCGCTCCGGCCTCCGCCGACGGGCACGGCGTCCTGGATCCGGCGGGGACGGTGCTGGTGACGGGTGGCACGGGGACGTTGGGCGGGTTGGTGGCCCGGCACCTGGTGGAGTCGCACGGGGCGCGGCGGCTGCTGTTGGTGAGTCGCCGCGGCGTGGCGGCGCCGGGTGCGGCGGAGTTGGTGGCCGGGCTCGAGGCGCTGGGTGCCGAGGTGGAGGTGGTGGCCGCGGACGTGTCGGACCGTTCGGTGGTCGATGACCTGGTCCGTCGGGTCCCGGAGGGGCGTCCGCTGACGGCGGTGGTGCACACGGCCGGTGCGCTGGCCGACGGCGTGTTCGAGGGGCAGCCCGCAGGGCGGCTGAAGGAGGTGTTCGCGCCGAAGGCGGACGCGGCCTGGCACCTGCACGAGGCGACCGAGGGCCTGGGTCTGGCGGCCTTCGTCCTCTTCTCCTCCGGCGCCAGTGTCTTCGGGAACGCCGGGCAGAGCCTGTACGGGTCGGCGAACGGCTTCCTGGACGGCCTGGCCGGGTGGCGCCGTGAGCGGGGCCTGCCGGCGGTCTCGCTGGCCTGGGGCCTGTGGGCTCAGGCCAGCGGCCTGACCGGGCACCTGGACGAGGCCGATCGCGCCCGGCTGGCCCGGGGCGGCCTGGCGGCCATGGCGACGGAGGAGGCGCTGGCGCTGTTCGACGCCGCGCTGCGGTCCCCGGAGGCGCTGCTGGTCCCGACCCGGCTGGACCGCGACGCGCTGCGCGGGCAGGCGGCGGGCGGCGAGCTGAACCCGCTGCTGCGCGGCCTGGTCCGCACCCCCCGCCGCACCGCCGCCACCGGAGCGCCCGCCGACGACGCGGCGGACTTCGCCGCCCGGCTGGCCGCGCTGCCGGAGCGCGAGCAGCACCGCGAGGTCCTCGACCTGGTGCGCTCCGCCGCCGCCGCCGTCCTCGGGCACCCGTCCAAGAACGCCGTCGCCGCCGCCCAGGCCTTCAAGGAGGCCGGGTTCGACTCGCTCGGCGCGGTGCAGCTGCGCAACCGGCTGGCCCGGGCGACGGGCGTCCGGCTCCCGGCGACCCTGGTCTTCGACCACCCGACCCCGCTCGCGCTCGCCCGCCACCTGCGGTCCGAGCTGCTGCCGGAGCCGGCGGCCGGTCCGGCGGCCGTGCCCCCCGAGCCGCGCGCGGCCGGCCCGGACGCAGGACCGGTGCCCGTGGACGGGCCCGCCATCGCGGACCTGGACATCGACGGCCTCGTCGCCCGCGCCCTGCGCGGCCGCGGCTGAACCGTCCACCCGACCGCGCCCAACCCGACCGCGCCCACCCGACCGCGCGGACCCACCGCGCAGACCCACCGAGCCGACGCACCGCGCTCACCGACCCGCGCCCGTTCGTCCGCGCTCGGCGCCCGGCGCACCATCCGAAAGGCTGACATGACCACCACCACCAACGACGGCGCGGCCGCCCTCGACCAGACGGCGAGGCTGGTCGAGGCACTGCGGGCCGCGCTCCAGGACAACGAACAACTCGCCTCCGAGAAGGCCGCGTTGGAGGCGGCGGCCGGTGAGCCGATCGCCATCGTCGGGATGGCCTGCCGGCTGCCGGGCGACATCGCCTCCCCGGCCGACCTGTGGCAGCTGGTCGCCGACGGACGCGACGGCGTGGCCGAGTTCCCCGAGGACCGCGGCTGGGACCTCGACGGACTCTTCGACCCCGACCCGGACCGGGCCGGCCGCTCCTACGTCCGCGAGGGCGGATTCCTGCACGGCGCCGCCGACTTCGACGCCGCCTTCTTCGGGATCTCGCCGCGCGAGGCGCTCGCCATGGACCCGCAGCAGCGGCTGCTGCTGGAGACCTCCTGGGAGGCCCTGGAGCGGGCCGGCCTGGACCCGGCGGGCCTGCGCGGCACGGCCGTCGGCGTGTTCTCCGGCGTCATGTACC
Source organism: Kitasatospora sp. NPDC001119 (assembly GCF_053598475.1). Taxonomy (NCBI): domain Bacteria; kingdom Bacillati; phylum Actinomycetota; class Actinomycetes; order Kitasatosporales; family Streptomycetaceae; genus Kitasatospora; species Kitasatospora sp. NPDC001119. Next base: position 31,325 of record NZ_JBSFKI010000024.1, read on the forward strand.
ACGACTACGCCACCGGTCTGCGAAGCGTGCCCGCCGGGCTCGAAGGCTTCCTCGCCACCGGCACCTCCGGCTCCGTGGCCTCGGGCCGGGTCGCCTACACGCTCGGCCTGGAGGGGCCGGCGATCACCGTCGACACCGCCTGCTCCTCCTCACTGGTCGCCGTCCACCTGGCCGCCCAGTCGCTGCGCAGCGGCGAGTCCACGCTGGCGCTGGCCGGCGGTGTCGCGGTGATGTCCCAGCCCTCGCCGTTCGTGGAGTTCTCCCGGCAGCGCGGCCTGGCGACCGACGGGCGCTGCAAGGCCTTCGCGGACGCCGCCGACGGCACCGGCTGGGCGGAGGGCGTGGCGGTCCTTGTCCTGGAGCGGCTGTCGGACGCCCGTCGTCTGGGGCACGAGGTGCTGGCCGTGGTCCGGGGTTCGGCCGTCAACCAGGACGGTGCGTCCAACGGTCTCACCGCGCCCAACGGGCCCGCCCAGCAGCGGGTGATCCGGGCCGCGCTCGCCAACGCCCGGCTGACGGCCGCCGACGTCGACGCCGTCGAGGGCCACGGCACCGGCACCCCGTTGGGCGACCCGATCGAGGCGCAGGCGGTGCTGGCCACCTACGGGCAGGGCCGTCCGGCCGAACAGCCGCTCTGGCTGGGGTCGTTGAAGTCCAACATCGGTCACACCCAGGCAGCCGCCGGCGTCGCGGGCGTGATCAAGATGGTCGAGGCGCTGCGCCACGGCGTGCTGCCGCGGACCCTCCACGTGGACGCGCCGACCACCCAGGTCGACTGGTCGGTCGGGGAGGTGCGGCTGCTGACGGAGGCCCGGCCGTGGCCGGCGGCCGACCGCCCGCGCCGGGCCGCCGTGTCGGCCTTCGGGGTGAGCGGCACCAACGCCCACGTCATCCTGGAGGAGGCGCCCGCCGCGGAGGCGCGGACACCCGCCCCCGAGCCTGCCGCCGTCCCCTGGCTGCTGTCCGCCGCTTCCGCCGGCGCCCTGCGTGCTCAGGCGGAGCGGCTGCTCGACTACACCGAGGCACGCGGCCCGGCACCCGCCGACGCGGCCCGGACACTGGCCGAGGCCCGGACCCTGCTGGCGCACCGCGCCGTCGTGGTGGCCGACGCGCTCGACGGTCACCGCACCGGCCTGGCCGCGCTCGCGGGCGACGCCGCCTCGCCCGCCCTGGTCACCGGCACGGCGGACGTCGCCGGGCAGACCGTCTTCGTCTTCCCGGGTCAGGGTTCCCAGTGGGCGGGGATGGGGCGTCGGCTGCTCGCCGAGTCCGCGGTCTTCGCGGAGGCGCTCGGTGAGGTCGACAAGGCCTTGACGTCCTATGTCGACTGGTCGTTGCTGGATGTGGTGAACCAGGTGCCGGGTGCCGCTTCGCTGGACCGGGTGGATGTGGTGCAGCCGGTGTCGTTCGCGGTGAACGTCGGCCTGGCGCGCCTCTGGGCGTCGCTGGGCGTGGTGCCGGACGCGGTGGTCGGCCACTCCCAGGGCGAGATCGCGGCGGCGCACGTCGCCGGCATCCTCTCCCTGGACGACGCGGCGGCCGTGGTCGCGCTGCGGTCGCAGGCCATCGCGCGGGGTCTGGCGGGCCGGGGCGGCATGGTCTCGGTCGGCCTTCCCCGGGAGCGGGTGGTGAGCGCGCTGCCGGACGGTGTCGAGATCGCGGCCGTGAACGGCCCCTCCTCGGTGGTCGTCGCCGGTGACCCGGCCGCGCTCGACACCCTGGTGACCGGGTACGAGGAGCAGGGCGTGCGGGTCCGCCGGATCCCGGTGGACTACGCCTCGCACACCTCGCACGTGGAGTCCATCGAGGCTGAACTCGCGGAGCTGCTGGGCTCGGTGAAGCCCCAGCCCGCCGCGATCCCCTTCCTCTCCACCGTCGAGAGCCGCTGGCTGGAGGGTCCGGAGCTGGACGCCGGGTACTGGTACCGCAACCTGCGGCAGACGGTCCGCTTCGCCGAGGCCGTCGAGGCCCTCGCCGCCGCCGAGTACCGGGCGTTCGTCGAGGTCAGCGCCCACCCCGTACTCGCCCACGGCATCGTCGAGGCCCTGGAGGCGGCCTCCGTGCGCGACGCGGCCGTCACCGGGACCCTGCGGCGCGACGAGGGCGGCTGGGACCGCGTCCTGCTCTCGGCCGCCGCGCTGCACGTCCGCGGCGTCGAGGTCGACTGGTCGGCCTCCTACGCGGGCGCCGGCACCCTCCCCGCCTCCGAGCTTCCGACCTACCCCTTCCAACACCGGCACTACTGGCTGGAGTCGGTGTCCGTGACGACCACCCCCGCAGGAGATTCCCCGATGGCCACCGAGACCGAGCCCGACACCACCACCGAGGAGGCGCCCGGCGCCGTCCTCGCCCGCCGGCTGGCGGACGCCGACCCGGGGGAGCGCCTGGCCGTGCTGGTCGACGTGGTCCGCACGGAGGTCGCGGCCGTCCTCGGGCACGAGGGCACCGACGAGATCGGGGCGGACGCCGTCTTCTTCGACATCGGCTTCGTCTCGCTGACCGCCGTCGAGCTGCGCAACCGCCTCCAGAACGTCACCGGGCTCGAACTGCCCGCCCTGCTCGCCTTCGACCAGCCCACCCCGGAGCGGATCGCCGGCCACCTCCTCTCCCTGCTCGACGAGACCGTGCCCGCCGAGACCGAAGCCTCCGAGACCGTGCCCGCCGAGACCGAAGCCTCCGAGACCGTGCCCGCCGAGCAGCGGACCGAAGGGAAGTGACCGCCGTGTTCGACACCGCCGCCTACCTCAAGGCCCTCGACTACGACGGCCCGCTCGACCCCACCGCCGACACCCTGCGCGAGCTGCACCGGCGCCACCTGATCGCCATCCCGTACGACTCCTCGCTCAACACCGCCCGCGGCGAGGCCCTGTGGGCGGGCGTCGACATCGACGTCGACGCCGTGTTCGACGCCGTCGTGCTCGGCGGCCGGGGCGGCGTCTGCTACGAACTGAACGGGCTCTTCCTCGCGCTGCTGCGCGAACTCGGCTACGAGACCGGGCTGTTCTCGGCCGGGATCCGGCAGGTGGACGACAGCTTCGGGCCGGACCTGGAGCACGTCCTCGGCTTCGTCCGGCTGGACGGCGACCTCTGGCTGGTCGACGTCGGCTTCGTCGGCCCGTCCTACCTGGAGCCGCTGCGGGTGGTGCCCGACGAGGTGCAGCCGCAGTTCGGCACCGACTTCCGCGTCGTGCGCGCGGACACCGGCCACCACGTGGTGCAGCGCCGGGGCCGGGTCGGCGACTGGCGCGCCGTCTACCGGTTCCACGCGCGGCCGCGCGCCTTCGCGGACTGGCTGGTCCCCTCACCGGAGCTGGACCGGTTCGCCCGGGCCCTGGCCGGCTCCGGCATCGTGGTGCGCGGCCGGGCCTTCGAGGGCGGCCAGCGGATCCTGATCGGCACCCGCCTGGTCGTCGTCGAGGACGGCACCGAGCGGCTGCGCGGCCTCGCCGACCCGGAGGAGCACGCCCGGGTGCTCGCCGAGATCCTGCGGAAGGACGCGGCCACCGCATGAGCACCCCCGTCCACACCGAGACCGCCGCCGCTGTGGGAGACGGCGACGGCTTCGACACCGACGTCGCGATCGTCGGCTACGGGCCGGTCGGCCAGACCGCCGCCCTGCTGCTGGCCGCCCGCGGCCACCGGGTCACCGTCCTGGAGCGCTTCCCCCGGCCGTACCCGATGCCGAGGGCGGTCTCCTTCGACGGCGAGTCCGCCCGCATCCTCGCCGCCACCGGCGTGGGCGCGGCCCTGGACGAGCACGTCGAGTCCTCCCGGGACTACGTCTGGCACAACGCCGACGGGCAGACCCTCTTCCGGGTGGACGTCGAGGACGCCGGCCGCTCCGGCTGGCCCGACTCCAGCGCCGTCTACCAGCCGGGTCTGGAGGCCGCGCTGGCCGCCCACGGCGAGCGGTTTCCCACGCTGCGCGTCCTGCGCGGCCACCGGGTGACGGCGCTCGCCGACCGCGGCGACGCGGTCACGCTCACGGTCGAAGGACCGCGGACCGGCCCCTCGGGCGGCCCGCTCACCGCCCGCTGGGTGATCGGCTGCGACGGCGCCAACAGCGTGGTGCGCGAGGAGGCCGGGCTGACCGCCACCGACTTCGCGTTCTTCAACGACTGGCTGACCTGCGACGTCGTCCCGCACGACGGCCGGGAGTTCGTCCCCAACAACCTCCAGGTCTGCGACCCGGCCCGGCCGCGCACCGCCGTCTCCGCCGGGCCGGGCCACCGGCGCTGGGAGTTCATGCGGCTCGACCACGAGTCGCCCGAGGAGTTCGGCGGCGAGGCCAACGTCTGGAAGCTGCTCTCGCTGTTCGACATCGACCCCGGCAACGCCACCCTGCTGCGGCACGCCGTCTACACCTTCCAGGCGCGCTACGCGGACCAGTGGCGGCGCGGCCGGGTGCTGATCGCCGGGGACGCCGCCCACCTGATGCCGCCGTTCGCCGGGCAGGGCATGTGCTCGGGCCTCCGGGACGCCGCCAACCTCGCCTGGAAGCTGGACCTGGTGCTCACCGGCCGGGCCGGCGAAGGGCTGCTCGACAGCTACACCGCCGAGCGGCGCGAGCACGTGCGGCACGCGCTCACCATGTCGATGGACCTGGGCCGGGTCATCTGCCAGACCGACCCGGCCGCGGCCCGCGACCGCGACACCGTCATGCTGGCCGCCCAGGAGCGGGCCCGGCGCGGCGCGGAGGTCGGCGCGGCCCGGCCGCGCACCCCGGTCCAGCCGCTCACGGCGGGCCTGCGGCACGGAGGCGGGCCGGCCGGCGACCTGGTCGTCCAGGGGCGGGTGACGGCGGCCGGCCGGCCCGCCGGGCTCTTCGACGACGTGGTGGGGCGCGGCTTCGTGCTGCTCACCACCGAGCCGCCGGAGAGCCTGCTCACCGCCGGGGACCGCGCCTGGCTGGCCGACCTCGGCGGCCACGCGGTGAGGGTGCTCGCGGCCGCCGACGAGGAGCCCCCGGCGGGCGCGGTGGGCGACACCGACGGGGTGTACCTGCCGTACCTGGCCGAGGCCGGGGCGGTCGCGGTGCTGGTCCGGCCGGACTTCTACGTCTACGGCGCGGCTGCGGACCGGACGGAGCTGGCCGCGCTCCTCGAAGCGCTCCGCACCGACCTCGCCGCCTGACGGCCTGTCCGCCGGAACCTGCCTGAACCCGCAGGGAGTTGACCGCCCCCTCCCGCGCACGTGCTGACGGCCCGCTCCCCCTCCGCGTGGAGGAGTGGGCCGTCGGTCCGGGTGGGCGGTCCTCAGACCGCCACGGGCGCCCGCCGGGCGGAGTGCTCCAGCAGGATCTCCGCCACCACGCGCGCCAGGTCGAGGGTCTGGCGCCCGTTCAGCCGCGGGTCGCAGCCGGTCAGGTAGCGCTCGGGGAGCTGCTCCTCGCGCAGGTCCTCGCGACCGCCGAGGCACTCGGTCACGTCGTCGCCGGTCAGTTCCAGGTGCAGGCCGCCGGGGTGGCTGCCTATCGCGCGGTGCACGGCGAAGTACCCGCTCACCTCGGCGGCGATCCGGTCGAAGCGGCGGGTCTTCAGCCCGCCGGCCGCCGTCTCGGTGTTGCCGTGCATCGGGTCGCAGAGCCAGACCACCGGGTGTCCCGCGTCCGCCACCGCCTCCACCAGCGGCGGCAGCACGTCGGACACCCGGTCCGCGCCCATCCTGCTGATCAGCGTCAGCCGGCCGGGGACGCGGTCCGGGTCCAGCGCCTCGGCGTAGGCGACGGCCTGCTCCGGGGTGGTGGACGGGCCCAGCTTGAGGCCCAGCGGGTTGGCGATCCGGCGGGCCAGGGCGACGTGCGCGCCGTCGAGCTCGCGGGTCCGCTCGCCGATCCACAGGAAGTGGCCGGACAGCGCGTACCCGTCGCGCACCAGCGGCACCTCGTAGTCGAGCAGCAGGGCCTCGTGACCGGCGAACAGCTCGGTGCGGGTCGCGTCGGCCACCGAGTCCAGCACGTCGAGCGCGGCGCCGGCGCCGTCGTACGCGGTGAGCATCCGCCGCGGGTCCGGTGTGCGGGCCTCGGCCGTCGCCGCGAGGCCGTTGACGATGTCGCCCCGGTAGGAGGGCAGCCCGTCCGGGCCCGTCGGGCTGGAGCGCGGCTTGGCGTACTGCCCGGCGACGCGTCCGACCGGCACCACCGGCAGGCCGGAGGCGACCTCGAACAGGGTCGCGCAGTGCAGCAGGGCGTGCAGGTTGGCGCGCACGTGCTCGGGGGTGTTGCCGGCGAAGGTCTCGGCGCAGTCCCCGCCCTGGACGACCAGGGCCCGGCCGAGCGCGGCCTCGGCCAGGCGCTCCCGGAGCCGGTCCACGGCGGCGGGCTCCACCAGGGGCGGCAGGGCGCCGAGCGCGGCGCGCACCTCGCGCACCCGTTCCTGATCGGGCCACCGCGGTTGCTGGCCGGCGGTCAGGCCCGCCAGGGCCCGGGCGAGGTCGGGCCCGGTGCCGTCGTGCACCGTCAGGCTGGTGGCGGTCGGCGTGGTCATCGGCGTCGTCATCCCGTCTTCCTCAGGTTGGCCCACAGATCGGCGGGCAGGTCCTTGCGTCGGCGTACCCCGAGCTTGCGGTAGACCCGGGTGAGGTGCTGTTCCACGGTGCTCGCCGTGACGTAGAGGCGTCCGGCGATCTCGCGGTTGGTGTAGCCGAGTACGGCGAGCGAGGCGACCCGCCGCTCGGACTCGGTGAGCGCGTCGACCCCGCCCGGCTCCCGCGCGTCGGCGGCCGGGCCGCTCTCGCCGAGGTCCGCCGAGACCGACAGCAGCTCCTGGACGAGCGGCTGCAGGGCGCACATGTTCGCCACGTGCAGGGCCTGGCGCAGCAGCAGCCGGGCCCGGCGCCTGTTGCCGGAGCCCTGGTGCACCCGGCTCAGGTCGGTGAGCACCCGCACCTGCTCGTAGCGGTCGCCGGAGGCCTCGGTGAGGTCGACGGCCTCGGTGAGCAGGGGGCCGCGCCGCCCGGCCGGCCCGGCCGCGGCGAGCAGCCGCAGCGCCGGGCCGCGGTTGTGCGGCAGGTCGGCGTCGGCCCGGCTGAGCTGTTCGTGGATCAGCCGCCAGGCGCGGTCCCGGTTGTCCAGCCGCAGCCAGGCGTCGGCGGCCTGGGTGCGCCAGGGCACCACCCCGGCGCCGTCCAGGCCCCAGGTGCGCAGCAGTTCGCCGCAGGACAGGAAGTCGGCGAGTGCCGCGTGGCCGTGCCGGGTGGCCTGGTAGTGCTCGCCGCGGGCGAACAGGTAGTGCAGCCCGTACAGGCTCTGGAACATCGCCTCACCGACGGCGTGGGTGAGGTGCTTGGCGGCCGAGCGGTGCTCGCCGGTGCGGCTCTCGGCGATGACCAGCGTGCCCAGCGGCAGGCCCACCGCGATGCCCCAGGAGGTGGGGCTGAGGTGGGTCAGCGCGGCCCGGCTGTGCTCGGCCGCCGTGGTCGGCTCGCCGAGCCGCAGGGCCGCCTCGGCGTGCGCCGCCGAGTACAGGGCCGTCGCGGTCGGGGCCTCGCGGCGCGCGGCGGTGCCGAGCAGCCGTTGGCTCCAGACCGCCGCGGTGTCGGCGCGCCCGGCCTGGAGCAGCACCCGCAGCGCCAGCAGCGCGGCCTCCTCGGCCCACGCGGTGCGGCCGTGCAGGTGGGCGTCGTGCAGCACCTGCTGGGCGTGGTCGACGGTCTCCGTGGCCCGTCCCCGGGTGAGCGCCCCGGCGAGTGCGGCGGCGGCCCGCAGCTGTGGGTCGACGTCCGGGGCGACCGTGTGCCGCAGGTCGGCGGGCAGCACCGGGACGCGGCGGCCCCGGGCCAGGCCCGGGTGGGTGTAGGCGAGCCAGGTCTCGACGTCGCGCAGCGCGCCCGTCTCGGCGGGGGAGGCCGGTCCGGCCGGTCCGGTCCGGGCGCGCAGCAGGTCCAGGACGGCCAGCGCCTCCTCGCCGCGGCCGTGCCACAGCAGGTACCGGACGAGGACGAGCGCCTCGGCGAGCCCGAGGTGCCCGGCCCGGACCGCGGCGGTGAGCGGCACCAGGTGCCGGGCCGCCGCCGAGGGGTTGAGCTGCCACTCGGCCTGCGCCAGCCGGTGCCGGAGCACCGCCCGGTCGTTCTCCTCGGCGGCCTCCTTGTGGGCCAGGCTCAGGCAGGCGACGGCGGTGCGGTGACGGTGGTCGAGCAGGGCGTGCTCGGCCGCCTCGGTCAGCGCGGCGACCGCCCACGGCGCGGGCGCCCGCCCGGCCTCGACCAGGTGCCGGGCCACCTCGGCGGCGGGGCTGCCCGTCTCGTGGGCCAACTGGGCGGCCCGCAGCCGCAGTTCGGTGCGCTCGTGCGGGGCGAGGTCCTCCAGGACGGCGGCGCGGGCGGCCGCGGTGCGCAGCCGTCCCTCGCCGTCCAGCAGTCCGGCGGCGGTGAGCGTGGCGCGGGTCCGGGCGACCGCGTCGGCGCTCTCCCGCTCGCCCAGCAGCCGGGCCACGTCCTCGGCCGGGGCCTCCTCGCCGAGCACGGCCTGGGCCTGGACGACCCGCAGCACGCCGGGGCCGGCCCGGTGGAGGCAGCTCAGCAGGGCCGGGCCGTAGCGCGGTTCGGGCTCGTCGGCGCGGTCGAGGTGCTCCTCGACGAGGGCGTGCAGCAGCAGCGGGTTGCCGCCGGCCACGTCCACCAGGCCGGGGCCGCGGTGACGGGCGTCCTCCTCGCCCAGGCCCTCGGTGACCAGGCGCAGCGCGCCGGCCCGGGACAGCGGGGCCAGTGCGAGGCGGTGCGCGTGCGGGTGGCGCAGCAGTTCGGCGTGCAGCCGGCGCCGCGCGGGCCACGGGGTGCTGCCGTCGGTGAGGACCAGCAGCACCCGGCTCTGCGGCAGGTGGCGGACGAGGTGGCGCAGGAAGTGCAGGGACGCCTCGTCGGCGTGGCCGATGTCCTCGACGCAGAGCAGCACCGGGGTGTCGGCGGCGGCCGCGAGCAGGGCGGTGGTCAGGTCGCGGCAGGCGCGCAGCAGCGCCGGCGACGGCGGGCCGGCCGGGTCGCCGGCCGCGCCGCTGCCGTTGAGGGCGGTGCCGTTGAGGGCGGCGCCGCCGGCACTCCCGGCCGGGTCGGCGAGGACGGCCGGGTCCGCCAGCGCGGCCAGCCGCTCGGCGTGCTCGGCGGGCCAGCCGGGGGAGTGGGCGATCCGGTCGGCGATCCCGAAGGGCAGGTCCCGCTCCTGAGCGGAACAGCCCGCGCCCACGACCAGGACTCCGCGTTCGGCGGCCCGGGCGGTGAACACCCGCAGCAGCTCGCTCTTGCCGCTGCCGAGGGGTCCGTCGACCAGTGCCACCCGGCCCGCGCGGCCGAGACATTCGGCGAGCAGGTGGTCGAGTCTGTCGATGTGCGCGTCACGTTCCAGCAGGGAAGGCACCGGGTACCCCCGACCTCGTCTCTTGTAGGCGTCCGGCCGCCGGTCCCCGGCGGCTCTCCCGGGGCGGTGGCGACGGCCGCCCGCTCCCGGTCGAACCCATCATGGGGACACCCCGCCCATCGCCCGGGAACTGATCGCTCATGGGCGGGCCACTGCCGCCGGGGCGGCCGGGTGGGCAGGGCTGGTCCAGGGTCCTGACGATCTTTCATCGTCCCTGCTCAGGGGCGTGGAGGAGGACGAGTGGGCGGGTGAGGGGCCGACCGGAGGCGTGGCGGAGGCCGGCCGCGATGCCGGTGCGGCCGTGGTCGCGGAGGGTGTTGATCGCGGACGGCGTTGATCGCGGGGTCGCGCGGGGTCGCCGTGTTCCCGGGCCCGTGGCCGGTGCTGATCTCGGGGGCGTCCTGGCGGAAGGCGGTGTCGCGGACGGAGCGGAGCCGGGGTCTCGACCATGCGGATCACGCGGTCCACGGGGATCACGCGGACCACGGGGATCCACCGGCAACGCCGGCCGGTCCAGCAGGCCGGCGCCGTTACGACGCCCCCGTGGCCCGCACGCCTGCCCGATCACCGCGACGTCGAATCAGCCCGGCCGGTCGGCGGCGGCGAATTTGCCTCGGGGAATACCGGCAGGGGGGTCGCCATCGATAGCGTAGATCGAAGTCGACGTGCGGTCAACGGAAGGCCCCGGATCGATCTGATGTACCATCGGGCACATTCTCCGGAATGGCTTTCTCCGGAATCGCAGGGAATCAAGGGGGTAGGGGTGCGATTCAACGTTCTGGGGCCGCTTGAAGTGCTCTCCGACGGCACCGACGTGCCCATTCGCGGCCTGCAGCAGAGGGCCCTGCTCGGTGTTCTGCTGCTCCGCGCGAATAGCGTGGTGGGTATCAACGAGATAGTCGCCGCACTCTGGGGCGATGACCGTCCGTCCACGGCGCGGAAAATGGTGCAGAACTCGGTGGCCGGGCTGCGCCGCGCATTCCAGGCGGTCGGGGAGCCGGCGGACGGGAAACCCGCGCTGAATACCACTGTGCCCGGATACGTGCTCAGAATCGAGCCTGAACAGCTCGATCTCACGGAATTTCATGAGCTTGTCACATTGGGCCGGGCCCGACTGGCGGCCGGCGACTGGACGCGGGCCTCGGAACTGCTGCGCCGCGCCCTCGGCCTGTGGCGCGGTCCGGTGCTCGCCGACGTGAGCGACGCCGGGCTCACCTGGCCCGAGCTGGCCGCCCTCCAGGGCACCCGGCTCGCCGTCCACGAGGACTGCATCCAGGCCGAGTTGGCGATGGGGCGGGACCGCGAGCTGATCGGCGAACTGGAGTCCATGCTGGAGGCCGAGCCGACCCGGGAACGCCTGGTCGCCCAGCTGATGGTCGTCCTCTACAACTGCGGGCGCCAGTCCGAGGCGCTGGACCGCTACCGGCGCACCCGGGACCTGCTCGCCGACCGCTTCGGCCTGGAGCCCGGCCGCGACCTGCGACGCCTCCAGCGCGCGATCCTCAGCCACGACCCGGCCCTGGCGCTGCGGCTCACCACCGCCCCGGGCGGCGCGGCGGACTTCCCGCCCCCGGCCGGCCCCCGCCCTGCGGCCGCAGCCGCCCCGCAGCCGCCGCGCCCCCGGCCGGCCCCCGCCCCGCCCGCGCGCGCCGACGACCGCGCCGACGACAGCCGCGCCGACGACCGCGGCGCAGGCCGCGCCGGGACCGCCGCCGCCCCGGCCGCCGAACACGCCTTCCGCGCGTCCTGGGAACGGGTCGAGCGGCGCGCGGCCAGCGTCGTCATGGTCCGCGCCCAGTGGACGGCCGACGGCGGCGCCCTCGCCCCCGAGCGCGTCGACCACGCCGTCAAGGAGCTGACCGCCGACATCCGGCGCGAGATGGCGCCCTTCGGCGGACACGTGCGCCGCGCCTTCGGCTCGGTGTGGCTGGTCGTCTTCGGCGTCCCCCGGGCCCACGAGGACGACGCCGAGCGGGCCCTGCGCGCCGCCCTCGCCCTGCACCGCCACTTCGAGGCGCCCGGACCGGCCGCCCCCGGGGCCACCGCGGCCGGACCGGTGCCCGGCAGCGGGGCCGCCGCCACCCGGCCGGTCACCCACCTCGTGGTCGGCACCGGCGAGGTGGTGGTCACCTACGACGACAGCGCGCCCGAGCCCGTGGAAGTCACCGGAGAGGTCCTGGACGCCTGCCACCACCTGCTGCTGCAGGTCCCCCGCGGGGAACTGTGGGCCGCCGACGCCACCGTCGAGACCGGCGGCGCCGGCCTCGGCTTCGCCCCGGTCCCCGGCGTCCCCGGCGTCCACCGCCCCGCGCCCGCCCGCCCCGAGGGCCGCGGGCCGTCCGGGCACCCCGCCGAACCGCCGTTCCTGGAGCGCACCCACGAGCTGAACCTGCTGCGCGGCGCCTACCAGGACAGCGTCCGCCGCCAACTGCCCTACCTGGTCACGGTGCTGGGCGAGCCCGGCATCGGCAAGACCCGGCTGATCGGGGAGTTCGCCGCCGCGCTGCGCGACGGCGCCGGACCGCCCGCGCCCCGGGTGCTCCACGCGGGCACCCCCGCCTTCGACGCCCACACCCCTTATGAGCCGCTGGCCGGCCTGGTCCGCGCCTACACGGGCATCCGCGCCGGCGCGCCGGCGGCCGTCGTCCTGCCCGCACTGACCAACGTCGTGCGCGGGCTCCTCCCGCACGCCGACACCGGACCGATCGTCACCGCGCTCGCCGCCTGCCTCGGCCTGCCCGCCCCGGCCGCCTCCGCCGAGGGGCCGGACGGCGGCGCCGTCCCACGGGAGGAAGTCCTCGGCGCGCTGCGGCAGTTCCTGGAGGAGGCGGCCGCCGAGCGCCCGCTGGTGGTCGTCCTGGACGACCTCCACCGCGCCGCCGACTTCGTCCGCTCCTTCGTCGAGGACCTCACCGTCCGGCTCGGCCCGGTCGCCCTGCTGCTGATCGTCGGCGCCCGTTCCGAACTGCTCCACACCAGGCCCTCCTGGGGGTGCGCCAAGCGCCGCTCGGTCCTGCTGCACGTGGCACCGCTGTCCACCGCGGCCACCGCCACCGTGATCGGTGCCGCCTCCGGCCGCCGCCACCCGACGCCCGCCGACGACCGCCGCGCGGCCCTCGCCGACGGCAACCCGTTGTTCGCCCAGGCCTACGCGCGGGCGGCGGACGCCGGCGCCGACCACCCGCCGGCCGTCCTCGCCGTCGCCGCCGCCCAGCTCGACGGCCTCGACCGCACCACCCGCTCGGTGCTGCGCGACGCCGCCGTCGTCGGCGGCACGCTGTGGCGCGGCGCGGTCGAGGCCGTCAGCCAGCGCGACCCCGAGGAGGTCGGCCGCAGCCTGGAGCTCCTGGAGTCGCGCGAACTGCTGCGCCGGGTGCGCCGCAGCGGCGTCCCCGGAGACGTCGAGTACGCCTTCCGGTACGCCGTCAGCCGTGATGTCGCGCTCGCCCAGCTGCCCGGCCGCGTCCTGGTCGAACGCCACCTGCGGGCGGCCGACTGGGCCGCCCTGCTGGACGTGCCCCGCCCCGGGCTGCTGGCCTTCCACCACGACCGCGCCATCGTGCTCGCCGAGGCGGACGGCACCCCGGTGGAGGCGATGGAGCGCCGTGCCTGGGAAGCCCTGGTCGGGGCGTCCGCCCGGGCCGCCGCCGCGGGCGACGACGCGCTCGCGGTCAGCTGTCTCGACCACGCCCTGGACCGCTGCCCGCCCGGGGAGCCCGAGCGGGTCTGGCTGGTCACCCACCACCGCCGCATCCGCGACAGCCTCGGCGCCCGCGCCCATCGCCGCCGCCCGGCCGTTACCGGCTGACCCCGGCGGGGACGGGCAGCGCCGGGGCGAGGTCCCGCACGCGTTCCAGCGAGCGGATCTTCTCCTCGACGTCGGTGACGTTGTTGGTCACCATCAGCTCGTCCGCGCCGGTGCGCTCCAGCAGGTCCGTCAGCGCCCGGCGGACCTCCTCGGCGTCGCCGACCGCCTGGGTGCTGAGCAGCGCGTCGGCGGAGGCCCGCTCGGCCTCCGTCCACGGGTACGCCGCCGCCTCCTCGACGGTGGGCAGCGGCGCGATCGGCGAGGCGCCGTTCAGCCGCAGCACCGGGAACAGCGCCGGCGCCGTCAGCCGGCGCGCGTGCTCCGTGGTCTCCCCGCACACCGTGTAGGCGGTGACGATCGCGTGCGGCCGCTCGGCTCGGGCCGAGGGCCGGAAGCTCTGCCGGTACGCCCGCAGGGCCTCCTCGGTGCCGCGCGAGTTGAAGAAGTGGTGGGCGAACGCGTACGGCAGCCCGCGCCGGCCCGCGTCCACGGCGCTGCGCACACTGGCGCCCAGCAGCCACGGCCGGGGAGGCCGCGGCGGCTCCGGCAGGGCCTCCAGCCGCTGGTAGACGTGCCCGTCCGGGAAGCCGCCGTCGACGAAGGCGAGCAGCTCCTCCAGCGCCGCCGGGAAGTCCTCGTCGGGCGCCCGGCGCAGCGCGTGGGAGAGCAGCGGGTCCGCGCCCGAGCGGCCGATGCCCAGGTCCACCCGGCCGGGGAACAGCGCGGCCAGCGTCCGGAAGGACTCCGCGACGGCGTACGGCGGGTGGTTGGGCAGGATCACCCCGCCCGCGCCGATCCGGATCCGGCTGGTCCGCTCGCCGAGCGCGGCCAGCAGGACGGCCGGCACGGAGCCGGCGATCCCGCGCGAGTTGTGGTGCTCGGCCACCCAGAACCGGGTATAGCCCAGCTCGTCGGCGGCCGCCACCAGCCGGCGGGTGCCGACCAGGGTCTCGGCGGGGCTGCCGGCGGAGTCGATGGACGATATGTCGAGGACGGACAGCGGGACGGTCGGGGAACTGCTGGTCATGCGGGGGTGCTCCTTACTCGGGGTGTCACGCGTACCAGGTGGGGCGGGGGACTTCGCCGTGCAGGAGGTGGCGCCCCACCACGCGGGCGCGCCCCGGGTCGTCCTCGTGCACCCGCCGCGCCCGGGTGTCCCGCCAGTAGCGGTCCAGCCCGGCCGCGGCCTCGGCGCCGCCGGGGCAGGCCGCCCCGAGCACGCCGGCGGTGACCGCGTCGGCGGCCGCGCCGGCCTGCGCGGCCAGCGCCGCGACCCGGACGGCGTGCCGGCCGCGCTCCTCCTCGGTCACCGTGCGGCGCCGGGCGTGCAGGGCGTCCGCCTCGGCGCCGACGGCGTCGGCGAACGCCTCCACCGCCCACAGCGCGGAGGCCAGGGCGCCGTAGTGCCGGGCCGCGTCCGCGGCGGCGGCCTCGGTCAGCGGCGCCTGCGACCACTGCTCGCGGGCGTGCCGGGCGGCGGCGTCCAGCGCGCCCCGGGCCGCGCCGATCAGCGCGTTGGCCTGGGCGAGCTGGAAGGCCGGGGTGAGGAAGGTGTTGTAGACCCGGGGCACGAAGGTCTTGTCGACGTGGCCGAGCGCCCCGGTCCACGGGATGTTCGCGCCGTCGGCGACCACCGTCCCGGCGGCCAGCGACCGCAGCCCGAACTCCTCGGCGCCGGGCTCGAAGGACAGCCCCAGGTGGTCGCTCATCGCGAGCGCGCTGATCGGGGTGTCGCCGTCCTCCAGGAAGCCCTCCAGGATGGTGATGTCCGACACCGGGTGGCCCAGGACGCGCTCCAGCCGCCCGTGGAACAGCATCTCGCGGCCGGTGTCCTGGATCACCAGGGGCGCCGAGCGGGGCTTCGAGGACCCGCTGTAGAACCACCGGGCCCGGGCCGACACCTCGGCGATGTGCTGGATCTTCTCGTCGGTGCCGATGAACTCGGCGATCGACACCCACACGTAGTGGTGGGCCAGCAGCTCGCCGACCGAGGCGTCGGCCGCCGCGACGGTGCGCACCACCCGGAACGCGGTGGACCAGTCCTGGCCGGCCCCGCCGTACTCGACCGGCCCCAGCAGGGTCACCAGGCCGGACTCCTTCAGCAGCCGGATCTCCCGTACCGGCGGGGTGCCCTCGCGGTCGCGCCGGGCGGCGCCGGGCGCCAGCAGCGCCGCGACCTCCTCGGCCCGCCGCAGCCACGCCTCGGCGGCCTCGGGGACGGCGTCCGTCGTCGTGTCAGTCATGTCTCCCACTTCGTGACGTGCTCGCCGTCCTGCCCGGCGACGTGTTCGGTGTCCTGCTCGGTGTTCCGCTCCGGGGCCTGCTGCGGGTCCTGCCGGGGGTCGTCGCGGCCGGTGACGTCGGCGCCGTGCGCCCCGCCCGAGCCGTCCGTACTGCCCGTACCGTCCGCACTGCCCGTACCGTCCGCGCCGGGCAGCCGCAGGACGGCGTCCAGCAGGGCCCGGGTGTACGGGTGGGCGGGGGCCTCGAAGATCCGCTCGGTCTCGCCCTCCTCGACGACCGACCCGCCGCGCATGATCAGCACCCGGTCGGCGACCTGCCGCACCACGGCCAGGTCGTGGGTGATGAACAGCAGGGCGATGCCCCGCTCGCGCCGCAGCCGGTCCAGCAGCTCCAGCACCTGCGCCTGCACCGAGACGTCCAGCGCCGAGACCGGCTCGTCGCAGACCAGCACCCGCGGACGGCCCGCCAACGCCCGGGCGATGGCCACCCGCTGGCGCTGACCGCCGGACAGCTGGTGCGGCCGGCGGGAGAGCAGCTCGGCCGGCAGGCCGACCTGGTCGAGGAGTTCCGCGCACCGCCGGGCCCGCTCGGCGCGCCGCAGTCCCGGCAGCGCCTCGCCGATGATCCGCGCCACGGTGAACCGGGGGTCCGCCGAGGCGTACGGGTCCTGCTGGACGAACTGGATCGCCGAGCGCGAGGCCCGGCGCCGCCGCTCCGGCAGCGCCGACCAGGGCCGCCCGTGCAGCAGCACCTCCCCGGCGTCGGGACGGGACAGACCCATCGCGACCCGCGCCAGCGTGGTCTTGCCCGAGCCGGACTCGCCGACCACGCCCAGCGCCTCGCCCGCCCGCAGGGTGAACCCGACCTCGTCGAGGGCCTTCGGCCCGCCCGGGGCGAAGGACTTGACCAGCCCGCGCCCGGTCAGCACCGGGGCCGCCTCCTCGGCGTGCGGTGCCTCGGTGTCCGGTGCCTCGGCCTCGGCCGGGGCCTGGGCGGGACGGGCCGGCGGGCGGCCCGAGGGCACCGCGTCCAGCAGCATCCGGGTGTACGGGTGCTCCGGGGCGGACAGCACCCGGCCGGTCGGCCCGCTCTCCACCACCTCGCCCCGCCGCAGCACCAGCACCCGGTCCGCCAACTGCGCCACCACCGCCAGGTCGTGACTGACCAGCAGCAGTCCCCGGCCCTCGGCCTTGAGCCGGCCGAGCAGCGCCAGGATCTGCGCCTGGACGATCGCGTCCAGCGCCGTGGTCGGCTCGTCGGCGATCAGCAGCGGCGCGTCGGCGGCCAGCGCGGAGGCGATCAGCGCGCGCTGGCGCAGCCCGCCGGAGAGCTGGTGCGGGTACTGGGTGCGCCGGGCCTCCGGCTCCGGCACGCCCACCGCCGTGAGCAGTTCCACCACCCGGGCGCCGACGTCCGG
Source organism: Kitasatospora sp. NPDC001119 (assembly GCF_053598475.1). NCBI lineage: Bacteria > Bacillati > Actinomycetota > Actinomycetes > Kitasatosporales > Streptomycetaceae > Kitasatospora > Kitasatospora sp. NPDC001119. Next base: position 48,146 of record NZ_JBSFKI010000024.1, read on the forward strand.
GCCGGCGGTGCCGCCGAGACAGGCCGCCTCGGCGATCTCGGCGCCGACGGTGCGCAGCGGGTCCAGCGCGGTCAGCGCGTCCTGGAAGACCACGGCGACCCGCCGGCCGCGCACCGCGCGCCACTGCCGTTCGCCGAAGCCGGCGGTGTCCGTCCCTGCCACCTCCAGGGTCCGGGCGGAGACCCGGGCCCTGGCGCCCGCCAGCCCGATGAGGGAACGCGAGGTGACGGACTTGCCCGAGCCGGACTCGCCGACCAGCGCCACGCACTCCCCGGGGCCGATGGCCAGTGACACCCCGTCCACGGCGGGCCGCGACGCGCCGGGGAACGACACCCGCAGCCCCTCCACCCGCACGAGCGGGCCCGGCACCGGCGCACCGGTGTCCCCGGCCGTCGCCTCCGCACCGGTCGCTTCCGTTGTCGTCGTCGTCATCGCACCGCCCTCAGCTGCAGCGAACGGCCGATCAGCGTGGTGCAGACCACCACGACCGAGACGGCCAGGCCGGGTGAGATCGAGATCCACCAGGCCGTCTGGAGGAAGTCCTTGCCGTCGGCGACCATCGAGCCCCAGTCCGCCTCCGGCGGGACGGGGCCCAGGCCGAGCAGGCTGAGCCCGGAGCCCGAGATGATGGCCGAGCCCAGCCCGATGGAGGCCAGCACCACCAGCGGGCCCCCGACGTTCGGCAGCACGTGCCGCAGCACCGACCGCCAGGCCGGCACCCCCAGCACCCGCGCCGCCTCCACGTACTCCGAGCGCAGCACCAGCCGTGCCTGGCCGCGCACCAGCCGGGCGTAGTGGGGCACCCCGGCGATGCCGATGGCGATCGCCACGTTGACCGTGCCGCCGCCCAGAACCGCCACCACCACCAGCGCGAGCAGCAGTTCGGGGAAGCCCAGCAGCACGTCCACCACCCGCATCAGGACGAAGTCGACGCGCCGTCCGCCGCAGCCGGCGACCAGGCCGAGCAGCGCGCCGCCGCCCACCCCGATCAGCGTCGCGCCGACCGCGATCAGCAGCGACAGCCGGGTGCCGTGCACCAGCCGCGACCAGACGTCCCGGCCGAGCTGGTCGGTGCCCAGCCAGTGCTCGGCACCGGGCGGGCGCAGCGCCGCCGCGACGTCCGTCGCCGCGGGGGAGTGGGTGGCGAACACCCCGGGGAAGGCCAGGACGAGCGCCACCACGGCCAGCAGGACCAGCGGCGCCAGGCGGGCGGGCGAGCGCAGCAGCGCGCCCCGGCGGGCGGCGGCCCCGGCCGGCCGGTCGAGGAGGGCGGTCACGGTGCTCATGCCGCTCCTCCCTCGCGCAGCCGGGGGTCGATCAGCGGGTGGAGCACGTCCACCAGGGTGTTGATGACCACGAACGCCGCGCTGGAGATGACCACCAGGGCGCTGACCACCGGCAGGTCGCGGGAGCCGACCGCGTTGGCCAGCACCCGGCCCAGGCCGGGCCGGGTGAAGATGTTCTCCACCAGCACCGCGCCGCCGAACAGGCTGCCCAGCACGAAGCCGGCCAGCGTGGTCAGCGGCAGCAGCGCGTGCCGCAGGGTGTGCCGCAGCAGCACCGCCGTCGCGCCCAGGCCGCGCGAGCGCGCGGTCAGCACGAACGGGCGGCCGTCGGCGCTCTCCAGCTCCTGGCGGATCACCTGGGCGAGCACTCCGGCCAGCGGCAGCGCCAGCGCCAGCGTCGGCAGCACCAGCGCCGCCGGCCCGTCCGCCCCGATCGAGGGCAGCGCGTGCAGCCGGTAGGAGAACACCGTCAGCAGGATGATGCCCAGCCAGAACGACGGCATCGACACCATCAGCAGCTCGGCGACACCGGCGGCGGCGCGCACCGCCCGGCCCCGGCCGGCCGTCAGGGTGGCCGCCAGCACCGCCAGCACCAGCGCGGTGACCAGCGCGGACACCGCCAGCTCGACGGTCGGGCCGAGCTGGCTGCCGAGCAGCCGCTCGATCGGCTCGTTGAGCTGGTACGACCAGCCGAGGCCGCCGCTCGCCAACCGGGCGAGCTGGCGGCCGTACTGGACGAGCAGCGGGTCGTTCAGGCCGTTCTCGGCGATCACCTGGTCACGCAGGGCCGGGGTGCCGGCGGCGCCCGGCCCGATCAGTCCGTCCACGATGTCGCCGGGGGCGAGGTGGAGGGCGAAGAACGTCACCGTGAGCGTCCCCCACACCACCACCAGCCCCGCCGCGAGCCGCCGGGCGACGAACCTGGCCCAGGGCGGCACGTGCCGGACACTGTTCGACACCTCAGGCCACCCCGATGCCGTAGAAGTCGGTGTTGGCGTCGACGTCCAGGACCAGCCCGTTCACCTTGCCGTGCCGGGCGACGTCCATGGTGGCGATGTAGGCCGGGAAGGAGTACGCCTGCTCGACGATCTTCCGCTGGACCCTGCGGTACAGCTCGGCGCGCCGCTCGGCGTCCACGGTCGCCTCGGCCTCGTCCAGCCAGCCGTCGATCTCGGCGTCCTTGACCCGGCTGCCGTTCGCCCCGCCGCCCCCGAACTGGGACTTGGAGTGGTAGAGACTGCCCAGCAGGACCGGGTCGGAGCCCTGCCAGGCGAAGGCGAACACGTCGTAGTCGCCCTTGCCGGTGCGCCCGATGGAGCCCGCGGAGTCCAGCGGCACCAGCTTCAGCTCGATGCCGACCTGCTTCAGCGCGTCCTGCACGCCCACGTCGAAGGTGTGGTTCTGGGCCGAGACGAAGGTCTGCACGTACGGCTGCTCGGCGGTGAGGCGCTTGCCGTCCCTGGTGCGGTAGCCGTCGGCGTCCCGCCCGGTCCAGCCGGCCTCGTCCAGCAGCTTCTCCGCCTTCTCCTTGCTGTACTCCCAGGCCGGCTTGGCGAACGACGGCTCGGCGCCGGGGGTGGAGGGCGCCAGCGGCCCCCAGGCCTGCTCGTACTCGCCCTGGAAGACGCCCTTGACGATCCCGGCGAAGTCGATGGCGTGCCGGACGGCCTGCCGGGTGCGCGGGTCGTCGAACGGCGCGCGGGCGGTGTTGAGGTAGTAGGTGTAGGGGACGCCGGGGACCGCCTTGCGGACCACCTCGACGCCGTTGCGGCCGCGCAGGCCGGCCAGCCGGTTGGCGGGGATCAGCTCGGCGGCGTCGACCTGACCGGACGTCAGGGCGCCGACCCGGGAGGCGTCCTCCTTCAGCAGCAGCACGACGATGCTCTCCAGCTTCGCCGGCCCCTGGTGGGCGGCGGTCGGCGGGGCCCAGTCGTAGTCGGACCGGCGCTTGAACACCGCCTGCTGACCCGGCGTCACCGACTCGAAGGTGAACGGGCCGGTGCCGACGACGAACGCGCCGCCGGAGGAGAGGTCGCCCGCGTGGTCGCGCAGCGCGACGGGGGAGTGGAAGCCGAGGAAGGTGCTCCCCGCCGAGTTGAGGAACGAGGCGTGGGGGGCCGTCAGGTGCACGGCCACCGTGCGCGGGTCGACCACCTCGGTCTCCTGGTACGGGCCGAGCAGGCCGGCCGCCCGCTTGGACGCCGTCTTCGCCGCCGTGACGTGCTCGAAGTTCGCCTTCACCGCCGCCGCGTCGAACGGGGTGCCGTCGCTGAAGGTCACGCCGGTGCGCAGGGTGAAGGTGTAGGTGAGGCCGTCGGGCGAGACCGTCCACGACTCGGCCAGCCACGGCTTGACGGTCCCGTCCGGAGCGATCGCGACCAGCGACTCCAGTACCGGGCGCAGCAGCCGCCCGGTGACGGCGGTGGACGCGGCGTGCGGGTCCCAGCTGTCGGGTTCGACGGCGGCGCCGTAGCGCAGGGTGCCGCCGCCGGCGCTCTTCGCGGAAGGCGGGGCGGAGGAGTCGGAGCAGGCCGTGAGGACGGCGGGGCCGATGACGGCGGCGGCGGTCAGGGTGACCGGGAGACGGAGGAAACGGCGTCTGGTGTACATGGGTTCTTTCTCGATCCTGCGCGAGGCGGGGAACGGTGGGCGGCGTGAGGCCCGCCCACCCCGCGGGGGAGACGCTGATGGACCCGGCCGCGGACGATGCGACGAGTCTGCTGGCTCCGTCCGGATCCGACCCCCCTGACCGTCCCCCTAAGCGGGCCCTTTCCCGGGGCCCGCGGGTTTCGCGGCGGGATCCTCGTGGGTGTGCTCGGCCGGCGTGCTCGGCCGGCGTGTTCCGACGCGGTGCTCCGCCGCGGTGCTCCGACGTGGTGCCGAGTGCGGTGCGGCCCCGGCGGCGGTACGCGCCGTCAGGGTGGTGCGGCCGTTCCGGGAGGCCCTCCGGAACGGCCGCACGGGGACCGTCAAACGTGCGGTACGGGGGTGTCCGCAGACTTGAGGTCCGACTCGGGGGCGCTCTCGGCGCCGTCCGCGGGGCTGCGCAGGACGAAGGCGGCCACCAGGACGCCGACCGCCACGAACAGGGCGCTGAGCCCGTAGGAGAGGTGGAAGCCGCCGGTGAGCGCCGCCACCTTGCTGTCGCCCTCGCCGAGCAGCGTCGCGGTGCGGGAGGCGGCCACCGTGGCGAGCACGGCGGTGCCGATCGAGGCGCCGACCTGCTGGGTGGTGTTCACCAGGCCGGAGGCGATGCCGGCGTCGTTGGGCGAGGTGACCGACATGGCCTGGCCGATCAGCGCCGGCATGGCCGCGCCGAAGCCGAGGCCGAGCAGCACGAACGGCGGCACGATGTCGACGAGGAAGCTGCCGTCGCTCGGCACCCGGGCCAGCAGCGCGAGCGCCGCGGCCACCAGCAGCAGGCCGACGACCAGCACCCGGCGGGGCCCGAACTTCTGGTTCAGCTTGACCGCGAAGCCCAGCGAGACGATCGCGATGGTGACCGGCGCGGGCAGGAAGGCGAGCCCGGTCTTCAGGGCGTCGTAGCCCAGGACGTTCTGGAAGTAGAGCGCGGTGCAGAACTGGTAGCCGAACAGGCCGGCGACCATCAGGACCATGATGCCGTTGGCGCCGGAGACCGCCCGGGAGCGGAAGATGTGCAGCGGCAGCAGCGGCTTGGCCGCGTACGCCTGGCGGACCACGAAACCGACCAGCAGTACCAGCGAGCCGGCCAGCAGGCCCAGCGTGCGGGCGTCGCCCCAGGTGTACTCCTCGGCCTTGATGATCGTGTAGACCAGCAGCATCAGACCGCCGGTGGCGAGCACCGAACCGATCAGGTCGGCGCCCTCGCGCAGCCCCGCTCCCTTCCCGCCGGGCACCACGCTCTGCGTCAGCACGAGCGCCACCAGGCCGATCGGCACGTTGACGTAGAACACCCACGGCCAGCTGAAGCTCTGCGTCAGCACGCCGCCCAGGATCAGGCCCAGCGAGGCGCCGGCCGCGGAGACGAACGCGTACGCCGCCAGTGCCTTGGCGCGCTCGCCGGCGTCGGGGAACAGGGTGATGATCATGCCCAGGACGACGGCCGAGGCGAGCGCCCCGCCGACCCCCTGGACGAACCGGAACACCACCAGCGCCGTCGAGGAGGAGGACAGGCCGCAGGCCAGCGAGGCCACCGTGAACAGGCCCAGGCCCGCGCTGAAGACGCGCTTGCCGCCCAGCAGGTCGCCCAGCCGGCCGGAGAGCAGCAGCAGCCCGGCGAAGGCGATGAGGTAGGCGTTGACCACCCAGGCCAGGCCGGACTGGGTGAAGCCGAGGTCGGTCTGGATGGTCGGGAGGGCGACGGTCACGATCGAACCGTCGAGGATGATCATCAGGTTGCCGGTGCAGAGGAGCCCCAGTGCCAACCAGCGTGACCTGGAAGGCTGGAGGGACGGCGGGGCTTGCGTGGTCATCGGAGCAGTCCTTCGGGGGAATGGCCCGGGAGGGGCGCCCGGTGGCGCCCGCGCTCCCTGAGGGCACTTCTTGTTACAGCGACCATCATGTGTGACCATCAAGTCCACCGTAAGGAGGCACTTTCATGTTCCTGGGGAACAACGATGTGATCGAGGACATCGACGAGACCGGCGGCCTCGACGACCCGGCCCCCGCCCGCGAGGCGTGCACCGTCCTGGAGGCGCTCAACCGGATCAGCGGCAAGTGGGCGATCGGCATCCTGCTCAACCTCAGCCACGGCCCGGTCCGCTTCACCGAACTCGAACGGTCCGTACCCGGGATCAGCCGCCGCATGCTCACCCTGACACTGCGGAACCTCGAACGCGACGGACTGATCGAACGCACCGTCTACGCGACCGTGCCGCCCAAGGTGGAGTACCGCGGCACCGAGATGGCCGCCGAGCTCTACGCCTCCCTCAAGGGCCTCACCGCCTGGGCGGAACGCCACCGCGACGCCATCGCCCTCTCGCGGGACTCCTACGACCGGGAGCAGCTGGCGGCGGGCGCCGGGGACCTCTGAGGCCAGGCCCTCCGCTATGCGAAGGGCGAGCCCGTCATCATGCTCGACGGGCTCGCCCGGATACTCCGCGTCGACCGGCAGGAGGCGGCCCGCCGGGTCCTGACCCCAGCCGTTCGGCGCGGCGGCGCCCGAAGAACTGCCGGATGAAGCAAGGACGTTGGTGGCAAGCAGGGCTCGGCCTGACCGCCACGATCCCGGGCTACGTCAGCTTGTAGGCCATCTCGGCGAGCTCGAGTGCCTGGCGGAGCGTGTTCTCGTCCGTGATCTGCACGCTCACCCGGTAGGCCCGGTGGCCCTTGGGGACGAGATAGGCGTCCGGCGCGATGCCGTGAAGGGTCGCGGCGTCGCTGTCGTAGTTGAGCCGCAGGTTGACCACGCCGGTGTCGGCGTAGACGTACGCGAACCCGCCGAGCTGGCTTCCCTGCCGTCGCAGGCGCAGGTAGTCGCTGTAGTCGAGGGGTTCTCCCTCCTGGTGGGTCTTCCGCTTGACCCCGTGCAGCGCGGCGTTGGGCCACGACGTCGTCTCCTCGAGGAACGAGACGAACTGCTCCGCGGCGGGGTTCCGGGTCAGCATCTTCCTCACCTCCGCCTGGCCCTCGGCCGCGAGGCCGGGAATCGGCAGCGACTGCCATCTGCCCCCGACCGCCGCGTCCTCCCCTGCGGTGGCACGGCTGGCGGGCGTCAGGCTCACTCCCATCGCGGCGATGAGCTGCCTTCCCACGTCGGACGCGTCCAGCTCTTCTGCCGTGCCCTCCACCTGGATGAACGTGACCTTCACTTCAACCCCTCCCTGAGTTGCATCGGTACATGGAAAGTAGCATCAACTCCCAATGCATGAAATGTACTTAGGAGGCCCCGAAGCAGGAGGTGCCGGGTGCCGGAGAAAACGGATATCGGGCACAGAACCATCACATCGCGGGTAGGCGCAGGCTCCTACCGTCGTAGCATGAGGGGTGTGGAGTTGCGCCAGTTGCGGTACTTCGGCGCGGTGGTCGACGGGGGTGTCCGGCTGCCGGCCGGCGAACCTGTCAATCGGCCGCCGGGGTGATCTCGTACATCCCGGGGCCGTCCAGGTAGCGCACCGTATTGAGGTCGCGCTGCAGAACGGCGTCCACCGGGTGGCTGAGCGTCAGAGTGACCGGATACTCGCGGTCGTAGGTGGTTGAGGTGATGGCGTCACCGGGCTTCACCAGCTCGGTGAGGGAGTGGAAGCTCGCCAGTTGCTCGAGCTGGTCGAGCGCGCGGTAGCCCCGCAGCCGGCCCGTGGCCGGAGCGACCAGTGCCGCCCAGGCGAACGCGTGCTGCCGCTGGTAGGGCCGGCCCGCCCGGGCCCGGAACCGCTCGGGCCGGACGTAGGCGTCGACGGTCCACTCCAGCTGGCCCTCGCCCAGGACCTCGGCCGTGTAGTAGGGCAGCCCCGAGACACGGGCACCCACCTCGACCAGTCGCGGGCCGTCCGGGGTCAGCTTGATCTCCAGGTGTGCCGCGCCGTACCGGATGCCGAGGGCGTCCAGCACCCGGCGGCCGTAGCCGAAGAGCTCGCCGACCGGCTGTTCGTCGCAGCGCAGCAGCACCTGCGCGGTCACCAGGTCCCGCACCCCGTTGGCCTGGATCCGCTCGGTGCGCCAGGCGTCGGTCAGCTGGTGCACACCCGCGCAACTGACCGTGTTCACGATGTACTCGGCGCCCACCAGGTACTCCTGGGCGACGACCTCGGTGATCGGCTCGCCCAGCACCACGCGGCGGTCGCGGAGCGCGCGCAGCGCGGCGACCGAGTCCTGCGGAGCGTCGCAGAACGACACGCCGTCGCCCCAGTAGCCGCGCAGGGGTTTGACGACCACGGTCCCGCCCAGTTCCTCGTGCCAGGCCAGCAGTTCGGCCTCGTCACCGGTTCGCAGCTGCCGCATGCCGGGGACGCCCTGAGCCTTGATCGTTTCGATCTGCACGTACTTGTCGCGCCGCGCGCTGCTCAGGGCGGTGCCGTTGGAGGCCAGCCCCAGCCGCTCGGAGAGGGCGTCGGCGAGCTCCACCCCGGTCTCGCGACCGGCCAGGACCGCGACCGGCCCCAGCGCGGCGAGTTGTGCGGTCAGGACGTCCAACTCGCCGTCGTGGACGAGCACATGACCGAAGGCCCGGTCGTCCACCGGATCGAGTCCGACCGGAGGGGCGGGAGTGCTCCGGACCTGGATCACCTCGCCGCCCAGCGCGCCGAAGGCGCCGGTGAACCCGGAGGACGTGCCGAACGCGTCGACGACCGCGACACGGAATGCTGACATCGGTTGCCTGCCTAATGGTTGGCCGGAGCGGAGCCGGGGCGGATGAGATCGGCGCGAAGCGCGAGGAGCCGGTACACCGCATTGGTGAGCACGTGCCGGACGCTGAACCCCGACGTGCCGGGGTCCCGGCCGTCCAGGATGTCGTGTTCGCCGCCCTGCTCGCTGATACCGCGACGGGTCAGCCCGGTCCGCTCCCGGAACGCCTCGGGGAGCGCGTGCCGGGTGACGCCCAGGTGCGCCATCCGGAAGTCCACGAACTTGTCGATCACCCTGACCAGCCGGGCGCGCCCCGCGCGGTCGAGCACCAGCCGTCCCTCCCGCAGCCGCTGGGACACGTTCGCCCCGCGGATGGAATCGCCGCGCCACCGTGCGATGGCGGGCCGCGACCACGAGGGGAAGTAGGACATCGACTGGTCCAGGAAGACGCCGTACTCCTTCGACGGCGGCAGCAGGGCCAGTTCGAGGAGGTGGACACTGGGCATGAACGCACCGCTCGCGCCGCGCGGGCCGCCGGGATGCCCCATGTGGTAGGGGCGGAACCGGTTGAACGCCTGCTGGGACAGCTTGCGGTACCTGGCCATGTACCGGGTGAACTCCGCGAGGTACTCGACGACGTCGTCCAGGACCGCGGCCGGTCGGGCGGCGGCCGTCGGCAGGACCAGCGAGCGCAGGCCGTAGGCGGCCGATTTGGCCCATGGTTCGGAGAGGTGGTGGCCGAGGTAGAAGTCCCGTTCGAGAGGGGCGTCCCGGCCCGCGGAGAACACCCGGATGTCCCCGCTGCGCCGGTGTTCCTCGCAGTTGACGTCGATCAGGAGCTCATAGCTCAGATGGGGATCCAGGGCGGGGAACCTGCCGCACTGGGCGGATATCAGCTCGGCCAGGGCGCGGGGTGCGGCCTGCGGCCCCGCGGGCGCGTAGCCGCTGAGCAGGAAGAGCAGGTCGAGCTGGAGGAGACGCGCGGTCCGCTCGTCGTCCTCGGAGAGGCACTGCGGAGTGACGTTCCGGAGCATTCGCTCCTGGGTGTAGGCGAGTTGATGGTACGTCAGGCGCCCCGCCGAAAGGTCGCCGAGGGCGGCGGGAAGGCTGCACAGGACGTAGTCGCGCAGCGGTGATCCCGGGCGACCGGGGGCGGGAGAGGTGTGCTGCCGGGGGTGTGCGACACCGTCGAAGAGCTGGCTGCTGTTCACGTCTTCTCCTTGCCGGCCGCCGCGACGGGCCGTGACGGCGCTGGGGTTGGTGTTGCCCGCGGGACCGGCCGCCTGCCGGATCCCGTACCGGCGGCGACGAGGCCGCGGACGACGAGCGCGGCCGTCGAACGGTGCGTTCCGGCAGAGGGGCGCGACGGGTCGAGCGGGCCCGCGGGTCCAAGCGTGCTTCACCGCCACGCGTCGGCACATCGGTCATCTGACGGCGGGAGCCGACCGGTTGACCGCGTCGGCCACGTCGGGCGGTGAGCCGAGACCGGGGTGAGCGGTCCTGGTTCGGGCTGGACGAGGAGTCCAGAAAAGAGCGGACGCACCGTCAAATGACCGATGTGGAACAGAAGTACCGAGCCGATGATGGAGAGCACACGTCCGCCCCGAAGGCGGCGACCCGTCTGTGCCTCCCGTCATCAGCAGCCCGCTGTCCGACAGCGCCGGAGCGGTCGCCGGCAGTGGCCGGGTGTTCCGGGCGCAGAACCGGGCCCGGTCCCTCCGGCGGCACCATCACACACACGGAAAGGTGATTCACATGTTCACACCCAGGGCCATGCTCCGCGGCTCGGCCGCCACGGCGATGGTCGTCACCGCCCTGACCGGCCTCGGTGCCGGAACGGCACACGCCGCCGGCTGGCCTCCGTTGCAGCCGGGCGCCCGCCTCTACTCGGGCACCGGCGGGAGCGGCGCGGTGACCGCGGTCGACCTCGACGACTTCGGCACGTGCCACACGCTGGCGGCACCCGCCCGATCGGTCCAGGTCGCCTCCGGCTCCGCGTCCGTGGTGCTGTACTCCGGCGCGGGCTGCTCCGGCGCCACCCCGTGGGCCACCGGCTCGCTGGCCCAGTTCAACCTGCCGTGGCCGGTGCTGAGCTACCGGGTGGTCCCGGCCTGACGCCATCCGGACCAGGGCGGTACGGCCCTCGGCGACCTCTTCGCACGGAGGCCTCGAAGCCCCGGTCACGAGGGGCGCCGGGGTAGGCCGGTGACGCCCGACGGCGGGCGGAACACCTCACATCCCGTTCCGACACAAGGAGTCCACTGGAACGAGGTCGACAGGGGCGGCCACTTCGCCGTCCGGGACCAGCCGCGGCTCCTGGCCGAAGAACTCCGCGCCGCCTTCAGGACGCTGAGGTGACACGGCGCGGTGGTGCCGGGCCCCGCACCACCGCGCGTGCCGCCGGCTGACCGCCGCGCGCCGGTCGTGACGGAACCCGTGCGACTCGGCCGGCTCCGCCCTTCGTAGGATGGGTGCAGCTCCTCCGGGAGGAACTCTCCCCGGAGGTGCCATGCCGCAGTCCGCGAACCACCAGCTCATCGGGCGTACCCGGGAGGTGGAGGTGCTGGACCGTCTGCTGCGCGAGGTGCGCGACGGGCGCAGCCGGGTGCTGGTGCTGCGGGGTGAGGCGGGTGTCGGCAAGTCGGCGCTGCTCGACCACCTGGCGGGGCAGGCGGGGCAGTGGCAGGTGGTACGCGCGGCCGGTGTCGAGGCCGAGGCCGAGTTCGCCTATGCGGCCCTGCAACGGCTGTGCGCCCCGCTGTTGTCGCACCTCGGCCGGCTGCCGGAGGTGCAGCAGGAAGCGCTGCGGGTCGCGTTCGGCCTGAGCACGGGAAACCCGCCCGAGATGCTGCTGGTGGGGCTCGCGGTCCTCGGTCTCCTCGCCGAGGCGGCGGCCCGGTCCGCGCTGGTGTGCCTGGTCGACGACGCGCAGTGGCTGGACCTGATGTCCCGGCGAATCCTGGCGTTCGTCGGGCGCCGGCTGGACGCGGAATCGGTGGCGCTGGTGTTCGCCGAGCGGATCACCGACGGGAATTCGGACGACGAGGGCCTTTCCGGTCTGCCGGACCTTCCGCTGGGCGGGCTGGCCGATGCCGACGCCCGGGCGCTGCTGGACGGCGTGCTGCCGGGGCCGGTCGACGCCCGGGTACGGGACCGGATCGTGGCCGAGACCGGCGGGAATCCGCTCGCCCTGCTGGAGCTGCCCCGGGGCCTGTCGCCGGCGGAGTTGGCGTTCGGCTTCGGCGGGCCCGGCGCCGGCCCGCTGGCGACCCGGCTCGAGGACGGCTTCCGCCGGCGCGTCGACGCCCTGCCGGCCGACACCCGAGCCCTGCTGCTGGTCGCGGCGGTCGAACCGGTCGGCGACGGGCCGCTGTTGTGGCACGCCCTGCGTCTGCTGGGCATCGGGCCGGAGGCCGTGGCGCCGGCCGAGGCCGCGGACCTGATCACCCTGGGAGCCGCCGTGCGGTTCCGGCACCCGCTGGTGCGTTCGGCGGTGTGGCGCGGCGCGGATGCCGCGGCGCTGCATGCGGCGCACGCGGCCCTGGCCGAGGCCACCGACGCCGAGCGCGACCCCGACCGGCGGGCCTGGCACCGGGCCCACGCCGCGGTCGGGCCGGACGAACAGGTGGCGGCCGCACTGGAGAGCTCCGCCGACCGGGCCCTGGCACGCGGCGGCCGGGCGGCCGCCGCCTCCTTCCTGGAACGTGCCGCCGCGCTCACCCCTTGCCCGGAGGCGCGGGCGCGGCGCGCACTGGCGGCCGCGGCGGCCCATGTCGCCGCGGGCGTGCCGGCCCGGGTGCCCGACCTGCTCGCCGCCGCGGAGCTGGGGCCGCTGGACCGGCTGCAGCAGGCCCATGCCGACCGGCTGCGGGCCAAGGCGTCGTCCATGACCGACTCGGGGAGGGGCGCGGTGCAGCCGCTGCTCGACGCGGCGGGTCGGCTCAGGGACCTCGACCCGGCCCTCGCGCGGGAGACCTGCCTCGCGGCGTACGACGCGGCCATCTGGGTCGGCCGGTACGACGAAGGCGCACTGCGCCGGGTCGCCGAGGCCGCTCGAGACCTGCCGCCCGGCGACGAGCCGGCGGGAGTCTTCCTCAGGGCCCTGGTCGCCCGGAGCGTGGACGGGCCGGCTGCCGTCTTCCCGCAGCTGGCACGGGCGCTGCGCTCCCTCACCGACGAGGAGGATCCGTCCGTCCTGTGGGCGGCCGCGAACGCCGCCGCGGAGCTGGGCGATCTCCAGGGCTGGCTGGACATCGGCGGCCGGGCGGTCCGCTTCGCACGCCGGACGGGAACCCTGTCGCTCCTCTCGACGGCGCTGCCCTACCAGGCGTCCGCGCTGGGCTTCGCGGGGCGTTTCTCCCCAGCGGGCGACCTGCTGGCCGAGGCCGCGGCCCTGGACAAGGTCACCGGCTCGGTGGCGCGCACGGCCTCGGCGGCCTTGATCAGCGCGTACCAGGGGCGGGAACGACCGGCCCTGGAAGCGATCGAGGCGATGGAACACGAGGGCGAGCAGCGCGGCCTGGGCCGACTCGTCGGCGTAGCCGCGTGCGCGAGGGCGGTGCTCCACAACGGCCTGGGCAACTATCCGCTCGCCATGGAAGCGGCGCTTCGGGGCGGGGAGTACCAGGACCTCGTGGTGCACGTCTGGACGTGCGGCGAGCTGGTCGAGGCCGCGACCAGGGCCGGCGAGCCGGCTGTGGCGGCCGGGGCGCGCGAGCGGCTCGCCGACTGGAGCCGGGCCGGCACGCCCTGGGCCCTGGGCGCGCACGCGGTCGCCGAAGCCCTGACCGGAGCACCCGAGCAGGCCGAGGACCGCTACCGCGAGGCCGTTGACCACTTCGGCCGCGGTGGGCTCGGCGTGTTCGAGACCCGGGCCCGACTGCTGTACGGGGAGTGGCTGCGCCGCCGGAACCGGCGCGCGCAGGCCCGTACCGAGCTGCGGGCGGCGTACGAGGCGGCCGGGCGCACGGGTATGGAGGGGTTCGCCGAGCGGGCCCGGCGTGAGCTGCTCGCCACCGGTGAGACGGTTCGCAAGAGGACCGTCGGCGCGCCGGTCCTGACCCCGCAGGAGGCGCGGATCGCCCGCCTCGCGGCCGCCGGGCACCCGAACGCGGAGATCGGCGAGCACCTGTTCCTCAGCCCCCGTACGGTCGAGTGGCACCTGCGCAAGGTCTTCGCCAAGCTGGGGATCTCCTCCCGTCGAGAGATCGACGGCGCCCTGTCCGTACGGTGACGGCCGTGCGGTGACGGCGATGCGGTGACGGCCGTCCGGTGACGGCCGTGCGGGATCAGCAGGGGTCACAGATGGTCGGCGTCCACCACGGCCTGGGCGAACGCCGTCGGCGCCTCCTGCGGCGCGTTGTGGCCGATGCCGGTGAGGACGCGGTGCTCGTAGGGGCCGGTGAAGAACTTCCGGTACCCACTGCCGTCGGTGGTGGGCAGGAACGGGTCGAGGGCGGGGTCCACGGCGATGGCCGGCACCGTGACGGGCGGTCGGGCCGCGAGTAGCCGCTCGTAGTGCTCGTAGCGGCGCTCGCCGTCGGCCAGGCCCAGACGCCAGCGGTAGTTGTGGATCACGATGGCGGCGTAGTCGGGATTCTCGAACGCCGCCGCGGTGCGTTCGAAGGTGGCGTCGTCGAACCTCCAGGTGGGGGAGGTCTCCTCCCACACCAGCCGGCACAGGTCGTGCCGGTTCTGCCTGGTCTCCATGGCGACGCGGCCGCGGTCGGTGGTGAAGTAGTACTGGTACCACCAGGTGCGCTCGGCCTTCGGCGGCAGCGGGTTCTTCTGCGAGGGGAGGTTGACGATCAGGTAACCGCTCACCGCCACCAGGGCCTTGACCCGCTCCGGCCACAGCGCCGCGACGGTGCCGGCGGCCCGCGAGCCCCAGTCGAAGCCGGCCAGCACCGCCTCGGGGATCTTCAGGGCGTCCATCAGGGCGATGACGTCGAGGGCGATCGCGGACTGCTGCCCGGTACGGACGGTTGTCGGGGACAGGAAGGTGGTGGTGCCGTGGCCCCGCAGGTACGGCACGATCACCCGGTAGCCGGCGTCCGCCAGCAGCGGCGCCACGTCGACATAGCTGTGGATGTCGTAGGGCCAGCCGTGCAGGCAGATGACCACGGGCCCGTGCTTCGGCCCGGCCTCGGCGTAGCCGATGTCGAGCACGCCGGCCTGGACCCGCTTCAGGTCGGTGAACGTGGTGTGGGTGCCCGCGGTGACGGCCGGGATGACCGGGGCCGGGCGGCCGGGCCGGTCGGAACCGGCCGCGAGGGCGGCAGGCGCGTTCGAGACCGCGCCGACCGACACGGCCGTGGCGCCCATGCCGAGACCGACCGCTTTGGTGAAGGCACGCCTGTCGATCATTTCTGATCCTTCCTGGAGACCCGCTGGTGCCTCCACTGTTCTCCGGCCGCCGGCCGGCCGCATCGGTCACATGACGTCGAGACGCGGGAAGACGCCCGCGGACCCGCGAAGGGTCTGCCGGGCCGCCGGATTCAGTCATTCGACTGTGTCCGCCGGCCTGCCGCTCGGTGATCCTCGAAGGAGCGCCGTGATGCCGGCGGATCGTCGTGCGTGCAATTCGGAAGGTCTGGCCGTGAAACAAACCCCCGTCGTCCTCATCCACGGTGCGTGGTTCCACATGTCCTCCTGGGAGGGCTGGGCCGAGCGGTTCACCGCCTACGGTTACGCGGTGTGCGTCCCGGGCTGGCCCGGCGAAGCCCACACCGCCGACCGGGCCCGCCGCGATCCCGGCCCGCCGCGCGACCTCGGGCTCGCCGCGCTCGCGGCCCACTACGAGCAGGTCGTGCGCGGCTTCGACGACCCGCCGGTCCTCATCGGGCACTCGGCCGGCGGCCTCATCGCCCAGCACCTCCTCGGGGCCGACCTCGGCCGCGCCGCCGTCGCCCTCGCGCCGCTGCCGGCCGGCGGTGTGCCGCCGGCCGACGGCCGGTCCCGGCCGTGGCCGCTGATGTCGGCCGGCCCGACCCGGCACCCGGGCTTCGGGCAGCTGCCGCGCGCCCGGTTCCGACACCTCGTCGTCAACACGGTCGGAGAGGGGGAGGCCGAGCAGCTCTTCGACCGGTACGCCGTCCCGGCCCCGCTCCGGCTGCTCGCGGACCTCGGACTCGACGGCACCGCCACCGGGCCGGCCGGCACCGTCGTGGACACGGCCAATACGGCGCGCGGACCGCTGCTGCTGGTCTCCGGCCAGGAGGACCGGATGGTCCCGGACGCCGTGACCCGCTCGGTCTACAAGCTCTACGGCGACTCCTCCGCCGTGACGGACCTGAAGCAGTTCGCCGATCGGGGGCACTCCCTGGTGTTCGACAGCGGCTGGCGTTCGGTCGCCGACCACGTCCTCGGCTGGCTGGCCGCCAACGGCGTCGAGGCCGTGGCCCCACAAGGGTGAGCGCGGGCATCAGACCTGCGCCGCGTCGGTCCGGCTCAACGCGTCGCGCAGTGCCGCCCGGGCGGTGATGCCCAGCTTGGGGAAGACGCGGTACAGGTGCGAGCTGACGGTACGCGGCGACAGGTGCATCCGCGCGCCGATCTCCTTGTTCGTCAGGCCGCCGGCGGCCAGGTCGGCGATGCGGCGTTCCTGCCAGGTCAGCGGGGCCACGGTCAGCGTCGGGACGCGGGGCGGGGCCCCGGTGGCGCGCAGTTCGGCCCGGGCCCGTTCGGTCCAGCCGGCCGCGCCCAGCCGCTCGAACACCTCGGCCGCCGGGACCAGGTACTGCCGCGCCGGGGCCGGGCCCTGGACGTGGCGCACCCGGATGCCGTGCGCCAGCCGGATCCGGGCCAGCTCGAACGGGAAGCGGGTGGCCTCCGGCTGGGATTCGGCCCGCGTGAACATCTCGGCGGCCTCCCGCTCGTCCTCGGCGGTCATCGCCAGCGCGCCGTAGGTGATCAGCCCCAGGCGGGGCGACACCTCCGGCAGACCGGCGTCGCGGGCGGCGAGGGCGTGCGCCCGGGCCTGGTCGACGCGTCCGGTGTGCCGGGCGGCCTCGACGAGATCGAGCAGGGTGCGCGAGGCCTGGTAGGCGTAGGGCCGGAACTCACCCGGCTGGGTGATGCCGATGGCGTAGAGGTACGCGGTCTCGTAGTCGCCGGAGCTCAGCGCGGCGGTCGCGCCGGCGGCGTCGGCGACCTGGGTCAGGAATCCCAGTCCGCGCGGGCGGGCCCAGGCGTCCACCTCGGCCTGCAGGTCCCGGGCCCGCCCGACCTGTCCGCGCAGCGCCGCGAGCTGGGCAAGGTACGCGCGGCTCTGGGCGGCGAACAGCTGGTGGCCGTGATCGGTCGCCAGGTCCAGGCCGCGTTGTCCGGTGTCCTCGGCCTCGGCCCATTCTCCGACCGTCAACTGGTCGAGCATGATCTGGTGCAGCATGACCATGCCGGTTGCCACGGCCCCGGTCTCCAGCTCGCGGTCGACGACACGCTGCAGGTGGGGGCGGTAGTGGCTCAGGAGGTCGAGGTGGTACGCGGCCGCGCCGAACTGCGTGACGTCCCAGGGTTCCAGGTCCGGCAGGGTCGCGGCGGCCTGTCGCACCGGCCCGGCGAAGCCGGCTCCGTGCCTGGTCACGTCGCTCCAGGTGCCGCTGTAGAGACGCGAGCGTCGGGTGAGGAGGCTGCCCAGGGAGGCGAGGAGTTCGTGCGTGCTCTCCCAGGCCGCGCGGTCCCCGCTGTACTGACTGATCGTCAGGAGCAGAACCACCAGCCGGGTGAGGACCTCGTCAGGTTCGGCTTCGCCGACAGCCGACGCGACGGCCGACCCGCCGTCCCGGAGCTTCTCGATCGCGGCCGAGACCTGGCGGTGCGTGGAGCGGACGTCCCCGTCCTGGTGGAGCGCCCGGTAGGCGGCCGCCAGCACCGAGGCCGGCGACCCCGTCGAGCCGGGCGTGAGGTCCGCCTGGACCAGCCGGTGCGCCTGGCCGAGGCGGGCGGCGTGAGCGGCGACGAAGGCCGCGTCGGCCAGGCGCCGGGACCGGCCGGTGTGGGTCTCGCTGAGCTCGGCGGCCCGGGTCAGCCAGGCCACGGCCGCCAGCGCGCCGCCGCGCCGGGTCGCCGACTCGGCCGCCGCCTCCAGGATGTCGGCGACGTCCTCGTCCGGATCGACCGTTGCCGCCGCCAGGTGCGTCGCCCGGCGTTCGAGGTTCTCCCGGTGAACCTGTGCCAGCGCCAGGTGGGCGGCGCGGCGCTGGTTGGGAGTGGCCATCCGCACGACGGCGGACCGTACGAGCGGGTGCCGGAAGACGAGATCACCGGTGACCACCTCGATGTCCAGCAGCCCCGCGGCCACCGCCGTGTCGGCGTCACGCATGCCGTAACGGGTGCCGGGGACGGTGTCGGTGCCGCTCGGGGCCCCGGCGCCGTCGAGCGCGCCCATCAGCAGCTCGGTCCGCACCCGCTCGTCGAGGGCGGCGATGCGGGTGCCGAACAGCCGTTGCAGCCGTCGGGGCAACGGCACGCCGTGCTGACCGACCAGGTCTTCGACCGGGAGATCGCTCGACCGGCCGACGAAGTGGGCGGGCAGCTCCAGCAGGGCCAGCGGGTTGCCCCGGGCCCGCTCCAGGACGATTCGACGGACCTGTCGGCTCAGCTCCGGGTACCGGTGGTCCAGCAGGCGGGCCGCGTCCTCGTCGGTGAGGGCGGTGACCGGCAGTTCGGGCAGTGCGGCGGTGTCGAAGCGGGACGTGATGTCGCTGCAGACCGCGACCAGCATCTTCGCCGGGCCGCCGGCCAGGCGTCGGCCTACGAAGCCGCAGACGTCGGCGCTGGAGTCGTCCAGCCACTGCGCGTCGTCGAGGACCAGCAGCAGCGGCCGCTGCGCGGCGGAGAGCGACAGCAGGCTGAGCACGGCGATGCCGAGCGCCATGACCGACGGCGGATCGCCCCGCACTCCGCTGAACACGGCGTCGAACACCGCCCGGGTCCCGTCGTCCAGCCGCGCGACGTCGGTGAGCAGCGGATGGAGGACCTGGTGCAGCCCGGCATAGGGCAGCTCGGACTCCGCCTCGACACCGGCGGCCCGGATGACGACCTGGCTCTCCCGCTCCGCCAGCGCGGCGGCGTGGCTCAACAACGAACTCTTGCCGACCCCCGTCTCCCCCCGCAGGACCAGCGCCTGGCCCGTCGCGGCCGTCACGAACGCCGCGAGCTCCGCCTGCTCGTCCTCGCGGCCCACCATCGCCGTGGTGACGCCCCATCGCTGGAACCCGGTCATGTCCCCTTGCCCCTTCCTGATTTCGTTCCCACCGCGCGGCAGCTCCCGCAGCGCCGGCGGGGTGACGCGTGCTTCGGCGACGATCGCGCCCCGCACGCGGGGGTGCACCGGACCGGGCGGCATCGAGTCGAGCAACGTCCGGGCGTCGTCGCCGCGGAGCCCGTCCACCCGTGGTTCCGGCAGGCCGGCAAGGCGTCCGGCGCTGGTCGGCCTGCGGGCCCCAGGGCGGTCGTGCCGACGCCGGAAGCCCCTGCCAACAGGCCCCACCCCCGTCAGCTCCTTCGCGGCCATGGAAGCCGTGCGGCGTCCACCGACCACGATCCCGGGACCACGGGCCCGTCGAGCCAGTGTCGAACCCTGGCCAGTACCCTGGCCGGGGGCGGCCGGTGTCCGGCACGGGCGTGGTGGGGCCGGCATCCTCCTGGCCCCCGGGGGCCTGCCGACGGGACGCCACGCCGACGCCCTCCACCACCCGTAGACGCCCGCCGCGCGACGGGTTCCCCTCGCGTCGACGGGCGCGGAGGAGTCCGGGGCGGACGAACACCGACCGAGCGCCCCACCCGCACAACGGAAGCAGAGACATGAGCGATCAGCACACCATCGGCTGGGACGACGCGACCTGGCTCAACCCTCCGCTGGACGCCGTCCACGACGGCTCCGGGCTGCTCGTCACCACCCGGGACCGCAGCGACTTCTGGCGCACCACCAGTTACGGCTTCGTCCGGGACGACGGGCACGCGCTGCTGACCCCCTTGCCGGACGCCAGCGCCGTCGAAGTGACCTTCGTCGCCGACTTCGACGCCCTCTACGACCAGGCCGGACTCATGGTCCGGGTGGACGAGCGGACGTGGATCAAGGCCGGCGTGGAGATGACGGACGGCGTCCCGCACCTGGGCGCCGTCGTCACCCGCGGCCAGTCCGACTGGTCCCTGGCCCCCGTGCCCGAATGGAACGGGCGCCACATCACCGTCCGGGCCAGCCGCGTCGGCGATGCCCTGACCATCCGGGCCCGTCGCGACGACGACCCGTGGCGCATGGTCCGGCTCGCCCCGCTGGCGCCGGAGGCGGTGGCATCAGCCGGCCCCTTCTGCTGCTCCCCGCAGCGCGAGGGCCTTCAGGTACGGTTCACCGGCTTCCGTCAGGGGCCCGCCGACGCGTCGCTCCACGACCCGACCGCATCGTAGACCGGGCGTGCCCCGGCCCCCGCACCTTCCCTGAACCAGGAACCATATTTGCGGAAACGGCAAGTCTGTTTGCCGCCTCCGCGATTGCGGGCGCACCCTCGGAGCTGAGGTTCGAGCGCCGCCCCGGTCCGGGTCCGGTCCCGCCGGGAGCGGCGCTCGTGCGCGAACGCACCGGAAGAGGAGAGCCCCGCCATGGCCGCAAAGTCCACCCGCTTCGTGGAGAGTGTCACCGAACAGACCTTCCCCGCCCGCGTGTTGAAGGCGGAGCGCCCCGTCCTGGTCCAGTTCTGGGCCGCGTGGTGCGGGCCGTGCATCAGGGTCACTCCCATCGTCGAGGCGTTGGCCGCCGAGCACGCGGGCGTCCTGGACGTCGTCAAGATCAACGTCGATGAGGAGGCCGGACTGGCGGAGCGGTACGGGGTCACGTCGATCCCCGCCTTCGTGGTCTACACCGACGGCGCCGTCGCCATGGCGTGGACGGGTGCCGCGCCGAAGCCGGTCCTGGAGCGCCAGCTCGCCCCCTTCCTCCGCTGAGCGCGGACCCGGACCGACCCACGAAGGAAGGCATGGACTCATGAACCCGCAGCACGACCAGGACCTCGGGTGGGACGCCTCCGGCGCGCTCCGGGAACGCGAAGCCGGCGTGCACGCCCCCGCTCTCCTGCGGGCCGTGGAGTGGTTGCGGGGTCTGCTGCGGATCGGCGGCGGCGGACACGCCCCCGTCCACCGGGTGCTGGACGTCGGCAGCGGGCCGGGCGTGGTGACCTGCCTGTTGGCGCAGACCTTCCCGGACGCCGAGGTCGTAGCCGTCGACCGGTCGCCCGGCCTCCTGGAGCAGGTCCGTTCGCGCGCGGCGGCTCAGGGGGTGGCGGACCGCGTCGTCACGCAACTGACGGACGTCAGCGGCGAGTTCGACGCGCTGGGTGCCGCCGACCTGATCTGGAGCCGTCACGGTGTCCAGCAGGTGGGGGACCAGCAGGCGGCACTGCGCTCCCTGGTCGCCTGCCTGCGGCCGGGCGGGCTCCTCGCCGTCGCCGAGAGCGGGCTTCCCCCGCGTTTCCTGCCCCGCGACATCGGCACGGGGCGTCCGGGCTTGCAGGCCCGCCTGGACGCGGCCGCCGAGGATGCCTTCGGCGCGATGCGCGACCAACTGCCGGGCGTGGCCGCGACGGTGGAGGACTGGCCGGCCATGCTCGCCCGTGCCGGGCTCGTCCCCAGCGGGACGCGCAGCTTCTTCACCGATCTCACGTCCCCCCTCGGGATGTCGGCGCGGGAGTACCTGCACCTGCGTCTGACCCGGCTGCGCGACCGGATCGGTGACCGGCTGGATCCGGAGGACCGCGCAACGCTGGAGCAGCTCCTGGACAGCGACACGTCCGCGGGCATCCTCGGACGTCCCGACGCCTTCTACCTCACGGCCGACACCGTCCACACCGCCCGGCTGTGCCACGGCGGCGTTCGGCACTGAAACGCTCCTCACCGTGACGAGGCCGCAGCCCAGCAGCTGCGGCCTCGTCGCTCGTCGTGGCCGGTCCGGGTCCGGGCCCGGTGTCGGCGTCGGTGACGCCAACGGGATCGTCAGCCGTTCTCGCAACGATCGGGAGCCGGGGCCGCGGGCCGCTCCATCTCGCGCAGTCGTGCGAACGGCGCGGCCGTGGCGAGGGCGAGAGCGATCGCTCCCATGAGCAGGAGGGCGAACCAGCCGCCGGACGTGTCGATGACGACTCCGGCCGCGGCGGACGCCAGCGAGGCGCCGAGGTTCACGGAGGTGTTGATCCAGGTCGACGCCTCCGTCCGGCCGGACTCCGGGACGACGGTGTCGGCGATGAGGTACCCGGTGATGAGGGAGGGGGCGAGGAAGAGGCCGACGAGGGCGAGGCCCGCGGCGAAGAGACCGAGCGGGTGCAGCTGGGACACGAGCACCGCGGCGAGCCCCATGCCGGTGCACAGGGTGAACAGCCTCGCGCCGATTCCCGACGTGAGCTTCAGCTGCCCGTAGAGGAAGCCGCCGAGGGCGCTTCCGCCGGCGAAGGCCGCCAGGAGCCAGCCCGAGGCCGCGACGGCGTCACGCTGCGCGGCGACGGCCGGCGCCGCGATCTCCGCGACGCCGAGCACGCCGCCGACGCCCACGAGGACGGTCAACACCCGTGCGAATCCCGGCTGCTGGAGCGGGCGGTCACCCCGCGCGACACTCCCTCCGGTTCCGCGCAGCGCCCCCGACGACGCGCTGGACGTCATCGCCGCGGTGCCGAGGAAGACCGTGGCGGCGGTCACCCAGAGTCCGGTGGCGGGAGACGTGGCCACGATGACCGCGGTGATGACGACGGGACCGCCGACGAAGAGGAGTTCCTCGCACACCGCGTCGATGCTGAACGCCTTCGTCCGCTGGTCGCCGGCCGTCGTGAGCGACGCCCAGATCATCCGCATCGCGGCCCCCAGGGGCGGCGCCGTCAGGCCGACCACCGCGCCGAGGACGAGGAACCAGGCATCCGCGACGCCCTCGGCTCCCGCGATGAGCGCGAGGGCGACGAACCCCGAGGCCTGGCCTGCCGCCATGGCGGTGAGCGCGATCCGATGCCCGAGCCGGTCGACGGCCCGGGCGCGCCAGGGGGCGGCGACGACGTTGGCGATCCCGAACGTCGCTGTGGCGAAGCCGGCCTGGGAGTACGAACCCGTACTGGCCTGGACGGCGAGCAGGAGGGCCAGGCCGCCCATCGCCAGGGCGGACCGGGCGACCAGGGCGGGGAGGAAGGCGCGAAGCGCGCCGGGAAGGAGAAGCACTGCGAGCATGAGGAGGCTCCGATGATGCGCGGCCGGAGTCGTGTGCGCGGCCGCCGACGTCTGACGGTGATCGAAGTCCGGAGGGCATGGGGAACCGCACCCTCGACGGATCAGAACCTGGGCGGGAGGGACCCAGGACCGTCAGATGAACATCACGATGAACACCCGCGGAGCCTAACAGGCGGGTCGTGGAGACCGGCCGGAATTATCGCCCCGCCGGTGCCGCCCCGGTCCTCGACGTCGGCCTCGCGGCCTGAGACACCACAGGGCCCGGGCCCGGGGCATTGGTCCGTGCCGGTGAGCGGTCCCGTCGCGTGCCCGGGGATGGGCGGTCCGGTGGGCTGGGCGTGGTTCAGTGGCGCGGACGGCGGTGACCAGGGGCTTCGGAGGGTGGTGCGGATGTCGGGCGAGGGCGGGTTCCCTTCCCGCGGCGTGTGGCGGCGCCCGGCACTGCGCTGGGTGGACGTGCTGGTGACGGCGGCGCTGGTGGGGCTGCTGTACGGCCTGCTGCGGCTGGCCCCGTCGCTGGACGCGCCGTTCCTGCCGGAGCAGGCGCCGTCCACGGTGTCGACCGATCCGTCGGACCTGCCGTACTACGCGGTGCGGTCCTTGCTGCGGATGTTCGTGGGGCTCGTCGTCTCCGTGCTGTTCACCTTCGTCTACGCCACGGCCGCGGCGCGGATGCGGCGGGCGGAGAAGGTGCTGCTGCCGGTGCTGGACGTCCTCCAGTCGGTGCCCGTGCTGGGGTTCCTGTCGGTGACCGTGACCGCGTTCATCAACCTCTTCCCCGGTTCCACGCTGGGGCTGGAGTGCGCGTCGATCTTCGCGATCTTCACGTCGATGGCGTGGAACATGACGTTCGCCTTCTACGCCTCGCTGACCAGCCAGCCCGGGGAACTGGACGAGGCGTCCCGGGTGATGCGGCTGACCAAGTGGCAGCGGTTCTGGCAGCTGGACGTGCCGGGCGGGATGATCCCGCTGGTGTGGAACGGGATGATGAGCTTCGGCGGGGCGTGGTTCTTCCTCGCCGCGTCCGAGTCGATCAGGGTCCTGGGGCACCAGTACGCCCTGCCGGGCATCGGGTCCTACGCCGCCGCCGCGATCCAGGAGGGGGACCTGGGGAAGGTGGGCGTCGCGATCGCGGTGATGGTCGTGATGGTGGTCGGGGTGAACGTGCTGTTCTGGCGGCCGGTGGTGGCCTGGTCGGAGCGGTTCCGGGTGGAGGAGTCGGAGGCCGCCGAGCGGCCCCGCAGCGCCGTGCTGGACTTCCTGCGCCGCTCCAGCGTGCCGGAGCTGCTCGGACGGCCGCTGCGGCCGGTCGGCACGGCGCTCGACCGCGGCACCCGGGCCTTCGGCCTGGCCGAGCACCCGCTGGCCCCTTCGGCGGCACGCGAGCGAACCGGGGACGTGTTCTTCGCGGGCGCGGTGACGGCCGTGGTGCTGCTCGGCACCTGGCGGGCCCTGGACTACGTCGACGCCACGGTCGGGCTGGGCGAGTTCGTCCACGCCCTGTGGCTGGGCGCGGTCACCTTCGGCCGGGTCGTGGTCCTGCTCGTCGCGGCGACCGTGGTGTGGGTGCCGATCGGTGTGTGGATCGGCATGAACCCCAAGGTCACCCGCTTCGCCCAGCCGGTGGTGCAGGTGCTGGCGAGCTTCCCCGCGAACTTCCTCTTCCCCTTCGCCACGGTGCTCTTCGTGGCGGTGGGCATCTCGCTGAACGTCGGCGCGGTGCTGCTGATGGCCCTGGGCGCGCAGTGGTACATCCTGTTCAACGTCATCGCCGGCGCCTACGCGATCCCCTCCGACCTGCGCGAGGCGATGACCGGCTTCGGGGTGAGCGGGACGCTGCGGTGGCGCGCGTTCATCCTGCCGGCGGTCTTCCCGTACTACGTCACCGGCGGGATCACCGCAGCGGGCGGCGCGTGGAACGCCTCGATCGTCGCCGAGGTCGTCGACTACGGATCCCACCACCTGACCGCGACCGGGCTCGGCGCCTACATCACCGCCGCCACCGCCACCGGCGACTTCCCGAGGATCCTGGTCGGGATCAGCGTCATGAGCATCTACGTCGTCGCCCTCAACCGCCTGCTGTGGCGCAGGCTCTACCGGATCGCCGACACCCGCTACGCACTCTGACCGAGAGACCGAGAGACCGAGGGACGGCGAGACAGCGGGACGGCGAGACAGAGGGACCGAGAGACCGAGAGGCCGAGGGAGCGCGATGACCACCAGCACCGTCCACACCCCGATCGTCGAGGCGGTCGGCGTGACCAAGACCTTCACCACCCCCGACGGGCGGGCCCTGCCGGTGCTGGAGGACATCGGCCTGCGCCTGGTCGAGGGCGAGATCGTCGCCCTGCTCGGCAAGTCCGGCTCCGGCAAGTCCACCCTGCTGCGCTGCCTGGCCGGCCTGATCGCCCCGTCGTCCGGCACCGTCTCCTACCGGGGCGATCCGCTCACCGCCGCCAACCCCGGGGTGGCGATGGTCTTCCAGTCGTTCGCGCTGCTGCCGTGGCTGACGGTCCAGCAGAACGTCGAACTCAGCCTGCGGGCCCGCGGGGTGGGGGAGGAGGAGCGGCGCCGACGGGCGCTGGACGCGATCGACCTGATCGGTCTGGACGGCTTCGAGGGCGCCTACCCCAAGGAGCTGTCCGGAGGCATGCGGCAGCGGGTCGGGTTCGCCCGGGCCCTGGTGGTCGAGCCGGACGCGCTGTTCATGGACGAACCGTTCTCCGCGCTGGACGTGCTGACCGCCGAGAACCTGCGCTCCGAGCTGGTGGGCCTGTGGGAAGGGCACGAGGCGCCGGTCAAGGCGATCCTGATCGTCACCCACAACATCGAGGAGGCGGTGCTGCTCGCCGACCGGATCCTGGTGCTCTCCTCCAACCCCGGGCGGATCCGCGCCGAACTCACGGTGGACCTGACCCGGCCCCGCGACCGTCGCACCCCGCAGTTCGAGGCGCTGGTCGACACGGTCTACGGCATCCTCACCGGGCGGGAGGAGGGCGCGGCCGCCGGCGCCGGACCGGCCGCCCGTCCGGTCGAGACCCCGATCACCGTCCCGCTGCCGCAGGCGAGCGTGGGCGGCCTCGCCGGCCTGCTGGAGATCCTGCTCGCGATGGGCGGGGAGGAGAGCCTCGCGGAGATCGCCGACGAGCTCAACTTCGAGGTGGACGACCTCCTGCCGATCGTGGACGCCGCCGTCCTGCTGGGCCTGGCCACCACCATGGCCGGCCGGATCGCGGTCACCGGCGTCGGCCGGGAGTTCGCGGCCGCCGACATCCTCGCCAGCAAGCAGCTCTTCGCCCGGCTGGCCGCCCGCCGTGCCCCGCTGGTGCGCGCCATCGTCCAGTCCCTGGCGGCCACCGAGGACCACACCCTGCGCGAGGGCCTCTTCCTCGACCTGCTGCGGCGCGGCTTCGACCCGGTCGGCGCGCGTCGGCAGCTGGAGACCGCCATCGACTGGGGTCGGTACGCGGAGCTGTACGACTACGACGCCGACGACGCCGAGTTCGAGCTCGAACCCGGGGCGGAAGCCGCGCTGTGACGCGCCCGGCCCCGTCCGGTCAGGGGGCCGCGGCTTCGACGAACTCCAGGAGATTGCCCACGGGGTCGGTGGTGTAGAAGCGGCGCTGGGGCGGCAGGCTGTCGTCCCAGACCACCTGCGCGCCGAGTTCGGCGAGCCGGTGGGCGAAGTCGTCGATCTCGCAGACCGCGAGGCCGGGGTGGGCCTTGGTACTGGGGCGGAAGCGCTCCTCGACGCCGAGGTAGAGCCGGACCCGGCCGCCGTCGGCGGCGAACCAGCAGCCGCCGCGGCCGGTCAGCGGCCCGGGCTTGGGCAGCTCTGCCATCTGGAGGACGTCGCCGTAGAAGGCGCGCAGCAGTGCCTCGCTGCCGGGTGGTGCGGAGAGCTGGACGTGGTCGAGGGCCGTGATCACTGCGGTGTCCTCTCGGTCGGGGCGGTCGGGGTGGTTTCGACGGGCGGCTGGGAGTGGGCCGTACTCAGGCGAGTGCCGGCTCCGCGGCTGTCGTCGGGTGCCCGGCTGTCGGCTGCTCGGCGGCGTCGCGGCCGTCGTCGAGGTGCCAGTGCAGGTCGCGTACGCCGGGCTCCAAGGACAGCCGGGTGACGACCTGTTCGAGCGCCGGGGCGATCTGTCGGGCGATCGCGACGGTGGCCCGCAGGCTGGTGGCGTCGCCGTTGTCGGTGCGGCGGGCGCGCAGGCCGGTGGGGGCGAGTCCGGAGGCGGCGAGGGCCTGGAGCAGCAGGGCCCGGATGTGGGTCTCGGACTTGCGGTCGCATTCCAGGTGGACGGTGGCGCGGGTGGTGGAGTCGGGGTCGCTGCCGGCCTGCGGGGCCCGGTCGAGGAGTCGGCCGGCCGGGCGCAGGACCAGGTGGACGACGAGGACGGCGAGTGTGCCGAGGACGGCGAACCGCAGTTTGCCGGAGGCGGCGAGGACTCCGACGGCGGCCGAACACCACAGTGTGGCGGCGGTGTTGAGGCCGCGTACGCCGGCGCCGTCGCGCAGGATGACGCCGCCGCCGAGGAAGCCGATGCCGGAGACGACGTAGGAGGCGACCCGGGTGGGGCTGCCGGCGTCGCCGACGGCCTCGCTGTAGAGCACGAACAGGGTGGCGCCGGCGGCGACCAGGGCGTTGGTGCGCAGGCCGGCCATCCGGGCCCGCCACTGGCGTTCGACGCCGATCAGCGCGCCGCAGGCGACGCCGGTGGCGAGCCGTACCAGGAAGTCGACGGTGGTCAGGGTGTGCACGACGGCACCTCCTTCACGGGAGGAGGGGTACGGATGGTGGCACGCGGCTGGCGCTCCCGGTGCGATGCGGGCAGCCGCCCGGGGCGGTCCGGACGATCGTGATGACGACCAGGACCGTCACGATCGGCGGGTAGGTGCGCAGGGCACCCGTGCCGATATCGCAACCGGTGGAGACCGCGCTGCGCGCTGCGAGGACGCGACGCCGCAGGGCACGGCGAAGCCGTCGGGCAGGCGTGACGCAGCGGCGCGTGTGCGCGCGGGGAAGGTGGCTACCGCGTGCCGGAGGTGTACGAGGGCAGGCGCGGGAAGGGGCGACTGTGGCCCGGACTACTGCAATCCATGTCTCTCGCCTCCTCCCGGTCGACGCACCCCGTGGTGCGTGTGATCGACACGGCAAGGAGTTCGCCGGCGCGCGGAAACAGCGGCCGACTCACCCCAACTCGTCAGAGCTTTGGCACTCCACGGCGTGTCCGGCCGCATAGGCCGGAAGCCACTTCGGATCAACCCTTAGGTCGGGAGGATCTGTCCTAACCCTGGGCGTCTCTCGACGTCGTCGGATCAGTGGCCTGTGTCCGTGAAGAAGCCTCACCGAACGAGGTGCCTTCTTCAAACCTCGAAAAGCATAGTCCTCCGCCCCGGGCATACTTGCGTACTTGGTAGAATCTTTACCTTTCGGCTCATGCGGAGAGTGGGGGCACGTGACGGCCGCCTGACCCCTCACCTCGCCAATCCCGGGCACCCACCGCGCCGGTCGGTGATCCGGTCTAGCGTGAACGGTGCTGACGACGAGGACGAAGGAGGTGGCCGCCGTGCGGCTGGAGATGCTGACGGTTCCGCAGTGCCCGAACGAGTCGGTGCTGGCGGAGCGGCTCGCCGTGGTGTTGGCCGACCTGCCGGGCGTCGGGCTGGTGCGGCACGTGGTCGAGGACCAGGAGGACGCCGAACGCCTGGGCATGCACGGCTCGCCCACCCTGCTGGTCGACGGGACCGACCCGTTCGCCGCCCCCGGAACACCGCCGAGCGTGTCCTGCCGGCTCTACCGGAGTGCGGACGGCCGGGTGGACGGGGCGCCGAGCGTCGAGGAGCTGCGGCGGGTGCTCGGTGCCCCGGCCCGGTCCGCCACCCGCGAGGTCGGATGACGTGCTCCGCGGGGACCGACCCGCGGGCTCGTGCCGACTCACGGTGAGGCGTCCTGGCTCGCGGGCGGTGGCCAGGCCCTCGCCTCGGTCCGGTCCGCGAGGCCGGCTCGACACCTTGCTCCTATAGCGTGCGCCGGAACCGAAGTCCGGAACGGCCGTGCGCCGTGGTCGAGGAGCGAGCGATGGGGACACCGGCAGCGGCCCGGGCCGGGGAGCTGGGGCGCCACCTGGGTGTGTTCGACGCCGTGGTGATCGGGCTCGGGTCGATGATCGGCGCGGGGATCTTCGCCGCGCTCGCCCCGGCCGCCGGCGCGGCCGGGTCCGGTCTGCTGCCGGGCCTCGCCCTGGCCGCGGTGGTGGCGTACTGCAATGCCACCTCCTCGGCCCGGCTGGCCGCCCGCTACCCGGAGTCCGGCGGCACCTACGTCTACGGCCGTGAGCGGCTCGGCGAGTTCTGGGGCTACCTGGCGGGCTGGGGCTTCGTGGTCGGCAAGACCGCCTCCTGCGCGGCGATGGCCCTCACGGTGGGCTCCTACGTGTGGCCCGGACAGGCGCACGCGGTCGCGGTCGCCGCGGTGGTGGTGCTCACCGCGGTGAACTACGTCGGTGTACGGAAGTCCGCGTGGCTGACCCGGGGGATCGTCGCCGTCGTCCTGGCGGTGCTCGCCGCCGTGGTCACCGCCTGCCTGACCGGCCCCGCCGCCGAGGGCGCGCGGCTCGCCGTCGGTACGGACGCGACCTTCGGCGGGGTGCTCCAGGCCGCCGGCCTGCTGTTCTTCGCGTTCGCCGGCTACGCGCGCATCGCCACCCTCGGCGAGGAGGTCCGCGACCCGAAGCGGACCATCCCCCGGGCGATCCCCACCGCGCTCGCCATCACGCTCGTCGTCTACGCGGCCGTCGCCGTGGCCGTGCTCGCCGTGCTCGGGCCCGACCGGCTCGCCCACACCGCCGCACCGCTCACCGAGGCCGTGCGTGCCGCCGGCGTCCCCGCGCTCGTCCCGGTCGTGCGCGCCGGGGCGGCCGTCGCGGCGCTCGGCTCGCTGCTCGCGCTGATCCTCGGGGTCTCGCGCACCACCCTGGCGATGGCCCGCGACCGGCACCTGCCCCACGTCCTGGCCGCCGTCCACCCGCGCTTCCAGGTGCCGCACCGCGCCGAGCTCGCGGTCGGCGCGGTGGTCGCGGTCCTGGCCGCCACCACGGACGTCCGCGGCGCGATCGGCTTCTCCTCCTTCGGTGTGCTGGCCTACTACGCCATCGCGAACGCGTCCGCCTGGACCCTCACCCCCGTGAAGGGCCCCGTGCGGATCGTGCCCGTCGTCGGCGCCGTCGGCTGCGTGCTCCTGGCCTTCGCCCTGCCGCCCTCCTCGGTCCTGTGGGGAGCCGCGGTGATCGCGGCCGGTGCCGCCGCCTACTGCCTGCGCAGGGCCGCCGCCCGCGCCTGACGGACGGGAGCACCGTCCCGGCGGCTAGGCAGGGCCCCGGGAGGTGGCGTTACGCCTGGGCGCGGCTCAGGACCCAGACGCCGTAGGCGTCGTTCGCGGGGTGCAGCTGGTAGGTGCCGGCCCGCAGGTCGACGCGCAGTCCGGCGGCGGTCAGGTCCGCCTCGAACTCCGCCGCCGGGTAGGTGCGGGCGTGCGGTGGCGGGTCCTGGAGGTGGAAGCCGACCAGGATCCGGCCGTTCTCGCCGAGCACGTCGCGCATCGCGCCCAGCGCCCTGCGCTCCGTGTCCTCGGCGAGGAAGACGATGACGTTGCCCACGCAGACGACCAGGTCGAACGGGCCGTCGTCGGGGCCGAGGTCGAGGATGTCGCGCTCCTCGATCGCCAGCCCGGGGTAGGTCTCCCGGGCCTGCCGGACCAGGGCCGGGTCGGGCTCGATCGCGACCACGTCGTGCCCCCGCCGCAGCAGCGCCGCGGCGACCCGGCCCATGCCGGCGCCGGCGTCGAGCACCCGGGCGCCGCGCGGCAGGAGCGTGTCGGCGAGCCGGGCCTCACCGTCGACGTCCTCGCCGGCGGAGATGAGGTCGGCGAACCGCCTGCCGAAGTTCCCGCTCTGCCCCGCCTCCTGCCAGCGGGTTCGCCGCGTCGTCGGTATGGGCTCTCCGTGCGGCGGCGTGGTGCTGTTCATGTCCCGCATCCTAAGGCGAGACCGTCGGCGCTGGTCACGGCCACCGAACGCCCGGCCGTGGGCCCTGGCGTCGCAGGCCCTCCCGGGGCCTCGGGCTCCGCGAGACGACCGGACGATCATGTGTCGGACCGGCCCGGCCGTCACAGCTCGGCCGACAGGCTGATCGCCGAGGCGGGGCACAGGGCGACCGCCTCGCGCACCGCGTCCAAGGCCTCGGCCGGAGGCTCGGGTTGCCGTACGACCGAGGTGCCGTCGTCCTCGCGCTGGTCGAAGACCTCGCCGGCCGTGAGGGCGCACATTCCGGAGCCGATGCAGCGGTCGACGTCCACGGTGATCCTCATCGGTCACACGTCCCAGGTGACGGGGAGGCTCTTCACCCCGTAGATGTCCGCGAGCTCCGGGCGCAGGGCGACCTCCTCGGGCGGTACGGCCAGCCGCAGCGTGGGGAAGCGGCCGAGCAGCGCGGGGAAGGCGACCCGCATCTCGATGCGGGCCAGCTGCTGGCCCAGACACTGGTGGATGCCGTGGCCGAAGGCCAGGTGTCCGCCGTCCTGCCTGCCCAGGTCGAGCACGTGGGGATCGGGGAAGCGCTCGGGGTCGCGGTTGGCGGTGTTGAACGAGAGGATCAGCCGGTCGCCGGCCTTGACGGTCCGGCCGCCGAGTTCGACGTCCTCCAGGGCCGTCCGCATGAAGGTCTTGGCGACGCTCAGGTAGCGCAGCAGCTCCTCCACGGCCCGGTCGGCGAGCGCGGGATCGGCGCGCAGCGCGGCCAGTTGGTCCGGGGTGCGCAGCAGCGCGAAGGTGCCGAGGGCCAGCATGTTCGCGGTGGTGTCGAGACCGGCCGCGAGCAGGATCAGGCTGATCCCCTTCAGCTCCTCGTCGGTCAGGTCGCTGTCGGTGAGGTCGCTGAGCACGTCGTCGGTGGGGTTGGCGCGTTTGGCGGCCACCAGTTCCGCCAGGTACTCCTGGGTCGCGGCGTAGGCCGCCATGAGGTCCTCGTCGCTGGTCTCCCCGTTCATGAACGAGTCGACCTGCTCCTGGAAGGAGCCCCGGTCCTCGTACGGCACCCCGAGCAGTTCGCAGATCACGATGGCGGGGATGGGCTTGGCGAACGCGGTCACCAGGTCGGTCGGAGGCCCGGCGGCCTCCATGGCGTCCAGGCGGGCGGCGGTGACCTGCTCGATGCGCTCGGTGAGCAGCCGCATGCGCCGGACGGTGAACTTGCCCGTCAGGGGCTTGCGGTAGCGGCTGTGCTGGGGCTCGTCCATGAGGACGAACTCCCCGGGCGGCGCCGGCGGGATCTCGAAGTCGCCGTAGTCGATGGTCGGGTGGAGCATCAGGTCCTTGCGCGAGCTGAACCGGGTGTCGGCCAGCACCGCCCGGACCAGGTCGTACCCGGTGACCAGCCAGCCGGGCTGCCCGCCGGGGAAGGTGTAGCGGCTCATCGGCCCGTGCCGGCGGGCGTCGATCAGCTCGGCGGGCGGGTCGAAGGGACAGCCGGGGCGGCGCGCCGCCGGCATGGTGGTGACGGTGTGCGGGGATTCCCCCATGGCCGTGCCTCGTTTCGCGTTGCCGCACGTTCGGATAACTGGAAAGCTACGGCTTTTCCTGACGTGGCGTCAATCGCATGAAAGGCATTATGCCAGCTCAGTAGCGGTAAACTGATGCAATGACGCTGAACTCGAACGCAACGGCCCGTTGCAATGGATGAAGGTTAAGGCAAACTCGCCGGGCGTCACGGAGCGGGCTGTCACCCGGCGGGCCGGTGGGCGCGGTTCGCTGTGGCGTGCACGGAGCCGAGCAGGCTGAGTGCCTCGGCGCTGGGGCTGCCGGGTTCGGCATGGTAGATGATCAACTGCTGGCCGGGGGCGTCCCGCACGTCGAACGCGTGGTGGGTGAGGGTCATGCCGCCGACGTCCGGGTGGTGGACGTGCTTGTGTTCACGGGTCTTGCCGCGCACGGTGTGGGTGTTCCACGGCCGGGCGAAGTCCGTGCTGCGCGTGCTGAGTTCGCCTACGAGAGCCCGTAGGCGCGGACTGCCCGGGTCGACGCCGGACGCCTGGCGCAGGTGCCCCACCACTGTCTCCGCCGTCCGGTCCCATCGGGGGTGGAACGGCCGACCTACCGGGTCGAGGAAGACCATGCGGGCCAGGTTGTCCATCGCTTCGAAGGGGGAGTACAGGGCCTCGGCCAAGGCGTTGGCGGCCATCTCCGCCGCCTTGCCCGTGCTGCGCGCCCAGGGTGGCGGGCACATCGTGAACATCGCCTCCGTCGGTGCGCACGAGGTCTCTCCCACCGCCGCCGTGTACTGCGCCACCAAGTTCGCGGTCCGTGCGATCTCCGAGGGCCTGCGTCAGGAGTCCGCCGGTGACGTCCGGGTCACGCTGGTCTCGCCGGGCGTCACGGAGTCCGAACTCGCCGACGGCATCGCGGACCCGGCCGCCCGGGCGGCCATGCGGACCTACCGCGCCGTGGCCCTGCCGGCCTCCGCGATCGCGGACGCCGTCGCCTACGCGATGTCCCAGCCGCCGTACGTCGACGTGAACGAGATCGTCGTACGACCCGCGGCGAGCGTCCAGTGACGGAAGGAAAGGGCTGGAGAGGCCGCCTCCACCCTCTGGTGGAAACGGCCTCTCCGGTCTGTGGAATCGCGGTCGGGAAGGTGTAAACCCGCCAATTCCTCGGTGTCTTGACGGATCGTCAGGTTGTCAGGAAGCCGGAAGGCGCGGGGTGCGCGGCGGCTCCGTGCGGCGGTGTCCGGTCGACTCGAAGGCGGCGGCGAGCTGGAGCAGGCTGTTGTCGTCGTAGGCGCGGCCCGCGAAGGTCAGCCCGACGGGCATGCCGGTGTCCGCCATGGTGCCCATGGGCACGGTGACCGTCGGGATGCCGAGGTGGCGGGGGGCGAGGTTGCCGTTGGCGACCCAGACGCCGTTGCGCCAGCCGAGGTCGGCGGAGGCCTCGTTCACGTCCATGTCCGCGGGGCCGACGTCGGCGACGGTGGGGAAGACCACGGCGTGCAGGCCGAGTTCGTCCATCCACGTCTCCAGGTCGATCCGGCGGGTCTCCTCCAGGCCGCGCAGGCCTTCCTCGAGGTGCGGCATGTCGGTGATCGACGCGTAGGGGTGGTCGCGCACCAGCCGCGGGTAGTCGGCGATCCCGTCGTCGAAGCCGGCGTAGCGGTCCGGCAGTTCGCCGGGGTGCTTGGGCCAGATGAGCGCGCCGTCGACGTCGTCGAGGGTCGCCAGCGCGGGGTCCCCGTTGGCGCGCAGGAAGTCGTCCCAGGCCCAGGCGGAGAGGTCGAGGATCTCGTGGGTGAGGAAGTCGCGGCTGACCAGGCCCCGGGTGAGGAGCGACGGCGCGCCGGGGCGGTCCGACTCGTAGTTGGTCACCACGGGGAAGTCGACCTCGACGACCTCGGCGCCGGCGGCCTCCAGGTCGCGGCGGGCGGCCTGCCACAGGGCGATCACCGAGGCGCGCGTGTCGATCGGCTGCCCGGTCTGGCCGCCGATGCCGCCGTCGGGGTTGGTGCCGGCGTCGGGGTCGGCGTTGATGTACATCCGGGGGACGCCGACGCGCCGGCCGGCGAGCGTCGCGCGCGCCGCTGCCGCGTCCGCGGGGGCCAGCGCCGGGTAGGAGGCCGGACGGACCTGGGACGGCGCGGGCAGCGGGATCCAGGGCTGGGCGCGCCACAGGTCGCCGCGGGTGTCCGGGTCGTCGGCGACGATGACGTCGAGCAGTTCGAGCAGGTCGGCCATGGTGCGGGTGTGGGGGACGACGACGTCCATGGTCGGGACGAGCGGCCAGTTGCCGCGCACCGAGATCACGCCGCGGCTGGGCGTGTAGGCGCACAGCGCGTTGTTGGAGGCGGGGGCCCGGCCCGAGGACCAGGTCTCCTCACCGAGGCCGAAGGCGCCGAACGAGGCGGCCGTGGCGGTGCCGGAGCCGTTGGAGGAGCCGGAGCCGTAGGCGCTGGTCAGCCAGTCGGCGCTGTACGGGCTCTCCGCGCGGCCGTACACGCCGCGCTGCATGCCGCCGTTGGCCATCGGCGGCATGTTGGTCAGGCCGATGAGCACGGCCCCGCCGGCGCGCAGGCGCTCGATGGCGAAGGCGTCGCGCTGGGCCACGAGGTGCTCGAAGGCCGGTGAGCCGGCGGCGGCGGTGAGGCCCTCGGCGAGGTAGCTGTCCTTGGCGGTGTAGGGGATGCCGTCGAGGGGGCCGAGGGTCTCGCCGCGGGCGCGGCGGGCGTCGGAGGCCTCGGCCTCGGCGCGGGCGCGGGGGTTCGTCACGACCAGCGCGTTGAGCGCGGTGGCGGTGCCGGGCCGGTCGTAGGCGTCGATCCGGGCGAGATAGGCGTCGAGCAGGCCGACCGCGGTGGTCTCGCCCTTCTCCAACGCCGCGCGCAGGTCGGCGATACCGGTCTCGACGACGTCGAATGCGCGTGTCATGCGGGTGCCTCCAGGGTTTTCGGTTGAACGGTCCGAGGTGTCGGGCCTCGAAGGTGCGGCGCTGGGCCGCTGGTGGGACGTGACCCCGCCCGGGGGGGTGGGATGCAGCTTCGCACGCGTCGGCCGAGCGGTGCCGCCCGGGCCGACGCCGGCTACAGGACGGCGGGGGCGAGTTCGGCGGTGTGCGGGTGCTCCTGGTCGGTGTCGGTCATGCGGCGGTCGGGGCGGCGGGCCAGCAGGTAGGCGAGGCCGGCGAGGGTGACGGTGCCGACGCCGAGCGGCGCCGCCCAGATCTGGTACCAGGGCGCTCCGGCCGGGGCGAGGATGGCGCGCGGCCAGCAGATGTTGACCAGCTCGAAGCCGGTCCACAGCACCGCGAGGACGTTGAGCGGGGTGCCGAGGCGTCCGTAGCCGACCGCTCCGGCGGGCGTCCAGGTGCCGCGCAGGCGGGCGACGAGGGCGACGAGGGCGAGGATGAAGAACGGCACGAAGATGGCGGCGCTGCCGAAGGTGATCAGGCTGCCGATGGCCGAGGTGTTGAGGCCGAGCACCAGCGCGGCGCAGCTGACCGCCGTGGCGGCGACGAGGCCGCCGATCGGTGCCTGGTGCCGGTTGACCTTGCGGACGTGGCGGGAGAAGGGGAAGACGTCGTCGCGGGCGAGGGAGTAGAGGCCGCGGGCGGCGCCGCCCTGGGAGGCCATCAGGCAGGCGGTGAAGCTGATCAGGACGACGAGGACGAAGGGCTTCTCGGCCCAGCCGCCGAAGGCGTGGGTGACGGCGGTGGTGACCGGGTCGAGGTCCTTGACCGCGACGACGTCGGCGGGGTCGGGGTGGGCGAGTTCGACGGAGACCGCGTTGAGGATGACGACGAGTCCGACGCTGAGCAGCGACCACCACATCGCCCTGGGGACCTGTCGGGCGGCGTCCTTGGTCTCCTCGGCGGTCGACACGCAGGCGTCGAAGCCCATGAAGGCCCAGCCGGCGACGGCCACGGCGGCGAGCAGGGCACCGGTGTCGCTGATGCCCAGCCCCTTCGGCGCGTTCAGGAAGTCGGTGAGCAGGGAGAGGCCGTGCTGCCGGAAGACCAGCAGCAGGGTGAGGCCGACCAGGACGGAGGCGACGGCTTCGGCGGCGATGCCCAGGCCGACGAACCAGCGCAGGAAGTTGATGCCGTAGGCGTTGACCAGGGTGCAGCAGAGGATGAAGCCGGCCGAGACGAGGACCTGTTCGGCGGGCGTCGGGACGGTGCCGAAGAGCGCGAAGAGCCAGGGCGAGGCGAGGTAGGCGACGGTGGTGTTGCCGAACATCACGGCGAACTGCCACATCCAGCCGCTCAGCCAGGCGACGGCCGGTCTGGCCAGGCGTCTGCTCCACTGGTAGGCGCCGCCGGCCAGCGGCCACTGCGAGGCGAGCTCGGAGTAGACGGCGACGACCAGGCACTGCCCGAGCAGACACAGCGGCAGCGCCCAGACCCAGGCCCCGCCCGCGACGCTCATGCCGACCTGCACGGCGGCGTACAGCCCCACGACGGGGGAGACGACGGCGAAGCCCATGGAGATGTTTCCGAGCACGGTCAGGCTGCGCCGCAGCTCCTGCTGGTAGCCGAGCGTGGCCAGCCGGTCGGCATCGGTCGGGGTGGTCTCGGCCACGGGCTGCGCCTTCCAGATAAAACTAACTTTGTTAGCAACTGCTGTCGGTCTGGCACGATAGCCTCCGGACACGGAGAGCGGAAGAGGGGATTTTTCGGTGGGCCGACCGAGCAGGGCAGTGCTGACCCGCGAGCGGATCGCGCTCGCCGCGCTCCAGGTGGTGGACGAGGACGGCCCCGACGGCCTGACCATGCGGGCGCTGGCGGAGCGGCTCGGGGTCAAGGCGGCCTCGCTCTACAACCACATCCAGAGCAAGGACGAGCTGGTCGACGCGGTCTCCGGGCTGGTCAACGACGAGATCGACCACACGCCGCTGGGCGATCCCGACTGGCGGGCCGGCCTCGCGGCGTACGCGCGCGGCTACCGCGCGGTCTTCCTCAGGCACCCGAACGCCATCGCCCTGCTCGCCCGCCGCCGCGTCGAAGCGGCCAGCGCGCTGCGCGGCTACAACGGGCTGCTCGCCCTCCTCGGCCGGGCCGGCCTCGGCCCCGCGGACGCGGCGGAGGTCGCCGCGGCGGTGGACTACCTGGTACTCGGCTCCGCGGTGGAGACCTTCGCGGCCGGATTCACCCGGGCACCGGCCGAGTACCGGCCGGAGTACCCGGCGCTCGCGGACGCCCTGGACAGCTCCTTCGCCCGCGGCGGCGGTGCCACGGGCCTCGACGACCGCGGGTTCGAGCTGGGGCTCGGTCTGCTGCTCGACGGCGTGGAGCGTCGGACCCCGTAGGGCCGGGGCGGCTCGTCGCTGCCAGGGGAGGGGACCGAGGCTCGTGCCGGACGGCGGGGGCGTTCGCGCGCCGACGGGTTGTCGGTCTGCGAACGCCCCCGTCCGGGGCCGCAGCGGATTGCTCGCGCCGGTGTGCGGGTCAGTACCGGGTGGTGACGGTGACCCCGCTGAACGCGGTCTTGCCGTAGAGGGTGATGTACCGGTATCCGGCGGTGGTGTTGGTGACGGTGATGCTCTGGTCGGCGCCGTTCTTGGTCGAGGAGGCGGTGTAGGCCGTGTTCGAGGCCCAGGCGTCGGCGTTGTAGTACAGGTGGGCGGTGCCGGTGCCGCCGGCCGTGCTGACGTTCAGGGTGACGGTGCCGGCGGGCATGAAGATGTACAGCTTGTCCTGCTCGCCCTCGGCGGCGGACCGGTCGGTGCGGAAGCAGTTGCGGTCCATGGCCCGCGGGTCACTGCCGGTGCAGGCGGTGGGGGCGGCGGGGGTGGTGACGGTGACGGGCTTGCTGGTGCCGGCGGTCTTCCCGTTGGTGTCGGTGACGGTCAGGGTGACGGTGTAGGTGCCGGGCGCGGTGTACGTCTTCCACGGGGTGCTCTCCGCGGAGGTGGTGCCGTCGCCGAAGTCCCAGGCCCGGGAGGCGATGCCGCCCTTTCCGCCGGTCTCGGTGGAGCGGTCGGTCAGCTGCGCGGTCAGGCCGGAGACGGTCGCGTCGAAGGCGGCGGTCGGCGTGCCCGCGCTCAGACAGGTGTCGGCGGCGCAGGTGTCGAGCCAGGTCCTGAAGCCCGCGTCGTAGAGGGTGCCGATGGCGTTGTAGTAGGCGTAGCCCTGGGCGTAGTTGCCGGCGCGGAAGTAGTAGAGCATGCCCTGGATGACGCTCGGGTACCGCTCGACCATGTGGCGCACGGCGAGGTAGCCCCAGTGGTAGGTACGGACGAGGTCGCTGTTGCGGTAGGTGCTCTGGAACAGGGTGCTGAGCGGGTAGGTGTGCTTGGGGGCCTGGGTCACCGCGTTGGTGTCGGTGACGCCGCGATACGTGTAGGAGACGTACTCGGCGACGCCCTCGATCCACCACAGGTCGGGGACACTCGTCTGCTGGTCGAAGCCGCCCTTGAGGTTGTAGCGGGCGTCCAGGACGTGGGCGTACTCGTGGTTGAGGTTCCAGATCCGGGCGGTGAAGCCGTTGTCGGTGGGGTGCCGGTACATGATGGTGACGGGCTGGTTGGCCGGGTCGGTCGGTGTCCCGGTGAGGGTGATGCCGCCGTTGTTGGTGTTGGCGCCGTAGATCGCCCCGGCGTAGGTCTGGTAGTCCGCCTTGCCGGAGAAGACCACGATCTGCACGGACGATTCGTACTGGCCGGGTATGGGGCCGTTGTCGCGGACGAGGTTGTGGAAGAACGCGTCCTCGCCCCTGAGATCGGTGCAGACGGCGGCGAGTTCGGCCGGGGTGAGGTCCTGGGCCAGGATGGTGCGGGTGGCGTCGCAGGTGTGGCGGACCGGCAGCGAGGCGGCGATCAGCCGCTTGTTCAGGTCGCAGGTGCCGTAGGTGGAGCACTGGTCCGGGTCGAGGTAGTCGGCCATGGCGGCGGTGGCGACCCACAGCGGGGCGGTCGGGCCGGTGATCGACGATCCGTCGAGCAGGGACTTGACCAGCGGCCGCACCTTGCCCTGGAAGGCCGGGTACTTGACGAAGCGGGTGAGCACGCGGCCGGCGTTGGCGTCCAGGACCGCGTTGTCGGTGCCGAGTAGGTCCCGGTGCTTGAGGGTGAAATCGTTCAGGGTGTCGATGATGCTCGGGTCGGCGGCGACGGCGGCGAGGAAGTCCGGGTTCTTGTCGTGGCCGCGGTCCAGCGGGGTGAAGACGCTGTTGACGAAGGTGACCATGTTCCTGGAGCCGTCGTACGAGCGGTCGTAGCCGTTCAGTACCCGCTTGTAGGTGTTCAGGTAGCGGGCCTGCAGCTTGGCGCTGTCGGTGAGGATGACGACGTCGTTCGCGATCTGACCGTGCGCGTCGGTCACGTCGGTGAAGTGCGGGCCCGCGACGAACGCGTCGATGCCGCGTGCCACGGCCTCGGTGAGCGTGCTGTCGAAGCCGGGGATGTGCGCGGGGTCGTTGGACTGCACGTAGTAGCCCGCGCGCAGGAACAGGACGAGCTGCCACGCACTCGTCGAGTTGTCACCCGGGTAGGTGGCGGCGGCGTCCCGGAAGGCGTCGGCGACCGTCGCCATCTGGCCCTGGCGGAACACGCTGACCGCCTCCGAACCGGAGGCGTAGAACAGCGAACCGATGCACTCGGGCTTCGAGGCCTTGACGAAGGCGACGAGGGCCGTCCCGGAGCGGCCGCTGAAGTCGGCCGGGGTGCACGACTGGACGGCTGCCGGAGCCGCGGACAGCGTCTGCGGCGAGGCCTTGGCCGAAGCCGTTCCGGAGGAAGCGGGCTCGGGCGACACGGGAACGCCGGGCAGCGGGAGCTGATCGGGCGTCAGTCGGCGGCTCTGCGGTGCGTCGTGCTCCGAGGAGTCCGTCCCGGGAACGTCGGTGGGCGGCAGGAGGCTGCCAGGGGCCTGCCGGGTGCTGGGGGTGGTTGTGGGGGTGGGGGCGGCAGCCAGGCTGGGGCCGGCGGCCAGGCCGAGGAGGGTGGTGCTCGCCGCGATCGCGGCGAGCAGTCTGGGCATGCGTGAGGGCAGGCGCAACGTCGTTCCTTAGTGGGGGGAGGCAGACGAGCGCTCAGCAGGCGGGGGAAGGGGAGGCGGCTGGGGCGCGTCGACGCATGCTCTCACGTGGTCCGACGCGCCATCAATAGGGCGTGACATGTCACATGCCTTAGAGGGGTGAGGCGTGGTTCGGTGGGGGGTGGCCTGAAGTCGCCCACGCGGAGAGGATCATGACCCGCAGTCGGTTGGTGGGCGGCCGGGATCCGGCGGCAGGCGCCGGCCCGGCGAGCGGGCCGGCGCCTGCTGACGGCCAGACAGATCCTGGTTGCCGGTGGAGGTGCGGGTGCCGTCTCGTGTCAGCCCCTGGGGTGCCGCTGCCGCTGCGAACTGTCCGTTGCCATCGGGAGGTTGCGCAGTGTCAGTGCGGCCGGCGGAGGCAGCGGTCCGCTGGCCGCGTCGGCGCGGAACGACTGGAGCAGGTAGGCCACCAGGCGCCGGGACGCCGCACCGTCGTCCGGCAGGGCGGTCACCAGGGCGCAGTGTGCCAGCAGGACCACGGCGAGGTCGGAAGGATGGAAATCGGCCCGCAGCGCGCCCGAGGCCTGGGCCCTGCGCACCAGGGTCGTGAGGTCCCGCTCGGCTCGTTGCCGGGACCGCGCGTGCTCCGGCGTGCTGTCCGGGAAGGCCGTGACGAACGCGGCCGGGAACCCGCGCTCCTCCCGTTGCAGGGCGCAGACCGTCTCGACCAGCTGCTGGAAGCCCTGCCACGGGTCGGGGGCGGCCAGCGCCTCGGTGAGCGCCCGCGAGCAGGTCTCCATCTGCTGCGCGAACGCGCCCCGCACCAGGGCGTCCCGGGTCGGGAAGTGCCGGTACAGCGTCGCCACGCCGACCCCGGCCCGACGGGCCACGGTCGCCATCGGGGCATCGATCCCGTGCTCAGCGAAGACCGCACGGGCGGCGACGAGGACGCGCTGCCGGTTGCGCCGGGCGTCCGCCCGCACCCCGTCCCGGGCTGTGATCCGAGAGGATTCCGCCATCACTGTCTCTCGCTTCCGGTCGAAACGGACGATTGCGTCCACTTGAGAGCCTACGGTCGCTGCCAGATCCCTACGGCCCCCGGCGGCAAGGCGGAACGATGAACGACCACATGATGAAGGCAGTGCTCTACGACCGCTACGGCGGCCCCGGCGTGCTCTACACGGGCCGCGTGCCACGCCCCGAGCCGGCCCGCGGCGAGGTCCTCGTGAAGGTGCGCGCGTTCAGCGTCAACGGCGGCGAACTGGCCGTCCGCTCCGGCCGTCTCCGCCTCCTGAGCGGCCGGACGTTCCCCAAGCGCGTCGGCCTGGACTTCACCGGCGAGGTCGCCGCACCGGGAGCCGGAGCCACCCGGTTGGCGGCCGGCGACCGCGTCTGGGGAGTCCTGGGCCGCACCTCCGGGTTCGGCAGCGCCGCCGAGTACGTCACCGTGCCCGTCGAGCGGGTCGGCCGGCTCCCCGACGGACTCGACCCGGTGGACGCCGCCGCGCTGCCGGTGGCCACCGCCGTCATCACCGCGCTGCGGGACAAGGCCGGGCTGCGCCCCGGTGAACGACTCCTCGTCCGGGGCGCGGCGGGCGGTGTCGGCAACGCCGCCGTCCAGCTCGGACGGGCGTACGGCGCCGAGGTCACGGCCCTCGCCCGCGCGGCGAGCCTCGACTTCGTCCGCGGGCTCGGCGCGCACCGGGCCGTCGACCACCGGACCGTGCGCTCGGCTGAGTTGGGCCGCTTCGACGTGCTCCTGGACGCCGTGGGGACCGACCTGCGGGCCTTCCGGCGCCTGCTGACCCCCGGCGGGCGCATGGTCGCCCTCGCCTTCGACCCGAAACGGCCCGCCGCGACGTTCGGCTACGTCGCGGCCAGCACGGTCCACGGACACCGCCGGGTCCGCTTCTTCAGCGGCGACCCCAAGCGGGCGGACTTCGACGACCTCGCCCGCCACGTGGCCGAGGGCAAGCTGCGCCCCGCGGTGGACACGGTCTTCCCCCTGGAGGAGACGGCGGCGGCACACCGGGCGCTGGAGGCGGGCGGCGTCCGGGGCAAGTACGTGGTCAGGGTCGCGTAGGAGCTGGTGGAGGCGCTGAGCGCAGTCACCCGTACGGGTTCGTGCGGCCCTGTCTGAGCAACGGTTTCATCCGGCTGACCAGGGGTTGTAGGACCAGTACGTCCACGTTCGGCGCAATCGCGGGTTGGGGCCGGTTGGCGGCGTCGGGCTGCGCCTCGTTCTTGATCGCGGCAGTGTCGGAGGCCCGGGGTTGTCGTCGCGCGTGGCGGTCCGCCGCGGGTCGTCATCGCCCCGTTCGCCGCCGTCGCCGGCCGCCTACGGCCGGTTGTTCTCCCTCAAGTCGAAAGGCCCAGCATGACGCAGAGCACCGCCCAGGCTCCCGCTTCCACGGGTCCCCGGGGGCCCGACAGCCTGCCCGGACGACGCGGCGCCGATCCGGCGCCGGCCATCGAGGCGGCTGCCGCCGTATGACGGGCCAAGGAGATGCCGAGGACCAGGACCCCACCGTCACCGACCCTGACCTCTACCGCATCGTCTTCGAGAACGCGCGCGTCCGGGTGCTCGAGTACCGCGACACCCCGGGGGTCAAGACCGGGCTCCACTACCACCCCGACAGCGTCATGGTCGTCCTGAGCACCTTCCGACGCCGCATGACCGAGGGCGACACTGTGGTCGAGGTCGAACGGAAACGGGCACCTGAGGCGAACTGGCTACCGGCCCGGACCCACGTCGGCGAGAACATCGGGACGACGGACACCCACATCATCTTCG
Source organism: Kitasatospora sp. NPDC001119 (assembly GCF_053598475.1). Lineage (NCBI taxonomy): Bacteria > Bacillati > Actinomycetota > Actinomycetes > Kitasatosporales > Streptomycetaceae > Kitasatospora > Kitasatospora sp. NPDC001119. The sequence continues at coordinate 91,207 of NZ_JBSFKI010000024.1, forward strand.
TCGAACTCAAATGACCGGCTGACAGGGTCCCGAAGCCGACCGGGCGGAGAGGAGGTGTTTCGCCCGGGTGGTACCGGCAGGGCTCGGCCGCCCGGGCCCTGGACGTCTCGCACGACCGGGGGGCGCCACGCGACCGTCCGGCTAGTGAAGGCGTCGCAGGCCCTCGCGCAGGGCGCGGGTGATCGGTTCGACGGCCTGTGGGGAGGCGAGGAAGTGGTGGGGGACGGGGAGGACGTGGTGAGTGAGGGGGTGACGGGTCATCGGCTGCCAGCGTGGTACGGAGGCGGCCGGGACGATCGCGTCGTCGCGGGCCGTCCACACGGTGACGGGGTACTCCAGGGGCCTGGGGCGCGGGCCGTACGCGTAGGTGTCGATCAGGGTGAGGTCGGCGCGGACGGCCCGTAGCGCTTCGCGTCGGTCCGCCTCGCGATCCTCGGCGGGCAGTGGAATGGCGAGGGTGGCGGTGAGCTCGGTCAGGGCGTGGTCGGTCAGGGACCGGCCGGCCACGTCGAAGGCGGCGTACTCCGGCGGCGAGAACGCGGCGCACACGTGCAGGGCGAGGGCGGGCCGGCCGCGCTGCTGGAGGCACCACGCGACCTCGTAGCCGATGACGGCTCCCATGCTGTGCCCGAGGATCACCAGGGGCTCCGTCGTGTAGCGGGCCACGGCGTCGGCCAGTTCGGCGGCGAGGCCGGCGAGGCCGGGGGCGCCCGGGTCGGCCTTCCGGCCGGGGTAGCGGGCGGTCAACGCCCGTACTTTCGAGGTGAGATGACGCGGCCACAGGGAGAAGTCGGTGAAGCCGCCGCCCACCCCGGGAAGCAGCAGGACGGCGACCTCCGCCTCGGTCCATCCCCCTCCGGCCGACAGCTCCCACAGCGGGCCGTCGCCGAGCATCCTGCCCCCCACGGAACCCTCCCTCCCCATGCGCACCCGTTCCGGTGAGGCAGCCTTCCCCGGACGGGGCACACCGATAGCCGGAACCACCCGATCGTGGTAACCGCAGGACTTCGACGTGTCCCCGCGCCCGGGCTGGGCAGGATCGGGCGGAAAGGCCTGGTCAGGGTGGGAAGGAGGCGGTTGTGCGGAGTACGGAGAACGTCCGCGGCGGTGGCGGCGTCCAGGCGCGGGACGTGGCGGTCATCGGCGTCTCCTGCCGCCTCCCGGGCGGCCTGAACGACCTCGGTTCGCTGTGGTCGGCCCTGATCGAGGGCCGGGACGTGGTCACCCGGATGCCTGCCGAGCGCTTCGACGCGCGGGAGTTCACGGATCCCGATCCGCGTCGCCCGGGCCGGAGTTACACGGCGGCGGCCGGGGTGCTCGACGACATCGCGGGCTTCGACGCGGAGTACTTCTCGATCTCCCCGCGCGAGGCGGCCCGGATGGATCCCCAGCAGCGGCTGCTGCTGGAGCTGGCCGTCGAGGGCCTGGACGACGCCGGCCTCGACCCGGCGGCGCTGGCCGGCTCCGGCGCCGGGGTCTTCGTCGGGGTGTCCAACCACGCCTACGGCAACCTCCAGCTCAGCCGGCTGGAGACGGTCGACCGGCACACCATGACCGGCCTGGCGAGCGGCAACACCGCGGGCAGGCTCTCGCACGCCCTCGACCTGCGCGGTCCCAGCCTGGCCGTGGACACCGCCTGTTCGTCCAGCCTGACCGCCCTCCACCAGGCCTGCGGGTTCCTCGCGTCCGGCGGGGAGCTGGCCCTCTCGGCCGGGGTCAACGTCCTCATCGGTCCACACGAGTTCGTCGGATTCTCCAAGGCCGCGATGCTCTCGCCCACCGGCCGCTGCCGGGCCTTCTCCGCGGCCGCCGACGGGTTCGTCCGGGCCGAGGGCGGGGTGGTGCTCGTCCTCAAACCGCTCGATCGGGCGATCGCCGAGGGCGACCGCGTCCACGCCGTGATCGCGGCCACCGGCGTCAACAGCGACGGCCGCACCGCGGGACTGGCCCAGCCGAGCGCCCAGGCGCAGGCCGCCCTGCTGCGCCAGGTGTACGGCGGGCCCGGCCCGGACGCCCGCGAGCTGGTGTACCTGGAGGCGCACGGCACCGGCACCCCGGTGGGCGACCCCCTGGAGCTGGAAGCCGTCGCGGCGGCGCTGGTCGGCAGGTGCGCGCCGGGCAGGCCGCTGCCGATCGGGTCGGTCAAGACCAACCTGGGGCACCTGGAGTCCGCTTCGGGGCTGGCGGGGCTGCTCAAGGCGGTGCTCGTCCTGCGGCACCGCGTCATCCCGCCGTCCCTGCACGGCCTGCCCGTCACGTCGGCCGTCGACTTCGCCCGGCTGGGCCTGCTGCCCGTGCCCGCCGCCCTGCCGCTGCCCCCGGGCCCGGGCGGACTGGTCGGCGTGAACTCCTTCGGGTTCGGCGGCTCCAACGCCCACGCCGTCCTCGCCCCCGCGCCCGAGGCGGCCCCTCGCGGCGCTCCGCCCGCCGGATCCCGCCCCGTCCTGGTCAGCGCGCGCGGCCCCGCCGCCCTCGCCGCGGCCGCCACCGAACTCGCCGACCACCTCGACGCCACGGCCGCGGACGGCCACGTGTTCCACGACGTCGCCCACACCACGCTCAACCGGCGCGGCAGGCAAGCCTTCCGCGCCGCCGTGATCGCCTCCGACGCCCGGACCGCCGCCGCCCGGCTGCGCGCCGTGGCCGACGCCCCGCCGGTGCCGGTCCTGGCGAGCGGTGCGATCGGCTTCGTCTACAGCGGCAACGGCGCCCAGTGGGCCGGCATGGGACGCCGGTTGCTGACCTCCCCGGCAGCAGGAGGCGCGAGCGGCAGCCCCTCAGGGACGGAGGCCTTCCGGCACGCCGTCGGCGAGGTCGACGCGGTGCTGTCCCCGCTCCTCGGCTGGTCCGTCCGCGAGGAACTGACGCACGGCACCGACGCCGCCCGGCTGGCACGGACGGAGGTGGCACAGCCGCTGCTGTTCACCGTGCAGGTGGGGCTCACGGCCGCACTGGCGGCGTACGGGGTGCGCCCGGCCGCCGTGGCCGGGCACAGCGTCGGTGAGGTCGCCGCCGCCCACGCGTGCGGTGCCCTCGACCTGGCCGCCGCCGCGCAGGTGATCGCCCACCGCAGCCGCGTGCAGGCCCGCACGGCCGGCAGCGGGCGCATGGCGGCCGTGGGCCTGCCCCCCGACCAGGCCCGGGAGGAACTGGCGGCCTTCGGCGACGCGCTGGAGCTGGCCGCCGTCAACAGCCCGCAGGACGTGACGGTCGCCGGAGACGAGGCCGCCCTCGTCCGGCTGGCCCGTCGGCTGGCCGAGCGCGGCGTCCACTTCCAACGGCTCGATCTCGACCACGCCTTCCACACCGCCCGGATGGACCCGGTCGAAGCGGACCTGCGCGCCGCCCTGGACGGGCTGCGCCCGGGCCCAGCGACGGTGGCGTTCGCCTCCACGGTGACCGGCGCCCTCCGGCGGGGCGAGGACCTGACGGCGCGGTACTGGTGGGAGAATGTCCGCCGACCCGTGCAACTGCCGCCCGCGGTCAGGGCGTTGGCGGCGGGCGGCTGCGACGCCTTCGTCGAGATCGGCCCGCATCCCGTCCTCGGCCACTACCTGCGCCGCACCCTCGGCGCCGACGGCACGGCCCCCGTCCTGGTCCTGCCCTCCCTCTCACGGGACCGGGACGGCGCCGAGGACATCGAGCGGACGGTCGCCACGCTGCTGGCCGCCGGCGCCCGCACGGACACCGGCGTCTTCTTCCCCGGGCCGGGCCGGGTGCGCAGCCTGCCCACCCGCCCCTGGCAGCGCGAGCGCCACTGGCACGGCGCTCCGGACTGGTTCGGACGGGGCTGCGGCGACGGAAGGCACCAGCACCCCCTGCTCGGCGAGCGCACCGCCCACGCCGAGCCGTTGTGGCAGCTGCGGATCGACCCCACCCGGCACCGGTGGCTCGCCGACCACGTCGTCACCGGAGCCGTCGTCGTCCCGGCCGCGGCCTTCGCCGAAGCCGCCCTGGGCGCCGGCCGGGTCCACCACCAGGGCCCGGTGCAGTTGGAGGATCTCGCCGTCGAACGCGCGCTCACCCTGCCGTTCGACAACCCCGCCATGGACCTCCGCCTGCAGACCTCCCTGGACACGGCGGACGGCACGGTGCGCATCGCGAGCCGCGACGGCACCGGTCCCTGGCGCACCCACGCCCGCGCGGTGGTCCGCCGCCTCCTGCGGGAGCGGCCCGCGGCGGAGGACCTCCGCGCGCTGCGGGACCGCCTGCCCACGAGGCTCCGCGCGGACGACGCCCGGGCCCGGGCCGCCGACGCGGGCATCGTCTACGGCCCCGCCTTCCGCGCCCTCACCGCCCTGTACGTCGGGGACGGCGAGGTCCTGGCCCGCTACGAGCTGCCGGAAGCCCCGGAACCCGCCGAGGCTCCGGGCAGCGGCGGGGCTCCGGACAGGGGTGGGGCTCCGGACAGGGGTGGGGCTTCGGGCGGCGGCGGGGGGTACGTCCTGCACCCCGTGCTGCTCGACAGTGCCCTCCAGGCCGGTGCGCCCCTGCTCGCCCAAGGGGGTGAGGCACCCGACGCCCTGTTCCTCCCCTCGGCCGTCGCGGCCCTGCGGGTGTGGGAGGAGGCACCCGCCAAGGGCTGGGTACGGGTACTCCGCCGCGACGCCGGGCCCCGCGAAGTGTGCTGGGACGTACGGCTGCTGGATGACCAGGGCCGGGTCACCGCCGAAGCGGACGGCTGCCGGCTGCGCAGCTTCGACGCCGCCCGTACCGCGCTGGCACACCTCGCCACCGTCCTGCGCGCCTCGCCCGGCCACAGCGGACCCCTCCCGTCCCCGGCCGGCATGCCCGCCCTCCGCGACCTGGTCCGTGCGGCCCGGCACTCGCTGGACGGCCCCGCCTGGGACGCCCGCCGGTACGCCGGGGCCGCCCTGCTGGCCGACCGGCTCAGTGGGCACTTCACCCTCCGCGCCGCCCGCACCGTGGCCCCCGGCGCCACCTCGTACACCCCCGGGAGCCTGATCGCCGCCGGGGCGCTCCCGGTCTACCGCCGGCTGCTGCACGCCTCACTCCGCCAGGCCGAACGCGTGGGCGTGCTGCGGCGCGACGCGGACGGAGCGTGGGCGGCGGCGGTGCGCCCCGATCCGCACGGCGCCCTCGCCGAGCTGGTGCGCGCACATCCGCAGTGCGCCACGGAAGCGGTGCTGCACTCCCACTGCGGCACCGTGCTGCCCGACGTGCTGCTCGGCCGGCGGGACGCCGTGTCCGTGCTGTTCGACGAGAACACCCGTCACTGGGTGGAGAGTTACTACTCCGGCACCACCGTCACCCGACACTGCAACGCCCTGGCCGCCGCTCTCGTCCGCCGGCTCGTCCGGCACTGGCCCGCCGACCGCCCGCTGCGCGTCCTGGAAGTGGGCGCGGGCACCGGAGGCCTGACGGCCGCGCTCCTCGACGCGCTGCCACCGGAGCGCACCCACTACACCTTCACCGACCTGTCCGACGCCTTCCTCCCGCGCGCCCGCGTCCGCTTCGCCGGCCACGACACCCTCGCCTACCGGCCGCTCGACCTGGACCGCGACCCCGAATCCCAGGGATTCCAGCCGGGTTCGTACGACCTCGTGGTGGCCGGCAACGTCCTGCACGCCACCGCCCGGCTGCGCGAGACCACGGGGCGGGTGGCCCGCCTGCTCGACGAGGGCGGGCACCTGGTGGCCGTCGAAACCCACGCCCTCGACCGCCTCCTGCCCTGCTTCGGCCCCCTGAAGAGCTTCTGGAACGCCGACGAACCCGACCTGCGCCCCGATTCGCCGCTGCTGACCGCCGCCCAGTGGCAGGACCTGTTCACCGCCCACGGCTTCGCGGACACGGCCCGGCTCGGCGTCGATGCGGTGCGGGCCGGTACGCCAGAGGCCGACTACTCCGTGCTCGTCGCCCGGCGCGGCGCCGTACCGGGCGGGAAGCCACTCGCGCCGCCCACCGTCACCGCCGTGCCCCCGACGGTCGCGACCTCGACGGCCGGAGCCGGTGCCATGGAGCAACCCGGTGCCATGGAGCAACCCGCTTGCCGGGGTCCCGCGACGTCGTGGGTCATCGCGGCCGAGCACCCCGAGGACCCGCTCACCGAACCCCTCGTCGCCGCACTGCGCGCGGCCGAGACCGGCCCCGTCACCGTCGTCCGGGCCACCGCCGACTCCGCCGACTGGCTCGACGGCCTCCGCGCCGACCCCGTGCGGCCCGTCCTGGTGCTCCTGCTCTCGGGCAGCGACACGTCGAGCGGTGCCACCTCGGACAGCGAGGAGGACACCGGTCGGCAGGCACTGTCGACCGCCGTGACCCGCACCGCCGTCCTGCGCGCCGTGGCCGAGGCCTGCGCCGTGCTCCCGCCCGCCGCCGACCCCGTGCTGTTACTGGTCGGCCCCCCGTCCGGTGCGCTGCCGACGCCAGGTGCCCGGCTGTTCCCGGCGGACTGCGTGCCGTGGGCGGTGTCGCGCACCCTCGTCAACGAGAAGCCCAGGCCGGCGGTCCGGCGGCTGGTCCTCGAGCCAGGGCCGTCGCCCCGACTCGACGCGCGGCGGCTGGCCGACGAGTTGCTCCAGTCCGGAGCGGAGGACGAGATCGTCCTGCGGCCCGCCGGCCGGTTCGTCCCGCGCCTGCGGGAACTGCCCGCGCCGACCGGCCCGGCGGGTCGGCGCCCCTACCGTCTGCGCCTGCGCCGACCGGGGCTCGGCCACGCCCTCGACTGGGTCCCCGCCCCCGAGCCACCGCCACCGGGCCCCGGTGAGGTGGTGATCGAGGTCCGGGCGGCCGGGCTCAACTTCCGTGACGTGCTGCTGGCCACCGGTTCCCTGCCGTCGGGCGCCGAGCCCGCCGTCCCGGGCGAGTACCGGCTCGGTCTGGAAGCCTCGGGCGTCGTCGCGGCGGCCGGGGAGGGAACCACCCTCCGGGTGGGGGAGCGGGTCTTCGCCTGCGCGCCCGGGGCGCTGGCCTCGCACCTCCTCGTACCCGAGGCGGCCACCGGGCGGATGCCCGACGGCATGATGTTTGCTGAGGCCGCGACGCTGCCCGTCGCCTTCTTCACCGTCCAGCACTCCCTGGAGCACCTGGCCCGCCTCACAGCGGGCGAAACGCTGCTGGTGCACGGCGCCGCCGGTGGTGTGGGCCTCGCGGCCCTGCAGTACGCGCGGCAGGTCGGAGCGCGGGTCATCGCCACCGCGGGCAGCCCCGCCAAGCGCACGCTGCTGGAACTGCTGGGTGCCGAACACGTCCTGGACTCCCGCACGCTCGCCTTCGCCGACCAGGTGATGGAGCTGACCGAGGGGAAGGGCGTCGACGTCGTCCTCAACTCCCTCGCGGGCGAGGCGCTCTCCCGCAACCTCGACCTGCTGCGGCCCGGCGGCCGCTGCGTCGAACTCGGCAAGCGCGACATCCACACCGGAGGCCGACTGGCGCTGCGGGCCTTCCGCAACAACCTGTCGTTCCACGCCGTCGACGCCCTCCAGATGTTCGCCCGGCAGCCGGAACTCTCCGCCCGCCACTTCGGCGACCTCGCCCGGCGCGTCCACCAGGGGGTCTACCGCCCGCTGCCGCACCACCTCCACCCCGCCGAGGACGTCGCGGACGCGTTCACCCTGTTGCGGCGCTCCCACCACGTCGGCAAGGTGGTCATCGCCCTCGACCCCGCGCCGCGCCTCACCACACCTCCCCGGCGCCTGGCCTGCGACCCCGCCGCCAGCTACCTGATCACCGGCGGACTCACCGGTCTCGGCGCCGAGGTCGCCCGGTTCCTCGCCGACCGCGGAGCCCGCCACCTGGCCCTGGTCTCCCGCCGCGGCGCCGCCACACCGGGCGCCGACGAGCTGCTCGCCGCGCTGGCCCGCCAGGGCGCCACCGCCACGGCGTACGCCGCCGACGTCGCCGATCCCGACGCCCTCGGCGACGTCGTCCGCCGCATCGCGGCCACCGGGCATCCGCTGCGCGGCATCGTCCACTCCGCCGTCGACGTGCGCGACGCGCTGCTCACCGAACTCGACGACGCGACGGTCGAATCGGTCCTCGCGGCGAAACTCCGCGGCGCCCTGCTCCTGGACCGGCTCAGCCGCGGCCTCCCGCTGGACTTCTTCGTGGTCCACTCCTCCGTCTCCGCCACCGTCGGTCACCGTGCGCAGGCCGCCTACGCCGCAGGCAACCTCGCCATGGAGGGCGTCGTCCGCGCCCGCCGAGCCGCCGGCCTGCCAGGTCTGTCCATCGGCTGGGGCCTGATCGGCGAGGTCGGCCTGGCGGCGGACGAGGAAGTCAGCCGGGTCCTGGAACGCATGGGCCTCGCGCCCATGCGCACCGACCGGATCCTCGCCGCGATGGAGGACCTCATGACGCGCCCGCACGGCGGCCACGGGGAAGACGGGGAAGGCGGGGAACCCGTTGTCCTGGTCGGCCACTTCGACTTCGCCCGCCTCGCCACGCTGCTGCCAACGGTACGCGCACCCCGCTTCACCGCCGTCCTGCCCGCCGAGGAACCCGACGCCGTCCGGAACGCCGTCCGGCGCCCCCTCGGGTCCGGCGGCGAACCCGCTCCCGGCACAGCCGACCTCACCGACCTGCTCGCGACCCTCGTCGCCCGCATCACCCACCGAGCGCCCGACCGCATCGACCGGACCCAGGGGCTCGACACGCTCGGCCTGGACTCCCTCATGGCCACCGAACTGGTCGTCGCCCTCCAGGGCGAACTGGGCGTCGACATCCCCACCATCGAGGTCGTCAACGCCGGCAGCATCGACAACCTCGCCGACCGCGTCCTGACCCTCTTGGACCCGGCCGCCGTCCGCCCGTGACCGCGGCGCTCCGCGACCGGTTGCTGCGCCTTGCCGGCGCGGGGGTTCGGACGGCCGAGTCACGGTGCCACGACTGAGGATGATCTGACATGTAGTCAAATCCATGGGGCGAGCCGCCGGATGCTTCCTCGATGACCGACGGCGACCTGAAATTCCGTAATAAGTTGATTGCTGCTTCATGGGTGATCTGCGGCATACGGTCGTGTCAGCGCGGCCAACCCGCCTCCGCACGCACCCGCGAAGGAGCGCCACCCTGAACGCCCACGACGACGCCGACGGACCCCACCGCCCCCAACCCGGCCCCGAGCGGGAGCCCGGGCCGGCCCCGGCACCGCAGCCCTCCGCGGGCAAGCCGGCCGCCGGACCTCCGCCACCGCTCCCGCAGCCCGAGCAGCCCGAGCGGCCCGAGCAGCCCCCGGCGCCGCCGCGCGACCACACCGCGGAGGGACGGCGACCGGCCCCTCACGCGCCGACGCGTACAGCCCCCAAGCCCAGGGGATCCCGCCTGCGTGCCGCGCTCGCCGCAGGCCCGCCGCCCGGGCCCGCGCGCCCGGAGTTCTGGCGCAGCCCCTTGCGCGGCCCGTGGCTCACCTCGGTGTTCGGCCTGGTGCTGCTGCCCGGGATCACGGTGGTGTTCGTGACCGGGCTGCTGTCCTACGCCGCCTACAACCCCGACCTCGCCGCGGTCAACGACCAGACCCCGGACAAGGGCTGGCTCGGCTTCTACCTCTTCTCCTGGCCGACCAGCCCCAGCTGGCTGTACCGGTTGAACCAGGGGATCCACGTGACCCTCGGCATCGTGCTGGTCCCGGTGCTGCTGGCCAAGCTCTGGTCGGTCATCCCCAAGCTCTTCGCCTGGCCGCCGCTCCGCTCGCCGGCCCAGGCGGTCGAGCGCCTGTCGCTGCTGCTCCTGGTCGGCGGCGCGCTGTTCGAGTTCGCCACCGGCGTCCTCAACATCCAGCTGCACTACATCTTTCCCGGCTCCTTCTACACCCTGCACTACTACGGTGCCTGGGTCTTCATCGGCGCCTTCGTCGTCCACGTGGTGTTCCGCGTCCCGGTCATGGTCCGGGCGCTGCGCAGCCGGCGCCTGCGCACCGAACTGCGCATCGGCGCCGCCGACACGCTGCCCGACCCGCTAGACGACACCGGTCTGGTCTCCCCGCGCCCCGCCCCCGCGACCCTCTCCCGGCGCGGAGCCCTCGCGCTGGTCGGCGCGGGCTCCCTCGCGCTGTTCGCGGTGACGGTCGGTCAGAGCATCGGCGGATGGTGGCGCAGGACCGCGCTGCTCGCCCCGCACGGCCAGGAGCCCGGCGAGGGCCCGAACGGTTTCCAGATCAACAAGACCGCCGCCGCCGTCGGCATCCGCCCCGCCGACATCGGCCCCGACTGGCGGCTGACCGTCCGCGGCCCCGGCCGCGAAACCGTCCTCACCCTGGACCAGCTGAGGAGCCTGCCGCAGACCACCGCGGCCCTGCCCATCGCCTGCGTCGAGGGATGGTCCACCCCCGACCAGGACTGGACCGGCGTCCGGCTGACCGAGCTGGCCGCGCTCGTCGGCCTGACCGACAGCCCACCGGACGTCTTCGTGGAATCCGTCGAACGCGGCGGGTCCTTCTCCTCCACCGTCCTGCGCGACAACCAGGTCCGCGACGCCCGCTCCCTGCTGGCCCTGCGCGTCAACGGAGCCGACCTCTCGCCCGACCACGGCTACCCGGCCCGGATCATCGTTCCCGCCAACCCCGGTGTCCACAACACCAAATGGGTCACCCGCCTCACCTTCGGAGCCACCGGATGAAGCGCCGCAGCGGCCTCCGCGAGCGCTACGGCGCGTCCCCCCTGCACCTGCTCCTCCTCCTGTGTTCCTTCGCCCTGGCCCTGTACGCCGGGATCCGCCTCCTCAAGGGCGATCCGCTCGGCGTCGTGGTCTGGTTCGTCGGGGCCGCGCTGCTCCACGACCTGGTCCTGCTGCCGCTCTACACGCTCACCGACCGGGCCGCCCAGGCCCTGACGGGTGTCCGCCAGGCTCCCGCGGGCGGTACGCACCGGATGCCGGCGGTCAACTACGTCCGCGTCCCCGCCTTCCTCTCGCTGCTGCTGCTGGTCGTCTGGTACCCGCTCGTCCTGCGTCGCGTCCCCGGGTACCGCTCCGCCACCGGCCTGGACCCGGACGTCTTCCTCGGGCGCTGGCTGCTGCTGACCGCGGCGGTCTTCGCCGTCTCGGCGCTCTGCCTGCTCGCCGCGACGGCCCGGCGGCGACGGTCGTACAAGCCCCGCCGCGGGCCCGCGGCGCGGGGACGTTCGTGATCCGTAAGGCATGGTGACCCGGTTCCGGCCCGGTCCGTTCCTACAGTTGGCCGGGAGGCTGTTCCCGAGAAGAGAGGTGGACCGGGATGACGGTCGACCAGGACGTCCCGCCGAGCGCCGAGGTGGGCGTCATCGGTGGCTCCGGGCTCTACGAGCTGCTGGACGACGTGACCGAGGTACGGGTGGACACCCCGTACGGCGAACCGAGCGACGCGGTGTTCGTGGGAGAGGCGGCCGGCCGCCGGGTCGCGTTCCTGCCCCGGCACGGGCGCGGCCACCGGCTTCCCCCGCACCGGATCAACTACCGCGCCAACCTGTGGGCGCTGCACACGCTGGGTGTGCGGCAGGTGGTCGCGCCGTGCGCGGTGGGCGGGCTGCGCCCGGAGTACGGGCCGGGCACGCTGCTGGTGCCCGACCAGTTCGTGGACCGGACCTCGGGGCGCCCGCAGACCTTCTACGACGGCCTGCCGCTGCCGGACGGCACGGTGCCGGAGGTGGTGCACGTGTCCATGGCCGACCCGTACTGCCCGGCGGGGCGGAAGGCGGCACTGGACGCCGCCCGGGAGGCGGCCTGGGAGCCCGTCGACGGCGGAACGCTGGTGGTGATCGAGGGCCCGCGCTTCTCCACCCGCGCCGAGTCCCGCTGGTTCACCGCCAACGGCTGGTCGGTGGTCGGCATGACGGGACATCCGGAGGCCGTCCTCGCCCGTGAACTCGGGCTCTGCTATGCCTCGCTGGCCCTGGTCACGGATCTCGACGCCGGGGTGGAGAGCGGCGCGGGCGTCACCCACGGCGAGGTGCTGAAGGAGTTCGCCCGCAACGTCGACCGGCTGCGCACCGTGCTGTTCAAGGCGGTGGAACGGCTGCCGCTGGTGCGCGAGTGCCCCTGCCCGCACGCCCTGGACGGTCTCACGACCGGTCTTCCGGGGGTCCCCGGCGTCTGACGCCCCACCCCGGCGAGGGAACGCCGGGGCCGCGAGACTTCATCACCGGGAGGTTGGGCAGGATGATCGACCGTACCGTTCCGTCCTGCGCGCTCGCGCTCGCGGCCCTGGTCAGCGCTCTGGCACTGACCGTCACCGACGGCGGCTTCGTGCCGCTCGCCGTCTGGTACCTCCTCGACACGGCCCTCTTCGCGGTCGCGGTGGTGCTGCTGCGCAGGGTGCCCAGCCGGCTGGTCGCGCCGCTGGTCCTGGCCGGCGCCGTGGCCGTCGCCGCCGTCGGGCTGCTGGCCCCACCCCGCACCAGCGACGACGCCTACCGCTACGTCTGGGACGGCCGGGTCCAGGCGGCCGGGATCTCGCCCTACGCCCACACCCCGGACGATCCGGCGCTGGCCCGGTTGCGTGACCCGGGGCTCTTCCCGGTCGGTGACGGCTGCACGGGCTGGGACGAGCGGCGCACCAGGGCCGGGGACTGCACCCGGATCAACCGGCCGGCCGTGCACACCATCTATCCGCCGGTGGCACAGGTCTGGTTCGTCGTCGTGCACCCGTTCGGCGGCGGGGTCCGCGGGGTGCAGGCCGGCGGTGCGGTGCTGGCGGTGGCGACGACCGCCCTGCTGCTGAGGGTGGGGCGGGAGCGGTGGCGGGCCGCGTTGTGGGGGTGGTTCCCCGGCGTGGCCGTGTGGGCGGTCAACGACGCGCACGTGGACACGCTCGGAGCCCTGCTGACGGTCGCCGGGCTCGGCTGCGCGGCGCGCGGGAGGGCCGTGCGAGGGGGGCTCCTCCTCGGCGGCGCGGTCGCGACCAAGCTGCTGCCGGCCCTCGTCCTCCCCGGCGCGCTGTCGGGCCTGTCGGCCCGGCGCCCTTCCCGGAAGGACGTCCTGCTGGTCGGATCCGCGCTCGGCGCCTTCGCCCTGTCCTACCTCCCGTACGTCGTGGCCTCGGGCACCTCGGTCCTCGGCTACCTGCCGGGCTACCTGAAGGAGGAGGGCTACGAACAGGGCCACATCGACCGGTTCGGGCTGCTGAGGCTGGTGCTGTCCGACCGCCTCGCACCGTGGGCGGCGGCGTTCGTCCTGGCGGCCGTGGCGGTCCGGGTCCTCCGCCGGGGCGACCGGAGTGAGCCGTGGGCCGGCGCGCTCCTGGTGACGGGCACGGCGCTGCTGCTGGTCGCGCCCTCCTACCCCTGGTACGGGCTCCTGGTGGTCGCGCTGGTGGCGCTCGACGGCCGCTGGGAGTGGCTGGCCGTCCCGGCCGCCGGGCAGGCGCTCTACCTGGTGCAGGGCCCGGTGGCGCAGCAGTTCGCCTACGGCACGGCCCTGTGCGTCGTCCTCCTGGTCCCGCTGCTGCGCCAGCTCCGTACGGGGCGGGTCGCCGCCGCGGCGGGGGCCGGGAACTGACCGGCGGCCGAGCTAGGTGGCAGCGCCCCCGACGTTCCGGCGAACCCACTGGGCCAGGCGGGCGGGCGAGCCGAAGTTGTCGGGGTTGATCTCGTCGAGTTCGGCCGAGAAGCCGAACGCCTCCTCGATCCACACCACCACCTCCATAACGGCCGTGGAGTCCAGCACGTACGAGAGGTCCGTGTCCGCGGCGATGTCGTGACCCGGCCCCAGCTTCTCGGAGATGTGGCTGATGATCCGCTCTTCGATGGTGGTCATACGGGTGGCTGCCCTTCGTTCGATCACGAGTTCTCAGTCACTGGTTCTCAGCGGGCGGGCGCGGTGCGGCGGCGCAGGGTGAGGAAGCGTCGGCCGTGGGAGGTCCAGCGTTCCGCCTCGACGAGCCCGGCGCCGTAGGCCCGTCGTACGGCGGCCCTGGCGCCGAGGCGTGCCCAGGCGAAGGGCGGGCCGAGCCGGCCGTCCGGGCCCTCGACCCGGACGGTGACGCGTTCATCGACCTCGCGCGGCTCGACCTCCACCAGCAACAGCCCGTCCGGCGCGATGAGTTCGGCCGCACGGCGCAGCAGGGCCTCCGGGTTCCCGCCGATGCCGAGGTTGCCGTCCGCCAGCAGGGCCGCACCCCAGCGGCCCTCGGCGGGGAGCCGGTCGAACACCGAGCGGCACAGGGCCGCGCCGCCGAGGCCGAGGGTGCGGGCGACGGCCGCCGGGGTGACGTCGACGCCGAGGGCCGGGACGCCCACGGCGAGGAGCGCGGCGACCAGCCGGCCGGGTCCGCAGCCGAGGTCCACGACCGGCGCCGACAGGTGGAAGCAGCGCATCAGGAGGCTGTGGTCGCCGCCGGCGGCCGGTGCGCACCAGCGTTCGATGTCGAGCGGGATCCGGCGTCCGTCGTCGCCGCGCAGCCACAGCGGACCGCGTCCGGTGCGGACGGCGTCGGCGAACGGGTCGTCGATCCATGCCGTCGAGGTGCCGGTCAACCCGCAACCTCGGGGACGGTGCGGAACGAGCGCAGGCGGGCGGCGAACCGGCTCCGCGGCGCCTGGGAGGCGACCAGCAGGGCGTCCTCGACGGTGTCCACGTCGGTGGCTTCGGGCAGGGTGCGCACCGTCAGGCCGGCCGCCCCGAGCCGGTCGAGGAGCACCCGCCCCGTGTTCGGGGTCGACATCGGGACCCCGAGGAGGAGCCGGCGGGCGAGGTCCTCGGTCGGCCGGGCCAGGCCGAGGGCCCAGAAGCCGCCGTCGGTCGCGGGCCCGTACCAGGCGTCGGCCCCGGCCCGGCCCGCCGGCGAGAGCGGCTCTGCCAGGGTGGCCGCGCTGAGCTGCGGGGTGTCCATGCCGACCAGCAGCGCGGGCGCGTGCGGGGCCAGCCGGGCCGCGTGGCCGAAGGCCGCCGCCAGCCGGGCGTCCAGTCCGCCGCCGCTCTGCGGAAGCACCTGCCACCCGGGCGGCAGCCAGCGGCCCGGCTCGCCGTCCAGGACCAGCAGGCGCCGCCCGGCCGGCACGGTGGCCAGGGTGTGCAGGGTGTCGGAGAGCGCGGCCTCGGCCAGCGCCGCCGCCTGCTGGGGCGTGCAGGCCGGGGTGAGCCGGGTCTTCACCCGGCCCGGTACGGGCGACTTGGCGATGACCAGCAGGGTGGGCGGCGGGGCGGCGAGCACGGCCCGCATGTCCCGGATCGCCTGCCGGGTGCCGCGCACCGTGCCGGTGACCTTCGAACGGCCCGCGCGCGGCAGGTAGTCGACGGAGGTCTCGGTGATCCGCATGCCGGCGGCCGAGGCGGCGAGCACCATCTCCAGCGGGTATCCGGAGCGGCGGTCGCCCAGGCCGAGCGCCAGCAGGCGTTCCCGTCGGGCGGCCCGCATCGGGCCCAGGTCGTGCAGCGGGGCGCCGGTGCGGGCCCGCAGCCGGCGGGCCAGCACGGTGTTGGCGAGCCGTGCGTGCAGGGGCCAGGCGCCCGTGCTCACCGGCCGGCGGCGGCCGAGGACGAGGTCCGCCGTGCCGTCGGTCACCGGAGCGGTGACCCGGGGCAGTTGGGCGGGGTCGAGCGAGCCGTCGCAGTCCAGGAAGCAGACCAGCTCGGCGGTGGCGGCGAGGAGCCCGGCGTGGCAGGCGGCGCCGAACCCGCGCCGGGACTCCTCGACCACGGTCGCTCCGAGCGATCGGGCGAGTTCGGCCGAGCCGTCCCGCGAGCCGTTGTCCACGACGATGGCCCGCCAGCCGGGCGGGATGCGCCCGAGCACCCAGGGCAGCGCCTCGGCCTCGTCGAGGCAGGGCAGGACGACATCGACACCGGACGAACGAGGGGTAGCGGAGGTCACGTCGGCCATGCTAAGGGCGTGTCGGCCCGGGACGGTGGTGCCGCAGCCTTACGGAAGCCGAACGTCGCGCCGACGGCCCACCGGGGAGCCGTCGGAGGCCCGCGCTGGTGTGCGGACCGGTGTGCGGACGGGGCCCAGGATCTTACGGAGGTCGAACGGGGGGACGGCGGCGGCGTCCGCACCGGCGCCCGGCGCCTATTCTCGGCGGGGTGAACGAGCCCTCCGCCAACGTGCCCTCCGCCATCGCCGGGCCGTCGGCCGCCGGCCGCATCCTGGTGATCGACGACGACCCGACCGTGGCCGAGGTCGTCGCCGGCTACCTCACCCGGGCCGGCCACCGCGTCGACCACGCCGCCGACGGTCCGCGGGGGCTCGCCCTCGCCCGTGCCCACCAGCCCGACCTCGTGGTCCTGGACCTGATGCTCCCGGGCATCGACGGCCTGGAGGTGCTGCGGCGGCTGCGCGGCCAGGCCGCCGGCGGGGAGCTGCCGGTCGTGCTGCTCACCGCCAGGAGTGACGAGGCCGACCGCGTCCTCGGCCTGGAGCTGGGCGCCGACGACTACGTCACCAAGCCGTTCAGTCCACGCGAACTCGTCCTGCGGGTCCAGTCGGTGCTGCGGCGCTCGCGCGTGGCGGCACCCGCGACGGGCGCCGCGGCCGGGCCCGTCCGCTCCGGGGACATCACGGTCGACGGGCCGGCCCGTCGCGCTCACCGTTCCGGGAGGGAACTGTCCCTGACCGCACGGGAGTTCGACCTGCTGGCCTTCCTCCTGCGGTTCCCCGGGACGGTGTTCTCCCGCCAGGAGCTGATGGCCCGCGTCTGGGGCTGGGACTTCGGCGACCTCTCCACCGTCACCGTCCACGTGCGGCGCCTGCGCGAGAAGATCGAGGACGATCCCGCCGCCCCCCGGATGATCAGCACGGTGTGGGGCGTCGGCTACCGCTACGACCCGGTGCCCGGTGCAGGGGAGGACCGCCGGTGAAGGACCTGCTGCTGATCGCCCTGTTCGCCGCGCTCGGCGCCGGCGGAGCGGGCCTGCTCGGCTGGCCGGCCGTCCGGCTGCTGCGCAGGCGCTCGATGGCGCTCTCGCTGTTCTGCGTCGCCGTCGTCACCGTGCTCGCGGTCGTCTCCGGCACCTTCGCCGTCGCGCAGGCCATGTTCCTCTCCGCCCACGACCTCGGTGTCGTGATAACGGTGCTCGCCATGGCCGCCGTCGTGTCCCTGGGCACCGCCGCCCTGCTGGGCCGACAGGTGGTCGCCGGCAGTCGGGCCCTGACGGCCGCCGCCCGGACCGTCGGCAGCGACACCGGCTTCACCGCGCCCGTCCACCCGCTGGGCCGCGAACTGGCCCAGCTGAGCGAGGAACTGTCCGCCACCAGCGCCCGGCTCGCCGAATCCCGGGGCCGCGAACAGGCCCTCGAACAGTCCCGGCGGGAGCTGGTCGCCTGGATCTCCCACGACCTGCGCACCCCGCTGGCCGGGCTGCGGGCGATGGCCGAGGCGCTGGAGGACGGCGTCGCCGAGGAGCCGGACCGCTACCTCCGGCGGATCCGCACCGAGGTCGAGCGGCTCACCGGGATGGTGGACGACCTGTTCGAACTCTCCCGCATCCAGGCCGGAACGCTCGCCCTCTCGCTCTCCCGGGTCTCAGTCTACGACCTGGTCGACGACGCGCTGGCCGGTGCCCACGCGCTGGCCCGGCAGCGCGGCGTCCGGCTCGAAGGCCGGCAGGTGGAGCCCGAACCGGTCGAGGTCGACAGCCGCGAGATCACCCGGGTCCTGGGCAACCTGCTGGTCAACGCGATCCGCTCGACCCCTCAGGACGGCGTGGTCACGGTCTCCGCGCGGCGGGAGGCGGACGAGGTGCTGCTCTCGGTCACCGACGGCTGCGGGGGCATCCCCGCCCAGGACCTGACCCGGGTCTTCGAGACCGGCTGGCGTGGCACCGAGGCCCGCACGCCCAGGCCGGCCGATCCCGGCGGGCGGTCCGACCGGCCCGAGGCCGGCGGCAGCGGTGCCGGCCTGGGCCTCGCCATCGTCCGCGGCATCGTCGAGGCCCACGCCGGGCGGGCCCGCGTCCACAACGTGGCGGGCGGCTGCTGCTTCGAGATCGCCCTGCCGTCGGCCCGGAGCTGACCTCAGACCCGCAGCGGTGCGGCGGCGAACTCCGCCATGCCCCGGTCGAACGGGACGCGCGGCAGCCAGTCCAGCTCGGCGCGCAGCCGGTTCGAGTCGGCGGTGACGTGCCGCACGTCGCCGAGCCGGTACTCGCCGGTCACCGTCGGCGCCGGACCGCCGTGGGCCGCGGCCAGCGCGGCCGCCATCTCACCGATGGTGCGCACCTCGCCGCTGCCCACGTTGTACGCCCGGACGCTGCCCGGCGGCCGGTCGCCCACGGCCGTCAGCGCCGCGAGGTTGGCGGCGGCGACGTCCTCGACGTGGACGAAGTCCCGGCGCTGGCGGCCGTCCTCGAAGACCCGGGGCGCCTCGCCGCGGGCGAGGGCCGACCGGAACAGCGACGCCACCCCCGCGTACGGGGTGTCGCGCGGCATCCCGGGGCCGTACACGTTGTGGTAACGCAGCGTCAGCACTGTTCCGCCGCAGGCGCGTGCCCAGGCGGCGGAGAGGTGTTCCTGCGCGAGCTTGGTCACCGCGTAGACGCTGCGCGGGTCGGCGGGTGCGCTCTCCGCGACCAGGCCCGGCCGCAGGGGAGCGCCGCAGACCGGGCAGGGCGGCTCGAACCGTCCGGCGTCCAGGTCGGCGGGCCGCCGCGGCCCCGGTGCCACCTCGCCGTGCTCCGCGCAGTGGTAGCGCCCTTCCCCGTAGACCACCATGGATCCGGCCAGGACCAGTCGTCGGACGCCGGACCGCGCCATCGCGGCGAGGACCACCGCCGTGCCGAGGTCGTTGCAGCCGACGTAGTGCGGTGCGTCCTGGAGGTCCAGTCCCAGGCCGACCATCGCCGCCTGGTGGCAGACCGCGTCCACCCCGGCGAGCGCCTCCTCGACGGTCTCCGCGTCCCGGACGTCCCCGCGCCGGAAGTCGACACCCGCGGGCAGCGCGGGCGGGTTTCCGGTCGGATGGACCGCGGGCAGCAGGGCGTCCAGGACGCGCACGTGATGGCCGGCCGCGACCAGGGCGCGCACCACGGACGCGCCGATGAAGCCGGCACCGCCGGTGACCAGGATTCTCATGCCGCCGACGCTAGCGTCCGACCGGGCCCGCGGCCGGTCGACACGGGGCGGCGTCACGGACCGGTAAGACGCGCACTCCCGGGCCCGCCGAAGGCGAGGACGCCGTCCTCGATCGGGTCGGACAGCAGGACCTTCCGGTCGTGGTGGTAGTCCATCACCATCCGCCAGGGGAACTCGCGCCCCTGGCGCGGCATGACGTCCTTCGCCCGCCGGATGTAGCCCGAGGTCAGCTCGTCGACCACGCCCTCGTCGGTCGCGTTGGCCGCGTGGTCCACGGGCACGGCGACGGTGCGGCCGGTGGCGTCCAGGTGCCTGAGCAGGCGCACCAGGTAGGCGGCGGCGAGGTCGACCTTCAGGGTCCAGGAGGCGTTGGTGTAGCCGAAGACCCAGGCCAGGTTGGGGATGCCCTCGAGCATGACGCTCTTGTAGGTGCAGACGTCGTGCAGGTCGCGCGGTTCGCCGTCGACGCTGATCGTGGCGCCGCCGAAGGCCTGGAGGTTCAGGCCGGTGGCGGTGACGACGACGTCCGCGGCGAGTTCCCGGCCGGAGGCGAGCCGGATGCCGGTGGGGGTGAAGGTCTCGACGGTGTCGGTGACGACATCGGCGCGGCCCTCCCGGAGCACCCGGAAGAGGTCGCCGTCGGGGACGGCGCACAGCCGCTCGTCCCACGGGGCGTAGGCCGGGCTGAAGTGGGTCATGTCGATGCGCGGGCCGACCGCCCGGCGCACCCCGGCCAGCAGCATCCGGCGCGTCGCGCGGGGGAAGCGCCGGGCGGTCCGGAAGAGGGCGCGCTGCAGGCCGATGTTGCGTCGGCGGGTCATCCTGGCGACCAGCGGACCGGGCAGGAACCGCTGCTGCCAGGCGGTGATCCGGTCGACCGAGGGCACCGAGAAGACGTACGAGGGCGAGCGCTGGAGCATCGTCACATGGGCCGCCCGGTCGGCCAGCGCCGGGACGAGCGTGACGGCGGTCGCGCCGCTGCCGATCACGACGACCCGCTTCCCGGTGTGGTCGAAGTCCCGCGGCCAGTGCTGCGGGTGGATCCGCACGCCCTCGAACCGCTCGGCGCCGGGGAACTCGGGCAGGTGGCCCCGGTCGTAGTCGTAGTAGCCGGTGCAGGTGACGAGGAAGGAGCAGACCCAGGTCTCCCGTTCGCCGGTCGCCTCGCGCAGCGCGGTCACCGTCCACCGCTGGTGCTCGCTCGACCAGTCGGCGGCCAGCACCCGAAGTCCGTGGTGGATCGCTTTGTCCACGCCGTACTCGCGGGCGGTGGCGGTCACGTAGTCGCGGATCGACTCGCCGCCGGCGAGCACCCTGGTCCCGTTCCAGGGGCGGAACCGGTAGCCGAAGGAGAACATGTCGGAGTCCGAGCGGACGCCCGGGTAGCGGAACAGGTCCCAGGTGCCGCCGATGCCGGCCCGGCGTTCCAGGATCGCGAAGTCACGGCCGGGGAGGTCCCGGCGCAGGCGGCAGGCGACGCCGATGCCGGCGACTCCGGCGCCGATGACGAGGACGTCGGTGCGGTGTGTGGTCATGGGTCCACTGTCGTGGTTCGCGGGGCGGCCGTACCGTCTTTTCCCGACAAGCTTTCGGCATTGCGCGACAGGGGCGGGCGACGGGCAGTCCCATCCGGGCCACCTCGGTCCGTCGCCGGCTCCGCGACCTGCGCGCAGGACGGTTCCACCGGCGGCGGCCCGGGCCGTGTGAGTGGCCCGGGCCGTGTGGGCGGTCCGTTTCGGTTCGAACGGCGGCGGTGCGGCGAGGGGTCCCGCCGGCGGGTGGGACCCCTGCGGGTAAGTCAGTCGGTTGCCTCCGCCGTCGGCCGGACGGCGATCGCGTCGATCTCGAAGAGCATCCCGGGCAGGGCGAGCGAGGCGACTCCGCTGAGTGTCTGCGCGGGCAGCCGGTCGCCCCAGGCGCCGGCGAGGGCTTTGCCGAGGACGGCGAGCTTCTGCGGGTCGTGGTCGACGATGTACGAGCCGAGCCGGACCACGTGCTCGAAGCCGAGGCCGACTCCGGCGAGCGCGGTGCGCAGGTTGGCGAGGGCGAGTTCCACCTGGGCGGCGAAGTCGCCGGGCGCGACCCGGCCGTGGGCGTCGGAGGCGTACTGGCCGCCGATGAACACCGGTTCGCCGGGTGCGGAGGCGGCGTGGCTGTAGCCGAACGGCGTCGGGTCGTGCAGGTCGGGCGGGTTGGTGATGGTGCGGGTGTCGGTCACGGGGGTCTTCTCCTGGTGTCGGGCCGGGCTCGGTGCCGGGCGGTCTACGGCTGGGACCGGGCGGCTTCCTCCCGGGCGTCGCGCCAACTCGGCGACTCCAGGAAGTGGTTGTCGAAGAGGTCCTGCTTGGCGAGCAGTTCCTCGACCGTCGCCTCGCCCGCGCGGATCCGCTCCAGCAGGCGGAAGTAGTCGAAGCGCTCCACGCCGGGGGTGATCACTATCAGCAGGTCCGCCCCGGAGTCCGGCGCGGCCGCGAAGGCGTGCGGCAGGTGGGGCGGTACCACCACGAGGTCACCGCTGCGGGCGGTGACCACCTCGTTCCCGACCAGCACCTGGGCCGAGCCGTCGACGACGAAGAACAGCTCCGAGGAGCCCCCGTGGTAGTGCGGGGTGGCGCCGTCCTTGCCGCGCCCCAGCGTGACGCGCAGGGTGCTCAGGGCGCCGCCGGTGGCGCTGGAGTCCGCCAGCAGCCGCCCCTGGCCGCCGAGCATCGAGACGGTCTCGGCTTCGTCGCCCCGCACGACCACGGCTTCCGGTCCGATCAACGTCATTGGTCTCTCCCCACGGTGAGCACTCCGATAGTTCCTCGGCTG
Source organism: Kitasatospora sp. NPDC001119 (assembly GCF_053598475.1). Lineage (NCBI taxonomy): Bacteria > Bacillati > Actinomycetota > Actinomycetes > Kitasatosporales > Streptomycetaceae > Kitasatospora > Kitasatospora sp. NPDC001119. Next base: position 112,952 of record NZ_JBSFKI010000024.1, read on the forward strand.
ATAGTACTACGTCTAACTATCTCCCATCGAATAACATTCCCCCATGGATCACGTGGACGTCATGCTCGACCAGTGGAGCCGGGAGCGCCCGGACCTCGACCTGGCGGCGGTCGGCACCGTCGGCCGCCTCGGCCGCTTCGCGCTGCTCGCCGGCCGGGTCGTCGAAGAGGTGTTCAAGCAACACGGCCTCCAGCGCGGCGAGTTCGACGTTCTCGCCACCCTGCGCCGCTCCGGCGCGCCGTACGAACTGATGCCCTCCGAACTTGCCGCGCTGCTGCTGATGTCGCGGGCCGGCATGACCAGCCGGATCGACCGGCTGGAATCGGCGGGCCTGGTGGAACGCCGCACCGACCCGGCGGACCGGCGCAGCGTCCGCATCGCCCTCACCGCGGCCGGACGCGCCCTCGTGGACGCCGCCTTCACCGACCACGCGGCCAACGAGACCGCGCTGCTCTCCGCCCTCTCGGGCGAGGAACGGGCCACCCTGGACGGGCTCCTGCGCAAACTGCTCGCCGACGTCGAGGGCACGCAGAGCCCGGCACCCTGACGCCCCCCGCCCGACGCCCCCGCCCGAGGTCCAACCACCCGAGGTCCAGCCACCCGCGACCGCTCCGGAACGCCGTCGGCCGCCGTACAAGGGGAACGCGTACGGCGGCCGACACCCGGTGCGGTGTGCCTGCCGCAGCTCCTGCGGCTGATGCGCCCGGAGACCCTGTGCCACGAGTAGCGGCGCGGGACCGGATCCGGTCGCGGGACCGGAACTGGTGAAACCGGCGGGCCGTACCCGTTCCTGACACCGGGTCGGCCCGTGTCGGCTCTCATCAGCCGATCCAGCTGGGAGCCGCCGGCGCACGCTGCCGCGTGCCGGCCGTCAGCCGTCAGCCGTCAGCCGATCGGTCCGAGGAGGAAGTTGCCCGGCGCGGTGGGGTCGTCGCTGAGGTAGAACTCGATGATCGCCTTGCGGAACTCGTCGAGGCTGATCACCCCGTTCCCGTCCCGGTCCAGCCGTGGGAACGCCTGCTCGGAGTGCACGCGGGGCACGCCCAGCTGCTCGTACATGTGGACGTACTCCTCCTTGCTGAGGACGCCGTCGCCGTTGGTGTCGTAGGCGTTCAGCAGGGCGTCGGCGATCGCCAGCACCGTGCCCTCGAAGTGCGCGGGCGTGGTCACGTCGGCCTTCATGACGGTGAGGAACTCCTGGCGCGAGACCTGTCCGTCGCCGTCGGTGTCCCCGTGCTCCAGCAGGAGGTCCCACCAGCGCGCGAAGGCGTCGTGCAGGGCCCGGATGGTGGCCTGGTCGTCCCTGGTCGCGGTCCGGGCGAACACGTCGGCGGTGCCGCGCAGGTCCTCCTGGGACAGCTGTCCGTCCCCGTTCAGGTCGAACCAGTCGAACAGGGTGTTGAACTTCTTGCTCTTCACGGCCGACGTCATGTGGTCCTCGATTCCCTGGCCGCGCGGGCGGCGTGCGGCGGCATGCGGCGAACGGTAGAAGGGGCGCTCCGGGGGACGCCCCCGCAACGCGGGGAAGCCACCGCCGCGGGTGACGGCGGGAGGGCGGCGGTGCGCCAGGTGGCTCAGCCCGGCCCGGTGAGGGCGTGGAGGGGGACCTCGACGCGCTGGTCGTGCTTGTCGACGAGCCAGCGGTCGGTGTCCAACAGCCACCAGCGGTCGACCTCGACAGTGTAGAAGCGGCGGGGGCCCGAACCCCGGAAGTCGGATGCGGGCAGGAGCCATTCGCTCCGCACGGCGGGGTCGGGGAAGTTCAACTCGTAGTAGAGCCGGTGGTGTTCCGCCACGCCCTGGTCGTCGGTGGCGCGGCAGGTGCCGGTGAACTGGGCCCCGTCCAGGCCGAGTCCGGGCAGGCCGGTCAGGTAGAGCGAGCCCGCGACGCGGGGGTGGCAGCCGATGTTGCGGGAGTGCAGGGCGGTGCGCAGCGAGTAGTAGAGCAGTCGCAAGGGGGCGCCGGGAGCGCGCAGCGGCACGAAGTTGACGGTGGAGGCCCACGATTCGGTGCCGTCGGTGGTGGCCAGGGTCATGAACCGGGCGTGGGTGAGCAGGTGCCCGCTGCGGCGCAGGAGTTCGTCGGGGCCGGTCACGGGGTGCGTCCCGGTGCGGGGGTGCGGTCGAAGCCGAGGGGGACCGGGGGGTCGCTGAGCAGGGTGGCGTCCAGCAGGGTCCACCAGCGGGTCTGTTCGGTGCGGCGGTGTTCCCAGGCCGGGTCGCGGCCGCGGTCGGCGACCTGGCGGCGGTAGCGGCCCCAGCCGGCTTCGTCGGCGAAGCTGACGGTGTGTTCGATGGTGTGGACGTGGGCGCCGACGGTGCGTACCGCCCACCGGGTGCGCAGGACGGTGTCGAGTCCGTCGTAGTACCAGGACTCGCGGGCGCGGACCCACTCCCAGAAGGCGTGCGGGTCCGTCTCCGCGTCCGGCGTGGGCTGGATCAGGTAGACCAGGTGCAGCACGGCGGGTCTCCTTCCGATGTCGGCGGCGGTCAGCCGGAGGCGGGAGCGTCGGGGCCGTCCTGGGCCCAGCCGTTCCACTCGGGTGCCAGGGCCCAGGGGCGGGCGGCGCACCGGCCGGTCCAGAGCCGGGCGGTGTGGGTGTTGTGCCGGGCCGCCGTCCGCGGGTCGCAGAACCGCCCGTGCAGGGGCAGGACGACGGCGGCGAGCGGGGAGAGCACGGCGCCCTGCCGGATCTTGATCTGCCAGGCGGAGACGGCCAGGCGGTAGCGGCGGAAGCCGCCGGCGGCCGCGTAGTCGACGGGGGCCTGGTAGCAGAGCACGAAGTACTCGCTCCGGGGCTGGGCGGCGCGGTAGTCGAAGCCGAAGTAGCGGCCGTAGAGCCGGTCGTGGTGGGTGTAGCAGACGTTCACGGCGACGGGGCGGCCGTCGCGGACCGCGAAGCAGCCGACGGCCCGGTCCAGCACGCCCGTCGTGGCCTGGGCCGCGAAGGAGCGGAGCATCCAGGCGGGGTCGGTGGTTCCACCGTGCCGGGCTCGGGTCTGCGTCACCAGGGCCGCGGCCTGCCGGGCGACGTCCCCGTGGGCCAGGGGCCGCCACTCCACGGTCGTGCCGCCCCGCTCGCAGGCGCGGCGTTCGGCCCGGCGGTGGGTGCGGTCGGGCTGGCTCATCCGCGCCGACTGCTCGGCGTAGCCGCCGGCCGGGACGGCGACGTTGGCGTCCGCGTCGTGCAGCAGGACGACGGCCCGGGGGTGCATCCGGGCGATCTCCCGGGCGTCGCCGGCGGCCAGGTAGGGCAGGACCACGCCGTCGAGGCCGCGGTCGCGGGCCAGCCGCAGCGCCCCTTCCAGCAGGACTTCCAGGGCGCGGTCGCGGTCCTCGCCGCGGGTGCGGACCAGTTCGTTGTAGGTCGAGCGCCGGGCTCCCAGCCACAGCCATCGAGCGGACCGGGCGGCCGCCAGGTCCGGGAACAGCGTGGGCAGGTGGAACAGCCCGGGTTCGTCGTTCTCGCCGGGCCAGACGGACAGGGCGCCCAACAGCCGGCCGCCGGAGGCGGCGGTGAGCGCGCCGGTGTCGCCGTGGGCGAGTTCGAGCGCGCGCACCCAGGCGCTGCTGTTGTAGAAGTTGTCCGGGCCGATCAGCCGGTCCCACCGCGCGGGGTCGACCGCCGCGGGGGACGGGGGGAATCCTGCCTCGATCGGGCCGGGGCGGCGGTGGTCCCGTGGTGTGGTCGCCATGGTGGTGTCTCTGGGATCGGGCTCCGGGGGTCGGGTTCTCCGGGATCAGGTCCTGGTGCAGCTGATGATCGCCGCGTGGGGGCAGGCGAGGTACGGCCGCCAGAAGTCCTCGCCGTGGCGGGCGGTTCCTTCCCCTGAGACCCGGAAGGCGGGCCAGGAGATCGAGGCGAAGCCCGTCTCGCGCAGGGCCCGTTCCAGGGTGGCCCGGCTCCAGTACCGTGCGGTGATCCGTTCGTCGTAGCGGCCGAAGCACAGTTCCAGCGTCACCCGCGAGGCGTCGTGGCGCGACTCGGTCTCCACCAGGCGCAGGCCGTAGCGCTCGTAGTAGGCGCGCTCGCCGTGGAAGTCCGGGTTCACCGGCAGGGTGACGAACCGGCCGCCCGGGCGCAGGGTCCGTGATGCCAGGGCGCACAGGGAGAGCAGTGCTCCGTAGTCCTCCGCGTACGGCAGGACGTACACGGCCAGGCACGCGTCGAAGGCGCCGTCCTCGACGAGGTCGCGGCGCTCGGTGTACTCGATGCCCAGCGGCTCGTCGCGTTCGGCCCGCCGCGCGACGTCGAGCATGCCGCCGGAGACGTCGTACCCGACCACCCGCGCCGCGCCGCGTCGCTTGAGCTCCCGGCTGTACAGGCCCGTACCGCACCCGATGTCCAGGACGCTGCGGCCGGTGACCGTGCCCAGTGCGGCGAACACGCTGAACGACTCCAGGTGTCGGCGCCAGGGCAGGAGGAACATCTCCTCGTACATGTCACCGAGGGTGTCGAACCGGTCCGCTCCGCCCATGCCTTCGATTGTCCGTCCGATCTCCGGGGCGTGCCCGGCCCGCTACCGCCGCGGGTCCCGAGACCGCCGCCGGCCGGGCTACCGCCCGCTCCCGGCCGTCGCCCGCCCGCGCAGGGAGACCCCGAAGCGGGTCCGGAGCCGGTGCACCTCCCACCACGCCACCGCGGTCACCGTCGCGGGCCCGCCGACCACGGCGGCCAGCCGGACGGCCGGCGGCCCGGGCGGCAGGCCGCCGAACACCAGCCCGATCAGGGCGAGTTCCCAGACCAGGACGCCGGTCAGGACGGGCGGGAACACCGGGTGCACCCGGTCCATGGTGAAGGCCGTGCGAACCACCGTCGGCGAGGCGAAGGCCACGAACATCAGCACCCAGATCGGCAACGCCAGGACCAGCAGGTTGAACAGCGGCCCGAGGAACAGCCCCTGGACCGACCCCTGCGCCTGACCGGCGAGCCACAGCAGCACCGGCACCGCCGCGCACGCGCCCAGGTACTGCGAAGCCATCAGGACCGCCGGCCGCACCTGGGCCCGCATGGCCGGGCGCGCGGCCGGCCCGGCGAGCCGGAACAGCACCCCGACCACCACGGGCGCGGTCACCAGCACCAGCAACGGGGTGACCGTCAGCCGGGTCTCGAGCTGGTCGTCGAGCTGGTCCCAGTCGTCCGCCGTCCCGTACACGAGCAGCACCACGAGCGCCGCCCCGAGCGCCAGCCACCCCCGTATCCTCTGCACCCGCAGCACCACCTCGTCGGTGATCCCCCGGGGCCCGGGCACGATGAACACCCGTCGCGCCAGCCGCCGTGCCGACCTGGCCATCGGATAGAGCGCCAGGAAGACCAGGAACGGCCACAGGCAGAACAGCAGCGGCACCAGGGCCCACCACCTGGCCACCCGCCGCGCGGGCGCCAGCAACTCCCGCAGGGTGGGCCACTCCTCGCCCCGGAACCGCTGCCACAGCGGAACTCCGGCCGGTCGCGGCCACTGGCGGGGATCCCGCGGGTAGGGGCTCCGTGGGAAAGAGCCCCGACCACCTACTTCAACGACCTGCGCGCCACCGCCGTCCTGCTGCGGCCAATGACCGCCACCCCGGACCAGAGCGACACCGCAGAGCCCCGGGGCGACGGACGCCTCCCGCAACACCCGGCCGACGCCGCCCGCACCCTCACCGCCGCCCACCGCCTCCTCGCCCTCGACACCGCTGAAGCCGAGTACAGGATCAGCGGCCTGCTGGCCGCCGTCCGCTGGTCACCCCACCGCTGGCAGTCCGTCCTCAACGGCACACGCGACGCCTCCCCGGCGATACGCCGCCTGGTGCACGAAGCCGACGGCCTTCCGCGACCCGCCCCGGCACCGCGCAGGCCGCAGCCCCCGATCCCGCCCACCCACCACGGGACCTTCAGCTGGCGCCACGTCCCCCAGCTCCTGCCCGCCCAGTGGATCCGGCAGCACTTCGACGTCCCCGCCGATCTCCACCACGTGCTCAGACGGGCCGTGCCCCTCCGCCTGGTCCAGATGACCGCCGGCGGATCGCAGAAACTCGCCGCCTCCCGCCTGGACCTGCCCTGGGCCACCGCCGGCTGGCTGCTGTTCGACGCCCGCCGCCGCCTCGCCACGGCAGGCGCCACCGACGAGGCCCAGGCTGGCCTGCGACGACTCGCCGCCCACCTCGACCATGACCCGAACCCGGTGGACTACCACTACCGCCGCGAGGCCCTCGCCCGCTGGACCCTCCCCCAGACCGACTGGAACCGCCTGGCCGAGCACCTGCCCGAGCGCACCTCCCGCCGCTTCGACGACGCCGTGCGCCGCGACATCGCCACCGTCCTGATCTGGGCGGACGTCACCCAGGGCCACCCCCACCGCGCCCCCGCTGTCCAGCGGGCCCGCGCCGCCTCCCACCCGGCCCGCAGCCCCCTGCAGACCGCGCTCTCGGAGCTCCTGTCCCAGCGGCGCGCGGGCCGGGCGTGGGACCTGCGGCCGATCGCCGATGCCCTCGACGCCTACGCACGCGACCTCGGCGACGCGATCCACCTGCTGCAGAGCAATGCACGCCTCGGATGCGGCCGCTTCCGGGGCCTCGTTCTCCCAGGTGGCGACGAGTTCGTCGACCGCAGCGGGTTGCGGCGGCCCGCGACATCGCCGCCCTCTCGACCACCATGACCGTCACCGGTCTGTCCCCCGACGGCGGTGCGCTCACCGCCGAGGCCTCCTGGGCGGGTACGTCGCCGGCCGCCGGCTCTTCGCGATCGACACCCCGCATCCCTCCCCCGGGACCCCGGCGACGCCGACAAGAGGGAGGCGACGAGAGTCTCCATGCCCGTTCGGGAGAACCTGGCCTGTTCAGCGCCCACCTGAACGTCACCGCGACTGTTCTATCGACAGGCTGCGGTGCCCGGCCGAGTGCCGGACACCGCAGCCTCCCTGGTTGCGACTCGGTCAGTCCTGCCCGCCCACGGCGACGGACCCGCTTGTATCCCCGTCCCAGATCACGTCCTTCGGCGACGAGAGGCCTGTGCCCTCGATCGTGGCGGTGTCGTTCCAGGAGCCGCTCATGGTGATCTGCGGGCCGCGCGCCGCGTGGGCCGCCGCAGGTACGGCGAAGGCCAGGGAGAGTCCGGCGAGCACGGCAGCGGCAACGCTTCGACGTCGCATGATGTCCTCCAGGTGTCGAGGGGTTTCTAGCGGGTTACCGAGCCTGGCGGACGCGAGGTCACGCAGTGGCCGCCGGAATCATCCGACGGTGAACAGCTCGCGCGCATGTGGTGACACCAACAGCGCCCTCCCGACTGGGTCGGCCCACCGGCTCCGTGACGAGATGCCGCCTGGCTCCGGGAAGCCGGTCGTCGCGCTCACCCCGGTCCGCCTCGTCCTGGCGGATCCAGTTGCGCAGGGCCTCATGGTGAACCCCGAGTTCGCGGGCCATCTGACGGATCACGGGCTTCGGATCGGCCGACCGTCCACGGCAGGGCGATCCCCACCGCCGAGGCCCACGCAGCGAGAACATCCGCTCCCCACTTCAGGCGCCGGTGGACTGGTGTGCGTCGGTGGCCTCGTTCGGACGGTTCCCTGCGACGCGCGGTTACCCCCGAGCCAGCTGGGCTACAGGTAGACACGGAAGCACTCCTGTCCCTATCCACATCCGATCACGGAGCTGCCATGCAGAATCCCGCCTTCTCGAACAGAATCCCGTCCACCTACTTCGCGACCACTGGCATCGGCGACTCCGGCGAGGGGGAGCAAGTGCTGAACGTGCAGAACGTCTCCGGACACGATGTCACCATCCAGGCCGGCCAGACGTTCCAGGTCCCCCTGTACAACGGATCACCGGACGAGTAGCCGCATCCCGCGGGGGCCGCACACAGGACGCGGTCCCCGCAACCCCTGCACACAGCGCACGCCCCTGGAAACAGGGCCCGGTCCTTCCTGGCCGAGGCGGGGACTCAAGGTGCGGGTGCCGGTCAGGGCCGCAGCAGCGTCCCGCCGTACGGGGCGGGTCCTCGCGGCGAGCGGTCGGCACCACGGTGCCGGGCCCGGTGCCGGACAAGGCCCTCGCCGGGGACGCCACCGGGGACGATCGACCGGCGCCCCGGCGCCCGAATCCTCCACAACCCGGCGTGCTGGACACGGGCACTACGGTGAGCCGCATGGACATGCGGACGGCGATTGCGCGCTTGACGGAGGAAGCCGAGCAGTAGATCCACGAGCGGGTATGGGAACCGTCCGCAGGCGAGCGAGACCTCGCGATCCGGGTCGAGGGCGGACTGCGCGAGGCCATCGGCCCGGCAAACGTCCAAGAGGTCCTGCCGGAGCAGAACCGGCTGGAACACCTGCGCGAAGTCCTGGCGGTCATCGCCATCGCCCTCGCCGGCACCCACGGCCGCCTTGCCTGGTTCCTCTCCGGTGCCATCACCGCCCTCGAACCCGTCCTGCGCTGGCGCGCCCTACCCGCGGACGATCACGCTTTCGGCACCGTCCCCCCGGCCCCCGAGCAGTACACCGAAGCCGAAGACGCCGTGCGACGCCTCCAGGCCGCCCTCGCCCGTATCACCGCCGGCTGACACCCGGGCGAAGCGCGAGCCGTCCACACCTGGCCTGGACACCTCGCAGGCCCAGCCCCCGAACCGCTCCAGCCCCGACGCCGACAACCCCGTCCCCCCGCAGCCGGTGAGCCCGACGCCATCGTTCGACAGCTCCGCTCCCGTCGCGTCGCTCCAACGGTCCCGGAACACTTCGCCCGGGAGGGGGAAGTCTGCCGGGATCCGTTGTGCGTGCTGCCGGGGACCGTGTCGGCTGGCTTCCGACAGCTGCCGACCGGCACCTGGATACCACCCGGGCCGTGCGCATGCGCCCGGGCCCGCGAGAGGAGCACGACCGTGAAGACCATCAGGGCACTCGTGACAGCCGCCGTCACCCTCGTGGCGGCAGCGGGAATCTCCGTGGCCACGGCACCCAGTGCGGCCGCGGACGTTGATCAGGGCGACTGCAGCCTGTACCAGTCCGTCTACAGCAACCCCCAGTACGCCAGGGGGTCTTGCGCCTATGCGCCTACAAACCAGCGATGGCGCGTCGTGGCGTTCTGTTCAACGCTGGAAGACCACAAGTATGCCGTCGTCACCCCCTGGGCCTGGGGACAGGGGTACACCCATCACCACGGCGAGGGCGTACCTGTTGTCAACAGCCAGCAGGCAACATGCAACCCCGGTGACGCCCTGCTCGACGCGACCATCGAAACGGGCTGACCGCCCATCGGGGCACGCTCACGCACAGACGGATGCCGCCCGGTCCGGTGGGGCCGTACGACGGCCTCGGAAAGCAGCGGTCTCCCTGCCTCGCTCCAACGGCCCCGGAACAGTTCGCCCGGGAGGGGGAAGTCTGCCGGGATCCGTTGTGCGTGCTGCCGGGGACCATGTCGGCTGGCTTCCGATAACTGCCGACCGGCACCTGGATACCACCCGGGCCGTACACATGCCCGCCCGGGCCTTCGAAGGGAACACAACCGTGAAGACCATCAGGGCACTCGTGACAACCGCCGTCACCCTCGCTGCGGCCGCGGGAACCTCCCTGGCCGCAGCACCGGTCGCCCAAGCAGTGCCCGCGGACTGTAGCCTGCGCCAGGAGACCGGCCACAACCCCCAGTACGCCGAGGGGGCCTGCCTGTACGCTCCAACGACGCAGCGGTGGCGTGTCCTGGCGACCTGCGAAACGCTGGACGGCCGCTTCTACGGCGTCGCCAGCGCCTGGGCCTGGGGACAGGGGTACCCTCGCAACCACGGTGAGGGCGTACCTATTGCCAACACCAAGGAGGCATGGTGCAAACCCGGTGACGCTCTGTACGACGCGGGGATCGAACTGGGCTGACCGCCCACCAAGCACGAGTCTTCGGCAGGGTCCTCGATTCGGATACCCTGATGCCCGCCCGGGTCCTCCGCCTGGGTGGGCCACCGAGGCACGGACGCACCTGGCCGGGGTACCGCCTTCGCGGGGCGGGCAGAGACGGCACCCACATCGGCCCTGCCAAACGCGCTCCGGCTACGCGGTCGCAGGCCGCCTCCTGAGCGGAACCGTCACCCAGGCGGTCGGCGCCTCTGGGCGGCACGGCCGTGCGCGCCATAGCCTCGACACATGTCCGGCGCCCTCGCGCAGCGCGACACCGCTGGTCGGACGGGCCTCCTCCAGGAACTTCAACCCGGGCTCGCTCACGCCGGTGTAGATGCCCCGACGGTCGAACGGGCACATGAAGCGCGACAGCACCCCCGGTCCTCCAACCGGCTGACCAGGTGAATCGTGGCGCTCTGGCCGAGCACAACCGCGTCGGCCACCTGGTTCATGCCGCTGTGCCCCACGCCGACCTCGACGCGCTGCTCGCGGCCGTCCGGGACTGGGAGGAACAGCCCCCCGACACCGGCGCCGCCACGTTCCCCACACTCGCCGACCACGCCCGCCGGGTCACCGGCCTCGCCACGGCCACGCCCCTCCAAGTCGACGCGGCGCTGCCCCTCGCGGCCGGGCGGATATCCCGCGAGGTCGCCGACGCGGCCGTGGCGGCGGCCGAACTGCTCCTGCGTCTCACCCCCTTCCCGGACGGGCCGCCGCACATCGCCGGCTACCGGCGCGCGTTCGAGGCCCGGTACGGCACCGACCGCGACGTGCCCCTCCTCGAACTCCTCGACCCCGTCGCCGGCCTCGGCACACCCTCCCCGTCCGCGGCGGGCGCACCCCTGGACACCACACGGGCCGACACCCTGCTCCGGCTCGCCACCGAGGCGCTCCACGACCACCTGACCGGCATCGACCTCGACCAGGACACCATCGACCGGATCGCCCTCGCGGACCCCGAGCCCCACCGGCTGCCCGCCTCGCTCGACCTCTACGCCATGGTCGCCGCCCCGTCGCCCACCGCCATCGACGCGGGCGACTTCCGGCTCGTGGTCGGCGCCAACACCGGCGCCGGAGCCGCCGGACGCAATCTCGGCCGCTTCGCGGGGGTACTGCCCGAAGCCGTACTCGTCCTCGCCGGGATCGCCGACGCCGAACAGGCCCTGGACCCCGAGCGCGTCCAGGCCGAACTGGTCTACCTGCCCGAGAAGACCCGCTCGGCCAACGTCGTCGTGCGCTCCGCCGTCCGCGACCACGAGATCGGCATCCGCACCAGCGCCGAGCCCGGGCCGACCCGCTGGATCCCCCTCGACGAACTCGCCGTCCGGGTCACCGACGGCAGGTTCGCGCTGATCTGGGACGACGGCACCGGCACCGTCCGGGAGATCGCCGTCTGCGCCGGACACATGCTCAACCACAGCCGGGCGCCGGCCGTCTGCCGCTTCCTCGCCGACCTGAGCCGCGACGGCACCGCCCTGCTCACCGGCTTCGACTGGGGACCGGCCCGCGGCTTCCCCTACCTGCCCCGCGTCACCCGCGGCCCGCTCGTCCTGCGCCCGGCCCAGTGGCGCCTCGACCACGCCCGGGGACAGGAGCTCACCGGGCACCCGGACGCGTTCCCGGCCGCGCTCGACGCCTGGCGCCGCCACTGGCGGGTGCCCCGCCACACCTACCTGACGAGCAGCGACGAGGCCGCCGACCACCGACTCCTCATCGACCTCGCCGCGCGCTCCCACACGGAGGAACTGCGCCGCGCCGTGAACCACCTGCGGCCCGGCGGCGCCGTCGTCCTCCAAGAAGCCCTCCCCGGCCTCGACGACGCCTGGGCCACCGGGCCCGACGGGCCCCACATCGTGGAACTCGTCGTCTCCATGACCCGCCGCGCCGCCGCCCCTCCCGCACGGCGGCCCCGGCCCGCCCACGCCCCGATCGGCCGCACGGAGCGATTGCGCCACCCCGGAAGCGACTGGACCTACGTCAAGCTCTACGGCGACCGGCAGGACGAGAACTCCCTGCTCGCCGACGGCGTCAGGGACCTCGTCCGCGCCACGGCGCACCACACGGACCGCCGCATATTCCTGCGCTACGCGGACCCCGACCCCCACCTGCGGCTGCGCCTGCGCGGCGACCCAGGCCGGCTCATCCCCGCACTCGGCGACTGGGCCGGAACCCTCCTGGCCGACGGACACCTCTCCCGGTTCGGCTTCGACGTCTACGACCGCGAGATCGAACGCTACGGCGGCCTCCCCGCCATGGACGCCACCGAGCAGCTCTACACCGCCGACAGCCTCGCCGTCCTCGACCTGCTGTCCCTCGGCCGCACCGGACAACTGCCGCTCGACGACACGGCGCTCGCCCTGCTCACCATCGACGACCTGCTGGCAGGCCTCGGCCTCGACGAACCGGACCGGCTGCGCTTCTACCGCCGGGTCCACGACCGTTGGACCCACCGACTGCGCTCCGCCGGCGCCCAGTACCGCACCCGCAAAGCGGAGTTCTGCGAACTGCTGCGCGGCCCGGCCCCGCCCGGCATCGACGCCGTCCTCGCCGAACGCCGCCGCGCCGCGCAGGACGTCGCCGCCCGGCTCGCCGACCTGGACCGCCACCGGCTGCTCGGCAAGCCGCTGCCCGACCTCTGCGACAGCTACGTCCACCTGCACTGCAACCGCCTGCTCGGCCCGGACCGCACGACGGAACACACCATCCTGGAACTGCTCTTCCGGACGCGCCAGAGCCTGGCCGCGACGGCCCGCTGACACCCCGGTGGGTTTCCTGGGGACCACCGCGTGATCGATGTCCGGTCCCGCAGTGCGTCCGTCCTCGACCTCGACGCGAAGCTGCCCGGCCAGGCCTTCAAGAAGGGCGCGGGGGAATCGTTGTTCTGCGAGTTCGACGCGGTCCTCACCCGGGAATTCCGGCCGGCACTCCGCGAGATGGCCCGGTGGCACGGCGACGACCGAATCGAACGCCTCGGCTCTCGTGCACCTGGCCGTGCCGCCGCACCCGCGGAACGCCGAGGACGACCCGTGGCGGCTGTGCGCCGTGCACAGCCCTGGCCCCCCGTTTCCGTGATCCGAATGGCCGCCTCCCGCACCACCGGACGGGCGATGGCGGCGCGCGGCCCCTCCCGAGGGCCCTTACGTTGAGGTCGAACGGCGCTCGGTCGCACCCGCCGCGACCATGCGCACAGACACGCGGCCATGCGCGGAGACAGTCGGCTCCCGGGGCCGAGGGAATCGGGGAACCGGGTGAGCGTGCCGGAAGAAGTCCTGGTGCCGGAAGGGGGCACCGCGGCGCCCTCGGGGTCGTCGGCCGGCGACAGCGCCGCCGGGCCGCTGCTGCCGACCCCGTCGCTGCCCAAGGGCGGTGGGGCGATCCGCGGGCTGGGCGAGAAGTTCACTGTCAACCCCGCGCGCGGCACCGGCTCGATGTCGGTCCCGCTCGCCCTCAGCCCCGGACGCTCCGGCAGCGGCCCCGGGCTGGCGCTGCGGTACGAATCGGGCGCCGGGAACGGCACGTTCGGCTTCGGCTTCGACATCGGGCTCCCCACGATCTCCCGCAAGACCGCCAAGGGCGTCCCCCGGTACGACGCCTCCGACGTGTACCTGCTCTCGGACGCCGAGGATCTCGTGCCGGTCCTGCTGGAGCAGCCGGACGGTTCCTGGTCGCCCGATGTCCGCGACGTGACCATCGACGGCGCCGCGTACCGGGTCGGCCGTTTCCGCCCGCGCTGCGACACCGCGTTCAGCCGCATCGAGCGCTGCGAACGCCTCGGCGTCGGCGAGGTGTTCTGGCGCACGCTCTCGCGCGACAACGTCACCAGCGTGTTCGGCCGCGACGCCGGCGCGCGCGTCGCCGACCCCGACGATCCCGGGCGGGTCTTCCAGTGGCTGCTGGAGGAGGTCCGCGACGACCGCGGAAACGTCACCACGTACACCTACAAGTCCGAGGACCTGGCCGGCGTCGACCCCTCCGCGCTGCACGAACGCCACCGCCTCGACGGGCCTCCGCCGGCCACGCGGTACCTGAAGAGCGTCCGCTATGGCAACCGGCAACCCGGATCGGCCGATCCGTCCTGCTTCCTGGTCGTCTTCGACTACGGCGAGCACGACCAGGCCCCGCTGGAGGTACGGCCCTGGCCGGTGCGCGAGGACGCCTTCTCCGACCACCGGGCCGGCTTCGAGCTGAGGACCCGCCGGCTGTGCCGACGGGTGATGATGTTCCACGACTTCCCCGAGGAGTTCGCCGGCGGCCCCAACCCGCGGCTGGTGGCCTCCACCGACCTGACCTTCGCGCCTGACGCCGTGGCCACCGAACTCGTGTCGGTGACCCACACCGGCTACGACTGGGATCCGACGCTCGGCGACTACCGCACCGCGGCCCTGCCCCCGCTGGAACTCGGCTGGACGACGGCCGAGCCGGACACCGAGGCCCGGCGGGTCGAGGCGGTTCCGGCACCGGAGGGCAGCGACGGGCCGTACTGGGTGGACCTCGACGGCGAGGGCCTTCCCGGCGCCCTGAACCGGCAGGCCGGGGCGTGGTGGTACCAGCGCAACCTCGGCGGCGGCCGGCTCGCCCCGCCCGAGCAGGTCGTGACGGCGCCCTCGCCGGGGACGGCGGCGCCCGGCGGCGAAGGACGGCTGCGACTGACCGACCTGACCGGCGACGGCCGCCTCAGCCTGGTCGACGCCGGCCCCGGAGGCCTCGGCTCGGCGCTGCGCGAGGACGGCGGCTGGTCGCCGTTCCGGCCCTTCCGCTCCACCCCCGTCCTGGACTTCGACGACCCGGGCCTGCGCCAGGTCGACCTCGACGGCGACGGGCTGCCCGACCTGCTGCTGGGCACCGGCGACGGCCTGGTGTGGAACCGCGGCGCGGGCCGCGACGGCTACGGCCCGCGGCAGCAGGTGACCCTGCCCTGGGACGAGACCCGCGCACCTCGGCTGACCTGGGTGGACACCACCCGGACGGTCTTCACGGCCGATATGACCGGCGACGGTCTGAGCGACATGGTGCGGATCCGCGACGGCGAGGTCTGCTACTGGCCGGCGCTGGGCCACGGCCGCTTCGGCGCCAAGGTCACCATGGACGGCGCCCCCGTCTTCGACTTCGCCGACACCTTCGACCCGCGCCGGGTGCGGCTGGCCGACATCGACGGCACCGGGCCGGCCGACCTCCTCTACCTGGGCCGCGACGACGTCCACTGGTGGCGCAACCTCGCGGGCAACGGCTTCGGCCCCAGACAGTCGCTCGGGGCGTTCCCGACCGTGGACGGGCTCGGCCGGGCCGACGTGGTGGACCTGCTCGGCACCGGCACCGCCTGCCTGGTCTGGTCCTCGCCCCTGGACCGCGGCCGGGTCGAGTACCTGGACCTGTCACGCGGCACCGACACCGGCCTGCCGGACGGCGATCCCCGCCTGGCCGGCTGGAAGCCGCACCTGTTGTGCGAGGCGCGCAACAACTTCGGTGCCCGCACCCGCGTCGAGTACGCCCCCTCCACCCGCTACTACCTCGCCGACCGCGCCTCCGCCGACCTGGCCGACCACTGGGTCACCAGCCTGCCCTTCCCCGTCCCGGTGGTGGCCCTCCACCGGATCACCGACGCCGTCTCGGCCGCCGACCACACCTGCGGTTACAGCTACCGGCACGGCTACTTCGACGGCGTGGAAAGGGAGTTCCGCGGCTTCGGCATGGTCGAGACCCGTGACGCCGAGACCTTCGCCGCGCCCGGCGGCGAACTCGACGTACCCCCTGTGCGCACCCGACGGTGGTTCCACACCGGGGCCTATGCCGACGTGCTGACCGGCCGCTGGAACGGGGACACGGCGGCGGACCCGCTGCCGCCCGTGACGTTCGACGGCGTGACCGGCGGCGAGGAGTACCGGCAGGCCCTGCGGGCGCTGACCGGTGCGCCGCTGCGCACCGAGATCTACGCCGACGACGGCACGCCGCAGGCCGTCCACCCCTACAGCGTCTCCGAGCAGTCCCACCGGGCCCGCCGCCTCCAGCCCGCCGCCGAGCCCGCCGTCCAGGGCACACCCGCGCCGCACCGGCCGTGGGCGGCGTGGGCGGCGTTCACCACCTACGAGGCCGAAGTGCTGCTCCGCCACTACGAGCGGGACCCGGCCGATCCCCGCGTGGCCCACTCGCTGACCCTGGACGTGGACGCCTACGGCTCGGTGACCTCCAGCGCCGCCGTCGACTACGCCCGCCGTACCCCCGCCGTGGCCGAACAGCAGGCCGTCCCGGTGACCTGGGTGAGGGCCACCATCGACAACACCGACACCGCGCAGGTGCTGCGGCTGGGCACACCGATCGAGGTCATCGCCCACGAGATCACCGGCCTGCCCGCCCCCGGCGGCCACCGGTACACCGCGGACCAGTTGCGCGCGGCCTTCGCCGCGGCCGTCGAGATCCCCTACGAGCAGCAGCCCGCGGCCCGGGTCGTCCAGCGGCGGTGCATCGAGCGCCAGCGCACCCGCTACTGGTCCGACGACCTCACCGCGCCCCTGCCGCTCGGCCTCACCGGCGCCCGCGCACTGCCCCACCAGTCCTACCGGCTCGCCTTCACACCCGGGCTGCTCACCGCCGCCTATGGCGGGCTCGTCGACGCCCCGCTGCTGACCGGCGAGGGCGGCTACGTCCTGGAGGACGGCCTGTGGTGGGCCCCCTCGGGCGTCCACGGCTACGGCGCGGACTTCCTGCTGCCCGTGTCGTACACCTCCCCGTTCGGCAACACCTCCACCATCGACTACGACAGCCACCGGCTGCTGACGACGGCGAGCAGGGCGTCGCGGACCGCGCCGTACGACACGCTCGTCACGACGGTCGACAACGACTACCGGGTGCTGGCGCCCCGGCAGATCACCGACCCCAACGGCAACCGCGGCCACTGCGCGTTCGACCCGCTCGGTCTGATCACCGCGACCTGGACCACCGGCAAGGCTGCCGGCACCGACGGCGACCCGGACGCCCTGCCCGGCACCGTCTACACCTACGGCCTGGACGCCTGGCAGACCCACGGGGGACCGGTCTGGGCGCACGTCGAGACACGGGAACGGCATGGCGACCCGGCGAGCCCCTGGCAGCGCAGCCGGGTCTACACCGACGGCCTCGGCCGCGTGGCGATGACCAAGTCGCAGGCTGAGCCCGGTCCGGCCCAGGCCCTGGGCGCCGACGGCCACGCGGTGCCCGTGGACACCGGCACCGCGCCGCGCTGGATCGGAAGCGGCCGCACCGTCTACAACAACAAGGCACTGCCGGTGGAGAGTTACGAACCCTACTTCTCCACGACCGTCGACTACGAGGACGCCGAGGTCCTGGTCAAGCAGGGCGTGACGGACATCCTGCGCTACGACCCGCTCGGCCGGCTGATCCGCACCGACCACCCCGACGGCACCTACGACACGACCGCGTTCACCCCGTGGGAGGAGACCCGCAGCGACCCCGGCGACACCGTCCTGACCAGCCGGTGGTACGCCGACCGACAGGCCGCCGGCACCCCGCCCGCCGAACAACGGGCCGCCCAGCTCGCCGCCGCCTACGCGAACACCCCGGCCGTCGCCGTCCTCGACACCCTCGGCCGCACCGTGCGCACCCGCGAGGACAACGGCCCCGACGGGGTGTACGAGACCGTTGCCGTCCTCGACGTCGAGGGCAACACCCTCGCCGTGACCGACGCGCGGGGCGTGCGCGCGGTGGACCAGACGTACGACCTGCTCAACCGGGTGCTGCGCACGGCCGCCGCGGACTCCGGCGAGCGGCGACGGCTCACCGACTGCTCCGGCGTCCCGCTCCGCGCCTGGGACGCGGTGGGCACGACCGTGCGTTACACCTACGACCCGCTGCGCCGCCCCGCCGAGACCTGGGTGCTGGCCGCCGGCGCGAGCACCGAACGGCTCGCCGACCTCACCGTGCACGGCGAGTCGCACCCCCAGGCCGTCAGCCTCAACCTGCTCGGGCGGGTGTACCGGCACTACGACGAGGGCGGCCTGGACCAGGCCGGAGCCTTCGACTTCAAGGGCAACCTGCTCTCCACCTCCCGCACCCCCGCCAAGGCCGAGACCCCGCCGGACTGGTCACCGCTGCACGGCCGGCCGCTCGCCGACCTCGACGCCCTGGCCGCGCCCCTGCTGGACACCACCGACGTCCTCACCTCCGCGACCGCCTACGACGCGCTCAACCGGCCGGTCCTGCAGACCCTCCCCGACGGGACCCGCGTCGCGCCCCGCTACGGCGAGGGCGGACTCCTCGCCGCCGTCGACGCCTTCCCGGGCACGGCGACCGCCGCCACCCCGATCGTGACCGACGTCGAACACGACGCCCACCGCCGGCGGCGGCTGATCGGCTACGCGGACGGCATCGTCACCACGTACACGTACGACCCGATCTCCTCGAACCTCACCGGCCTGCGCACGCTCACCGGCGGCGGATCGCCCACCGCGCTCCAGGACCTCGGCTACACCTACGACGCCGCCGGGAACCTGGTCGAGGTGACCGACGCCGCCCAGCAGACCGTCTTCTTCGACGGCAACGTCGCCGCCCCGGTCACCCGCTACACCTACGATCCCGTCTACCGGCTGCGCTCGGCGACCGGCCGCGAACACGCGAGCCTGGGCGTCCAGCCCGACAGCACCGAGCCCGCGTACGCGCCGCTCCCGCACCCCAACGACGCGCAGGCGCTGCGCACCTACCGTCAGGACTACACCTACGACCCGGCCGGCAACCCCCTGACCCTGGTGCACAGCGCCGGGCCCAACGGCAGCTTCACCCGCCGCTACACCAACGACACCGCGTCCGACCGGTTGCTCTTCCATACCAGGCCCGGCGACCCGGCCGGCAGCGCCGGCTCCGCGGCCTTCCGCTACGACGCGAACGGCCGGACGACCGGCATGGCCCACCTGCCGGGCGCACTGGAGTGGAACCATGCCGACGAACTGCGGTCGGTGGACCTCGGGGGCGGCGGCCGGGCGTCCTACCTGTACGACGCGACGGGGCGGCGCGTGCGCAAGACCGTGACCCGGATCGGCGGGCTCCAGGAGGAGCGGACCTACGTCGGCGGGTACGAGGTCTTCCGCCGCCGGCGCGGCGGGGCCGTCGTCTTCGAACGGACCACCGTGCACATCGGCGACGGCGAGGGCCGGATCGCGCTGGTCGAGACGGTGACCGTCGACACCGACGATCCGGGCTCGGACCGCTCGCCGGCGGTCCGTCTGCAGTTCAACAACCGCCTCGGCTCCAGCCTGCTGGAGACGGACACCACCGGCCGGGTCATCTCGTACGAGGAGTACCACCCCTACGGCACGACCTCGCTGTGGCTGGCGGCGGGTGCGGCGCAGGTCAGCGTCAAGCGCTACCGCTACAACGGCAAGGAGAAGGACGACGAGACCGGCCTGTACTACTACGGCGCCCGCTACTACGCCTGCTGGCTGGGCCGCTGGATCAGCACCGACCCCGGTGGCTTCACCGACGGCCTGAACCTGTACGCGTACGTCTCCGGCGACCCGGTGAACTTCGCCGACCCGACCGGGCGGGCGGGGAGCGGCCGGGGGAAGGAGTTCATCTACGACCTGCGGATGCGCACCACCCCGCTCGACGCGGAGACCCGCCAGATCATCGAGAGGCTCCACCCCGGCCAGCCCATCGATCCGCGCTGGGGGCAGGACGCCTGGAAGACGCCGAAGGAGATCCTCGAACACCACCGCACCATGCTCAAGCGCCACGGCGACAAGTTGTACAAGTGGCGCAATCCGGGCGGAGGCCGGGGCGGCATGGGCAAGGGCGCCCCGCGGGTCCGTAGCGCCGTCCACGTCGAGCACCCCTACAACATGAAGTTCGCCACGCACGGCGACGCCGGCAGCGGCTACTGGGGCAATGCCTCCGACAACTACGCCAAGGAACACGTCTACCGGCGCTGGCAGGCCGCACGGTCCTCGGCCCAGGCCACCGCGCAGGCCCCTGCCCAGGCCCCGGCGCAGGCTCCCGCCGCTCAACCGCCGGAAAGGGTGCGGGTGGACGTCGAGGAGCCGCGGGTCCGCGTCGACGCCGAACCGCGGATCCGGGTCGATACCGAGCCGCGCATCCGCGTGGCTCCCGTCGAGAGCGCGGCCGAACACGCCGCGGAACGCGCCGCCGAACACGCCCTGGAGGAGGCCGGAGAGGGCGCCCTGAAGCGGATCGGCGAGCAGGCGCTCAAGAAGAGCGCCCTGCTCGTGCCCGGCGTGGGCATCGCGCTCGGCATCGGGATGGGCCTGGAGGACCTGCGCGAAGGCGACTACTTCGGCGCCCTGCTGGACTTCGGCGGTGCCATCCCGGGTCCGGTCGGTGAGGCGTTCGGCATCGCCGGGATCGTGTACTCGATCGGCAAGGCCGTCGTTCAGGGCGCGGCCGAGCAGCCCCCGGCAGGGCCCACACCCGGACCCGCGCCGACGCCCGAGCCCGTGCCCGAGGCGCCGCCGGCGCCGCCGGTCGCGCCCCCGCCCCCGCGGCCGCCCGTGCGGCCCGCACCCAAGGCCGCCCCGGCCGCGCCGCCGGTCGAGCCGGAACCGCAGCAGACGTTCGATCCGAGTCTGCCCATGGTCTAGCGGCACCCCCGCTCGGCACGTTCGCCCTTCCTACGTCCGCGCACCACACAGATCAGTTTGGGGAGTCATGTCCACCGTTGTCCGTGGGACCGCCGCCGCGGCGGCCGGGTCGCGGCTCGGCCGGCGGGCCGCCGTCGTGACGGGGCCGCCGCAGAGCACCGAGTCCACGATCCTCGGGCCGTCGTCCACCGACCACCGGGGCCCCCACCGGGCGACCCGTGAGCCCGGGCGGGGCTTCGGCCCGCCCGGGGAGTGGGTGGTGGACGACGGTGGTGCCGTCCTCGCGTTCCCACCCGACCTGCCGACCGGGCCGAAAGGCCCCGCCGCACCCGGACCGGCCGCCGCAGGCGGGGCGGCCACGGGCGCGGGAGGCGAGGGCGGACAGGGCGGCGGCCCTGGCTACGGCGGCCGGGGCTACGGCGGACACGGGCCCGGCGACGGGCACGGCCCGTCCGTCGCTGACGACCTCACGGTGTCCGGGCAGGTCACCTGGCCGGAGGGAGCCCCCGTCGTCAATGCGGTGATCCGAGCCGTGGACCGGGACCTGCGCACCGAGCAGCCGCTCGGACCGTTCGCCCCCGGCTTCCCGAACGAGACGCGCACGGACGCGGCGGGCATGTACACCATCCACTACAACCGGACGCAGTTCGCCCGGGTCGAGCTGGGATCGGCGGACCTGATCGTCCGGGTCCGCGACGCGGCCGGCGTGGTGGTCGCGGCCTCGCCGACCATGTTCAACGCACCACCGCAGGCCGTGATCAACCTGGTGGTGACCGGGCCGATGGCCGGGCAGCCCTCCGAGTGGGACCGGCTGGCCGCGGTCGTCGAGCAGCTCGTCGACAATCCGAGCCCGGCCGGCCTCGGCCAACTGCGCATGTCCGACCTGGAGTTCCTCCTCGGGGAGACCGGTGCGGCCGCCGACCGGCTCACCGCGCTGATCCAGGCGGCGGGGCTGGTGACCGACGCTGTCGCCGCGGGCGTCACCGGGATCCCGCCCGAGGCGTTCTACGGCCTGATCCGCGAGAAGCTGCCCGCCGACTGGCCGGGCCTCGCCGGGCACCCGGCCGCCGACTTCGCCGCCGCCCTGCAGAAGGCCGTCAACGAGGGCATCGCCCCGTCGGCACTCGCCGCACAGGCCGCCCACCTCGGCGACCTCATCGCCCAGGCGGCGGCCCATGCGCGGTCCACGACGACCGGCCAGGCGGCGAAGCTGGCCGACCCCGCCGTCCGGTACGCCGACACCCGGCACGCCGGCGGCGAGCCGATCGTCGACGCCCGCCTCGACGCCGCGCTCGCCGGGGCCGTCACCGCCCTGGTGAACGGCGCGGGCACGCCGTCCGACGCCCTGGAGACCGCACTGGCGTCGGCGCTGTCCTCCGCACGCTGGCAGGAGTACGCCGGCGTGACCGTCGCGGCCGTGGCGGGCGCCGTGCTCGCCGGGATCGCCGCCTCTCCCGCGCTCACCGCCGAAGCCACCGCCCTGGCACGGACGATCGCGGCCCAGCCCGCCCCAGGCACCGGCGCCGTCACCGTCTCCGACCTCCTCCACCTGGACGCGCCGGTGCGGGACAACCCGCTGCTGCTCGGCGACGTACAGCAGGGCATCGTGGTCGAACTCGCCGGTCTCGCGGGGCTGTCGCAGACCGCGACCGGCGCCGCGGCCGCCCAGAGCACGGGACTGTTCGACGCGCAGGACAACACGCTGGACGCGCTGCGCTCCTCCGGTGCGATCACCGACGCCGAGGCCGCCTCGCTGAGCGGCATCCTCGACCTCGGCCGGCTCACCGACCACCACACCGGCCTGCTGCACACCCTGGTGAGCCAGGGCGCCACCGCTCCGCTCACCCTGGCCGGCTGGGACGCCGCGCGCTGGACCCAGGTGATCACCGCCACGCCGGGGCCCCTCCCGCCGGGCACCACCCCGGACGCCTACGCCCGGAACCTGGTCGCCAACCTCGAACACACCCATCCCACCCAGGCGCTGGCGGCCCGGCTGGCCCCCGGCGACGACCACCTGACCGCGGTGTACCAGAACAACCCGGGCCTGGACCTGCGCCGGCTGGACCTGGCCACCGGCGCGGGGGCCGCGGGGCTGAACTGGACCGGAGTCCCGGAGGCCGACCGGCCCGCCGTCCTGGGAAGGCTCTCCGCCCACCAGCGGCTGCTGACGATCGGGCACGACACCGCGACCCGTGCCGCCCTCGCCCGGGCCGGCTTCGACTCCGCCCTGCGGATCGCCGCCCACACCGAGGCCTCCTTCATCGCGAAGGTCACTGCCACCCTCAGCCCGCACGGACCGGGCGGCGCGACCTCCGCAGGCGGCCCGCACAGCCTGGGCGGCACGACCACCGGCGGCGGGGGCCTGGACGTCGGCACCGCCCGGATGGTCTACGCCCGCGTCCAGGACGTCGTCCTGAACGTCGCGCAGGCGTACGGCTCGGCCCGGGACGTCCTCAACGGGCCGTTCGCCGGGCTGCCGGTCTCACCGGTCACCCCGACCTTCGTCAACGACCTGCTGCGGATCACCGGCCTCACCGGACTGTTCGGTTCCCAGGACTACTGCACGTGCGGCGACTGCCAGTCCGTGCTCAGCCCCGCCGCGTACTTCACCGACCTGATGTACTTCACCGAACAGCACGTCTCCCAGCCGTACTTCACCGGCCCCGGCCTGAGCACCCACCCGCTGTACCTGCGCAACCGCCGTGCGGACCTGTGGAAGCTCCGGCTCACGTGCGACAACACCAACACCCTGGTGCCGTACCTGTCGATCGTCGACCAGGTGATGGAGGACTGGATCCAGGCGCACGTGCTGACCGCGACCCAGCCGGACGTCTACGCCGTGCTCAGCGATCCGGCGCAGAAATTCTCCTGCCAGGTACCCTTCAGCCTGCCCTTCGCCGAACTCGGCCTGTACCTGGGCTACTTCGGCCTCGCCGTGGCCGACGTTCAGCAGGTGCTCCAGTTGCCGGACGCGACGGTCAGGCGCGCCCGCACGGGCCTGTCGCCCGACGAGGCCACCGTCGTCGCGACCCCCGACCCCGCCGGGATCATCCAGCGGCTGGGCGGTCCGGCGACGCTTAACCTGCTGCCGGTCACCGACTTCGTACGCCGCCTGGCCATCTCCCGCGACGACCTGACCACCGTGCTGGCTGCGCGCTCCGACCCCGACCTCGCGCAGATCACCGTCGTCAAGCTGAGCGGCGGCGCCGGCGAGATCCAGAACTTCCCCGAGGCGCTGCAGAACCTGACCGCCGACCGCGCCGACCGCATCCACCGCCGTATCCGGCTCGCTCGGCCGCTGCCGTGGACCCTGGACGAGCTGGACCTGGTCCTGCTGTCGGCCCAGCAGGCCGCACTGGTCGGCGGCGACGTGAGCGAGGCGGCGACCGAGCTCGTCGGCCGGCTGCTCGCCCTGCAGGGCGCGTTCGGCCCGTCTGTGCAGCAACTGTGCGCGCTCGTCACCGACATGCCGGTCTCCACGGCCTTCCCGAACACCCCGACCGCACCCGGCGCCCGGCTGCTGTACGAGACGGTGTTCGACCTGCGCGGCATCTTCGGCCCCGCCGACCCAGCGCTCCCGCTCAACCCGACGGTCGGCTACTACCACTACTCGCTGGACACCACGCTCGGTACGAACCCGCCGGTCATCGACCCCAAGACACCGCTGCTGCTGGCCGGGCTCGGCATCAGCGAGACGGACCTGCTGCTGCTGTTCGCGCTGCTGAAGAACGAGCTGCCCTTCGACGCCACCGGGCACACCACCCTCAACCGGCACAGCCTGTCGCTGCTGTACCGGCACGTGCTCGTCGCCCGCTCGCTCGGGTACACCGTGCCCGACCTGATCACGGCGCTGGGCCTGGTCCTCCCACCGCCGGCCACGGCCGAGCTGAACTCGCTGGACCGGATCGAGCAACTGCTGGCCTTCCACCGCTGGCAGGCCGGCTCGCCCCTCACGATCTCCCAACTCGCACTCGTCCTCACCGGTGTGACCGGCAAGACCGTCGGATACCTCAACAACCCGGCCACCGCCGCCGCGCTGGTGCACGGCATCCAGGTCTCCGGCACGCAGCCCAGGCTCGACGCGCTGCGCAACAGGCTCGCCACGAACTTCAACGTCGGCTCCGCGCGGCTCGCCACGATGCTGGTCTGGGCGGCGCACGACATCGCCGCAGCGGACATCCAGGCGGCACTGGACGCGCCGTTCACCGGGACGGTGCCGGACAATCCGGCCCTGCTGCTCCCCCTGCTGGACCTGCTGCACCAGCTGGAGCGGGTGGCGCTGCTGTTCGGCACGGTGGGGCTGCAGGACGCGGGCATCGCCTACCTCACGGCGAACCGGCACGTCCTGGGCATCGCCGACCTCAAGGCCCTGACCCTGCGCGACGTACAGGCGGTGGCCGCCTACGGCGCGCAGGTCGCCGCGGCGACCGCGGTGACGCAGGCCGTCGACGCCGAGACCGTCGTGCAGCAACTCCTCAGCTCCTACGACGCCGGCGGCACCTTCGGCCCGGCCGACCGCGCCCGGCTCGCCGCCACGCACCAGGTGGACCAGAGCCTGATCGACTCCATCGTCGCGGCTACGAGCCTGCCGCCCGTCGCGATCGACGCCCTCACCCGCCTCGACCAGGTGTTCGCCCTGTGCCGCACCCTCGGAGTGAACGCGTACTCGCTGCACAAGCTCGGCCAGGACACCGGCTACCCGGTACTGCGGGACGCCGCCGCGGTGGCCGCCGGCGCCATCGCGGCGCAGTACAAGGACGACACCGCGCGCGACGCGGCGCTGGAGCCGTACCAGGACCGCGTCAACACCCTCAAGCGCGACGCCCTGTGCGGGTTCCTCGTCGACGGCCAGCCGCAACTGAACTTCCACGACCACAACGAGATCTACGACTACTTCCTGCTCGACGTGGACATGAGCGGATGCGCCAGGACCTCCCGGGTCGTGTCGGCGATCTCCAGCGTGCAGCTCTACCTCCAGCGCTGCCTGACCGGCCTGGAGAAGTCCGACCCCGCAGGCTCCGCGACCCTCGTCGACGTGCCACCATCGGCGGTGCCGGCCCAGCAGTGGGCGTGGCGCAGGAACTTCCGGGTCTGGCAGGCAAACCGCAAGGTGTTCCTCTACCCCGAGGCGTACATCGACCCGGACCTGCGGGACGACAAGACGCCCATCTTCACCGACCTCGAAGCCGATCTGTTGCAGAAGCCCATCACCAAGGACACCGGCGAGGAGGCCTTCCAGCGCTACCTGACCCGGCTGGCGGAGGTCGCGGGCCTGCGGATCTGTGGCAGCTACTACGACGACGACCAGGCGACGTACTACTTCTTCGGCCGCACCCAGTCCGACCCTGCGGTCTTCCACTACCGCACGTGGAACACCTCGACGTGGACACCGTGGAAGCGCGTCGACCTGCCCATCGAGGGGAAGTGGGTCTCGGCGACCCGGTTCCAGGGCAAGCTCTACCTGTTCTGGGCGAGCATCGTCACCACCGAGCACACCAGCTTCAGCGGCGGCGGCTCCCACGACGAGCCGTCCACCGTCAAGGTCGGCCTGGTCTACTCCGCGCAGAAGCCGGACGGCACCTGGCTCGCGCCGCAGAAACTGGACTGGCTCTACCCGATCGGCGAGCCGAACCAGGTCTGGTGGTGGGAGTCCTTCGTCGCCGACGACATGCCCGGGGACAAGACCGCCAACACGCCGTACCCCGTGATCAGCGGCGACGCCATCATCCTGCGCTACATGAACCGGTTTCTCGACCAGGGCGCCGACCGGGTTCACGACCGCCAACTGAACCTGTTCCACAACCAGTTGCACACCCCCGACCGTTGGGTGCCCGGCACGCCGACCGGACACGCCATGGGGCTGTACTGGACCTTCGGCTCACCCGTGGGCTGGCTGGGGGTGTGGCAGTCCTCCGACACCGACCCGGCCGGCTTCGACCTGCTGCGGGAGATGTTCCACACCGATCCCGGAGCGGGCGGGTCGTCGCCGGACTTCGTCACCACCGGCTTCCCCGTACCGGACTACAACGTCTACTTCGAGCACGGCAAACCGGACTTCGTCTCCCCGATCCAGGCGGTCAACAACGGATTCCCCGAATCCGTCCTGGCCGTCCCCGTCCACAACCAGCAGTACCTGATCCACGACCGCCACTACCTGGACTTCCCCCGCTTCTCGCACTTCGTCTCGGCACTGCTGCCCATCATCACGGAGGCCGCCGCGGGACCGGCGATCACGGCGGGCACCGCAGGACCGGCGAAGGAGGCGCCCGCACTCCCCGCCGCGGCGCTCATTCCCGGGCGGTCGCACTCGGCGCCGCTGACCTTCAACCTGGCGTCCCTGAGGCTGCCCCGGGCGCTGACCTCCCTGCCCCTCCAGCCCCTGCGGTGGTGGTGGAACCCGCGCCAGCTCATCCGGCTGACCACCTCGATCGTTGGCGACCTGCTGCGGATCAACGCAGACCACGGCGTGGAGGGCCTGCTGGCCCTGCACTCGGAGTACTTCTGGGGGCTCGAGTACGGCGTCGGCTTCTCGATCACCGCGCCCTGGGCCCTGCTGACGCCCGACGACGACCCCGCCCACGTCGACATCAGGAACAGCGCCGCCTACGGCACCTACTACCAGGAGCTGTTCCTGCACCTGCCGTGGATGATGGCCCACCAGCTCAACGCGGCCGGGCGGTACGAGGAGGCCATGTGGTGGTACCAGCGGCTGTTCGACCCGACGAGCTCCGACACCGACGCCGACCGCAACTGGCGGTACGTGGGTTTCAGGGGTCTGACCGTGCCCTCGCTCCAGGACGTCCTCACCGATTCGGCAGCCCTGGACGCGTACAAGAACGATCCCTTCAACCCCTTCGCCATCGCCCGTCTGCGTCCGGTCGCCTTCCAGAAAGCGGTCGTCATGGGCTTCGTCGACAACCTCATCGACTGGGGCGACTCACTGTTCGCGCAGGACACCACCGAGTCGATCAACGAGGCCACGATGCTGTACGTGCTGGCCTCGGAGATCCTCGGGCCGCGCCCGGTCCAGCTCGGCGAGTGCCCGGTGGTACCGGCCGAGCAGCTGACGTACGACGCGATCGGGCCGCAGATGAGCAACGTGTCCGACTTCCTGGTCACCCTGGAGAACTGGGTCTACCAGACCAGCCTGAGCCAGGGCGACATCATCGACACGAGCGGCACCCACGCGCACGCGCACACCCCCACCGCGACGGCCACGGCGACCGGCCTGCCCGTCACCACCGGCCTCCAACTGCTGTCGTACGGCGATGCCGCCGACCTCAGCCAGCGCAACACCGACCTGGCGCAGCTGTGGAGCGGCGACACCCTGGCCTACGACCTGCTGCCGGCCTTCGAGGTCGTCAACCAGACCACGCTGGTCTTCTGCGTGCCGCCGGACGACGTGCTGGCCGGCTACTGGGACCGTGTGGAGGACCGGCTGAACAAGATCCGCAACTGCATGAACCTCAGCGGGGTGCGCCGGCAACTCGCGCTGTTCGCCCCGCCGGTCAACCCCTTGGACCTGGTCCGCGCCCGGGCCGCTGGCCTGAGCATCGAGGAGGCGGTCGCCTCGGTCCAGGCACCCGCCGCCCCCGCGTACCGCTTCGGCTCAGTGATCGAGCGCGCCCGGCAGTCCGCGCAGACCGTCACGGCGTTCGGCGCGAGCCTGCTGTCGGCACTGGAGAAGAAGGACGCCGAGGAGCTGACCCTGCTGCGGTCGGTGCACGAACGCACCCTGTTGCGCATGGTGGAGGACGTGAAGACCGGCCAGGTCCAGGAGGCGCAGCACCAGCTCCAGGCCCTGGAGGAGCAGAAGGCCCTCGTCCAGGCCAGGATCGACTACTACCAGGGGCTGATCGGCTCCGGACTGACCGGCTGGGAGAAACTGGAGGCCGACTCGCGCACCGCCGCGGCCGTGGTGCGCGGCGGCGAGTCCGCGCTGTACGCGATGTCCGCGATCTCCTTCCTGTTCCCCAACGTCGGCAGCCCGTTCGCCATGACCTACGGCGGCCGCGAGATCGGAAACAGCGTGGCCCAGGCGGCGCAGACCCTCGGCTCGCTCGGCGCCACCGCGGAGGCCGTCGCGTCGGCCGCCGCGACCGGCGCCGGGTTCGACCGCCGCTACCAGGAGTGGGGGCAGCAACTCACCCTCGCCGAACAGGAACTGAGGCAGGTCGAGCAGCAGCGCCTGGCCGCCGAGGCGCACGCCGGGTACGCCCAGCGGGAGCTGGACGTCCACCAGAAGCAGATGGACCAGGCGGACGAGCTCGACGCGTTCTACCGCGGCAAGTTCAGCGGCCTGGGGCTGTACACCTACCAGGCCCGTACGCTGACCCGGCTGCACCGGCAGGCGTACGACGTCGCGTACGGCCTCGCGGCCGCAGCCCAGCAGGCGTACGCCTTCGAGATGGGCGACACGACTTCCTTCATCGCCCCCGACAACTGGGAGAGCGGCATCGCCGGCCTGCTCAGCGGTGAGCGGCTGGATCTCCAGCTCCGGCAGCTGGAGGAGGCCTACATGGCCAGGAACACCCGCCGCCTGGAGGTCAGCCAGTTCTTCCCGCTGACGGTGGTCGACCCCACGGCACTGGTCGCGCTGCGGGATACCGGCGAGTGCACCTTCACGCTGCCGGAGCTGTTGTTCGACGTGGTCTACCCCGGCCAGTACAAGCGGCTGATCAAGTCGGTGCGGCTGACGATCCCTGGCGTCACCGGGCCCTACACCAACGTCGCCGCGAAGCTCTCCCTCGTCGCCAGCGAGGTGCGCACCGCGCCCGATCCCGCGCCCGGCGCCCTGGTGACGCTCCCGGTCCAGCCGAACATCGCCTCCGCCATCGCTACCAGCACCGGTCTGAACGATGCCGGACTGTTCGAGCTGAACTTCCGCGACGAGCGCTACCTGCCGTTCGAGGGCTCGGGGGCGGTCGAGAGCGTGTGGAAGCTCGAACTCCCCACACAACTGAGGGCGTTCGACTACGACACCATCTCCGACGTGGTCCTGCAGCTCAGCTACACGGCGCTCGACGACGGTGCGTTCCGGGCGACGGTCGAGAGCCGCGTCGTCGGCGAACTCACCCAGTACGCGACGTCCACGGGCCTGCTGCGCCTGTTCAGCCTGCGCCACGACTTCCCGGCCGCCTGGCAGCAGGTGACCGCCGCGGCGGGCGGCGGCGCGGGGACCGTCACGACCTCCTTCGAGGTGACCGCGCAGCACTTCCCCTACTTCCTGTCCGCGCGGACGCTCAGCCTGGCCGCCGCGACCTTCGTGCTCCAGCCCGTCGGCACCGGCCCGGTCGACGCCTCCGGCCTGAGCCTGACGCTCAACGGCACGACGGGCTCCGCGTGGCACGTCCCGCCGGGCACCCACCTGACCACCTCCGACATCGCCGTCTCCGGTCCCGCCGTTGGCACCTGGACCCTGGCCGTGGCCGGCCCCGGGATCGACCCGGCGAAGGTGGCGGACGTCCTGCTGCTGGTCCGCTACAGCGCGGCCTGACCGCGTGCCCCGGGCCGCCGGTGGCCGGCGGCCCGGGGCCGGGGGCTGGAGGGCGCTGCGAACCCGGCGGTGGGTGTGTGGCACCTGTGACCGCTCTGACCCCGTGCTCGTCCATCACCACCGTCATCTGCTCCCCGGCCCCAGGGAATCCCCGCGAGCGCGAGGAGCCCGGTGCGGGAGGCCCGGCTGAAGGTCGACCAGGACCGGCATCGTGGCGATGCCGTAGCAGAACCTTCCGGGGCCCGCGGGGACGAGGTCGACGTGGTCCACGCCGTCGGGGCGGTTGACCAGCCGGTACTGCCACGGCCGGCCGGTCCGCCCCCGGCCAGGTCGAGGGCGCGGGCCGGGAAGTCCCGGCCGAGCGGCAGGACGTCGGCGTCGGTGAGGTACAGGACCGGCGCCCTGGCGTGGGCCGCCGCCGTGTTTCGCAGCAGGCCGGGGGGCCGGTCCGCGGGGTCGGCCGGCACGAGGCGGACGGCCCGGTCGGTGTCGACGTCCTCGGCCACTGTCACGTCCGGGTTCCCGGAGATCGCGACGACGACCTCGCAGGGGATGCTCTGGCGCAGCCACGCGCGGCTTGCCTCGGCCAGGGTGTGGCGGCCCTCGTGGTCTCCGTAGAGGGGGATGAGGACGCTGACGTCGACGGGCATGTGGTGCTCCTTCAGGGTTGGCGCGCAGGTGGTGCTCGATCACGTCGGCGGCCGCCCCGACTCCGCCCGAGGTCCGGATCTCCCGGTGCATGGCGGCCAGGTTCGAGGCCATGGCCCGGTCGGTGGAGACACGTCCGTGTCCGCCCCGTCCCGCAAGGCCGGCAGCAGACAGATCCTCGTGGCCTCCGTCGGCAACATCGTGGAGTGGTACGACTGGCACGTCTGCACGTTCCTGGCCACGTACATCGCGGCCGCGGTCCTCCCGAAGGGATCGGGCAACTCCCTGCTGCCGCTCCTGTCGACGTTCGCCGTCTTCGCGGTCGGCTTCTTCGCCCGCCCCCTGGGCAGCCTCCTGCTCGGTGCGGTCGTCGACCGCCGGGGCCGGGGACGCCGGGGGCGGGTCGCGGAACGACGGCCGGCCGTCGGTGGTGCGGGCCTCCGCTGCTCGCGTCTCGCCCGGGCGGCTCGGGGTGCGGACAGTGATCCGGAGCGTCGCTCTCCACGTCACCGTCACCGCCGCCGGACGGGCCGGGAACCGGATGGTCAGGAGGCGCCGAGGGGTGTGCGGCGGGGCCGCCGGGCCCCTGACGCGTCGCGGGTCGTCACGCGGCCCGGACCGCCGCGAGGGGGGAGAGTGCCGCGTACTCCAGGGGCGCGGAGGGGTCGATCGAGAGGTTCATCGGGGACGGGGCCGCGCCCGAGCGGACCAGGAGGTCGCCGATGGCCGCGATCATCGCGCCGTTGTCGGTGCACAGCCGCAGCGGCGGCACCCGCAGGGTGATCCCGGCGGCGGCGCAGCGCTGTTCGGTCAGCGCGCGGATGCGGGAGTTGGCGGCGACGCCGCCGACCACGACGAGGGTGCCGATCCCGTGGTCGGTGCAGGCCCGGACGGCCTTGCGGGTGAGGGTGTCCGCGATGGCCTCCTGGAGAGCCGCGGCCGCGTCCGGGACGTGCGGCTCGCCGCCGGCGGCCCGTTGGGCCTCGACCCAGCGGGCGGCGGCGGTCTTGAGGCCGGAGAAGGAGAACGCGTACGGGGGGTCGTTGGGCCCGCTGAGCGGGCGGGGCAGGCGCACCGCGTTCGGGTCGCCCTCGCGGGCGGCGCGGTCGATGGCGGGCCCGCCGGGGTAGGGCAGGCCGAGGATCCGGGCGACCTTGTCGAAGCACTCGCCGGCGGCGTCGTCCAGGGTGTCGCCGAGGTGGACGATCGGGTCGCGGGCGAGGTCGCGCACCAGCAGCAGGGAGGTGTGCCCGCCGGAGACGATCAGGACGACGCACGGGTTCGGCAGCGGCTCGCCCTCCAGGGCGGCCGCCGCGACGTGCCCGGCGAGGTGGTGGACGCCGTAGAGGGGCACGCCGAGCGAGAAGGCGTAGCTCTTGGCCGCCGCGACCCCGACCTGGAGCGGGCCGGAGAGGCCCGGCCCGGCGGTGACCGCGACGGCGCCGACGTCGGCGAGGGTGAGCCCGGCCCGGTCGAGGGCCTCGCGGACCACGGGCGCCATCGCGTGGACGTGGGCGCGGGCGGCGATCTCCGGCACGACCCCGCCGTACCGGGCGTGCTCGTCCATGCTCGACGCGACCGCCTGCCCGAGCAGGACCCCGTCCCGGACGAGACCGGCACCGGTCTCGTCGCACGAGGACTCGATCCCCAGCACCACTGGCGAGGCCGGCATCGCACCCACTCCTTATTGCTCCATGATATGCAACTGCAACTATTGTGCAATAAGGCGCGGGAAGGGGATCCGGCGGGGTCCGGCTTCCCGGACGGTGCGGGCCCGCGGTGCTGGGGGCGGGCCGGAACAGCCAGCTCTCGGTCTGCTGCACGATGCCGATGCCGGTGAAGCAGTGGACGGGTGAAGAGTGCCTCCGTGGATCGTCCCGCGAACCGTAGTCTCGTGCCATGGTCGACGAACACAAGGCAGCCGACGCCTTCAAGAACCGATGCACGAATGCGGCACTGGCGCTGGAATCCTGCATCGACCACTTCATCGTGCGCATCTCGTTGGACGAGTCCAACGAGGACCCCAAGGACAACGCGCTGGACGTGTGGCTGCGCGAGGGGCCGGAGAAGCCCGATGTAGTGATCTCGCTGTCCAATCTCCACTCGGTCCGCCCGTGGGAACCCGACCTGACCCCCTCCTTCATCGACGGGATCTCCCTAGTCCACCTGCCGGAGCTTCCGCTGCCCTGGCCGGCCGCGGCGGTCGGCCGGCTCGCTCGCTCCGAGGACCTGTCCGAACTGGTCTGGCTGAGGATCACCGGACCGCTTGAAGTCGACGCCGTCGCCTCTATCGTGACCGTCTACCAGGCCCAGAGCGACGACGCGGCCTCCGTACTCCGGTGACAGCCTGAATCCTTGCCCGCCCAGCCGCGGTACGGGTCGGCGGAGTCGCGTGATCTTGTGTGTCCAGACACTGGCCAGGGCAGGTTCGGCGCCCACGTCCGTCGGAGCCGCTGCCGGTTGGGCGACGGCCATGTCAGCCTGCTCGCAGCCGTCCGGATAGAAGGGAGGGCTACCAGCGCGTTCGCAGACGTGACCACCACGTCGGCGAACTCGTCGAACGGTGGCATGGGCGAGGGGCTCAGCACGGGACGTCGCCGACGCAGCGCCAGAGGGTTTCGCGGTCCGGGTAGACGTTGGCGCGCGGTGAGAACAGGTGGCCGGTCCACTGCCGGTCGTCTCCGGCGGCGGCGAAGACCTCCGCCTGGTAGGCGAGCGGTGTGCTGCGGCGGGGGGTCACGCACTCCTCGGGGTCGCTGGTGAAGGTGGCGCCCGGTGCGATGGTGGTGTGTACGACGGAGCGTCCGGGGTCGCAGGAGTGCTGGATGCCCGACCAGGAGCCGGCCACCTTCGCGGTCACCTCGACCGGCGTGTCGGTCGGATTGTCGATCCGGACCGCGAACAGGACCTGACGGGGCTGCACCATCGCACAGGCGCGCAGCCGGGTGCCGGACGGCCCGGGCTTCGGGGCCGAGCAGCGGCTGTCCCCGCCGAGCGCGCCGACTTCCACCTCGTGGGCGAATCCCTCGGCCAGGTCGGCGGGGGTCGCCGTCGGCTCCCGTCCCGCCGCGCTGCCGGACGGTGCGACCACCGATGCGGTGTCGGCGGTCGCGTCGTCGGACCCCCTCGCCCAGACCGCCGCGCCGAGCACGGCCGCGAGGGCCAGGACCCCGAGTGCCGCACCCCACCGGTGCGGCCGGCGCCACCACGCCGCCCGCCCGGTGACTGACGGTTCGCCGGTGGGCCCGGGGCGCGCCGGAACCGGTACGGCCGTGGGCGTGGGCGTGGGCGTGGGCGTGGGCGTGGGCGTGGGCGTGGGCGTGGGCGTGGGCGTGGCCGTGGGCGTGGTGGCGGCGCGGCGCGCCGCGCGGCGGTCGCGCAGCTCGTGGTCCGCCGCCTGCTTCGCCTGCTGGTGCCAGTGCTGCCAGCGGTCCAGTTCCGCCGGGTCGGTGCGGAAGATCCGGGCGAGTTCGGCGAGGAGGACGGGGTCGGGCAGTTCGGTGCGGTCGGGGTCGAGGTAGCGGCTGATCGACGAGGTGCTCAGCCCCCGGACGGTGGAGGCGTCGAGCCGGGCCCGCAGTCGGGCCACCACCCGGTCCAGAGACAGGCCGCACTCGGCGAGTCCGTCGTTCAGCGCACGGACGAGCAGGGTCCGGGGGCGGTCCGTTCCCCCTGCCGGGTGCCCCGGGGCCTCGTCCGGCGGTTGGTCATGCATGCGGTGTTGTCCCATCGCTGTCCCAGCGTCCGTCGTTTCCGCAGGTCGGAGCAGTGGGACGGGAAGCGGGAGAGCGCTGGGACGCCGCCCCGGCCGGAGGGCCTGGTGACGTCCGGCGCAGGTCCGCAGGATGGATCCCGCGACACCGCACCGACTCGCCGACTCCCGCCGCGCCACCACCTCTCGGCCCTGGCATGCCCCGGCATGCCCGCCGACTGTAGGCGAACCGATCGGGCGGCGGTCGGATTCCGTTCACCCCAATGGAGGAGCTCTCATGAAGCTGTCCCGGCGCACCGCCGCCGCCGTTACGCTGACCGCCCTCACCCTGCTGCCGCTCGGCGCCGCCACGACGTCGGCCTCGGCGGCCGCCACCGTCCGGGACCGGATCGTCTCGGTGGCCCGCGGGGAGATCACCCCCGCGGGCACCTCGCCGGAGAAGACCGGCTCCTGCGACAGGTACTTCGCCTACCACCGGGGCTCCGGCTCCTGCGCGAAGACCCCGTGGTGCGCGGCGTTCGCCGAGTGGACGTGGCACCGGGCCGGGATCGACGGGACGGTCGACGACCTGGCCGCGCGCGGCATCGGCAAGTGGGGCAAGCAGAAGGGGCTGTTCCACCAGCGGGGCACGTACACCCCGAAGCCGGGCGACCTGGTGATCTACGGGGAGCCGGACGGCGGCACTCCCGGCCACGTCGGTGTGGTCGCCGCCGTCCACGCGAACGGAACCCTCGACACCGTCGACGGCAACCTCGGCGACAAGGTCGCCCTCCGTACCCACCTCGACCCGTCGACGGTGATCACCAACCACCAGCACGTCTCCGGCTACGTCAGCCCGCCCGGGGCCTGAGCCTCGCCCGGAGCCCGAGCCCGCCCGAAGTCCGGGGCCCGCCAGAAGTCCGGGCCACGCCCGGCCTGGCGCACACCGTACAACCCCCACCGGAAGGACAGACCGTCATGGAACGCACCCGTAGGCACCTCGGCCTCATCGCCTCCCTCGCCGCAGCCGCGGCCGCCCTGCTCGCCGTCCCGCAGCCCGCCCACGCCGCCCTCGACCCGTGGTCGTGCGTGGAGGGGCGGGTCTGCGTCTACAGCGGACCCGACGGGACGGGCAGCGTCTGCGCCTGGCCCTACGACGACCCGGACTGGCAGTCCGGAGACCGCTGCAGCTGGTCCGCCACCACCAAGGTCCGCTCGGTGTACAACCACGGCGGCTCCGGCAGGCCGGTGGCGTTCTACCCCGGCGCGAACTACACGGGCCAGCGGGTGGTGTGCACGGCGGCGGGCGCGAGGGGCAACTTCTCGCAGAACGGCGGCACCGGCGTCCACCTCCGCTCCCACCGCTGGTCCTGCTAGGCCTCCCGGGACACCCCGGGCTGACCGGTCTGCCGTTTCCCGGGAAACGGCAGACCGGTCAGCCCGTGCGGCATCCGTAGGACCTCGGCGTGCCGTGATGCCCGCCGTGGGCGGAACCGCGCGGGGCCCGGGGCCGGTGTGGTGCGGGGTCAGCTGAAGGCGGTGACGGCGGTGAGGGTCGAGTGGGCGATTGGCTGGCCAATGCCTGCGAGGACGTCGACGCAGTTGTCGATGATCGGCTGGTCGCTGTCGATGTTCAGGACCGCGGTCAGGGTCTCCCCGGCGAGGCGCGAGGAGGTGCCGGTGACGGTTCCGGTGAGGGTGCCGGCCCCGTCGACCTCGACGACGGCGATGTTGGTGATGGTGCTGCTGGCATGCGTCCCGTTCTGCAGGTTCCAGGTGAAGGTCGCCGTGGAGCCCGGGACCAGCGCCGGCACCGTGAGCGGGTTGCAGCTGAGCGTGCCGAACGTGAGCGTCGCGGTGACGGTGCCGCCCACCACGGCCGTCGGGCCGCTCTGGGAGTCGGTGCACCCGGTCGCCGTCCCCCCGATCGTCACGGTGGTGGCCTCCGGGCCGGCCGACAACGCCGGGTCGAAGGTGACGGCGGCGTTCACGGTGCAGTTCAGGATCTCCGAGGCGGTTGCCGGGGCGGCATCGGCGGCCGGTGCCACGCCGGTGGCCAGCGCGGCGAGGACAGCGGACACGGTCAGGGCGCTTCGACGTACGGACATGCGGGTTCCCTTTCTTCGTCGGACCGGAGCGGAGGCGCTCTGTACGCCCCCGGGGTACCGGGCCTGTCCGGCAGGTGCGACCGGCCGGAGGTCGGCGGGAGACGCGGGCCGGTTAGAAGGTCACCCGCTGCTCGGCGTCCAGGCTCCCGGGGGTCCCTCCCGTGGCGCCGCTGAAGTGGACGAAGACGTCGGCGGTCGAGCTGTCCGGGGTGATGAAGCCGAAGCCCTTCTCGGAGTTGAACCACTTCACCGTGCCCGTGGCCCGGCCGCGGGGGCTGGTGCTCGCGGTGGGGAAGGTGAAGGTCGCCTGGGCTCCGGGCGCGGAGCAGCTGAGGGGCAGCGAGCCGGTCGCCAGGACGGGGCTCTGGAACGGGGCGCTCTCGTCGGCGGTGATGGTGCCGGTGCCGGCGGCCGGGCAGGTGAACCCGCCGGTGACGGCCAGGTTTCCGCTCTGGTCCGGGGTCGCGCCGTCGAGGGAGACCTCGCCCACCTGGTTGTCGAGCAGCACGATCCGGTCGTAGCCCAGCGCGGTGCCGAGTGCGCTGTTCAGGGTGATGGTCACCGTGATGTCGTCGCCCCAGTCGCCGCCCGATCTCAGGAGCCCGTTGTCGACGTGGCCGCTGACCGCCTGACCTCTGACCGGCTGGCCGGTGGAACCGTCCAGGCAGCTCACCGGGATGGTCTGCGAGCCGGAGCCGCCGGCGGTGTCCGTGGCGGTGACCGTGATGCCGGCGATCAGCATGGACGTCTCGCAGGAGTAGCTGCCGGTCCAGGTCAGGACACGGCCGGACGTGCTCGCGGTGGCGATCTCCACCCCGTCGTTCGCCGGTTCCGCCGCGGCGGCGGGAGCGGCCAGTGCCACGACCAGGGCGACCGCCCCGAGCGGCACCACCGCGTGCCGCAGCGGTGGACGCCGACCTGCCGTACGCCGTGTCACAGAGCCCGAGGCTGCCATTCGCCTATCCGTTCGTTAGATCTGGTTCATGGGGACATCGTCACAACGGGAGTCCCCCGACGCATGTGCTGTGAGGCGAATGGGAACCCCGGTGGCCCGGGCCGGAGTACTCCCGCGGATACGCCGCACCCGGGCCGGGCTGGGAGGCCGGGCATACCGGCAGGCCAGGGGTGCCGTCAACTGCCTTGTGGCTGACCGAGTGTCACAGTCCAGTCCCTGTCATGTCCTGGCGATTGTGACGCTGCGGATGGCACCGAATGCCGTCGTCCGGCCGTCCTGTGGTGTGTTCGATCAAGCAGTCCGCATCGTCATCGGGGAGCCACCATGTCCGTCCGCCGCCGTCGCCCGCTGTTCGTCTCCGCCGTCCTCGTCGTCGGGGCGGGGCTCGCGTTGACCGCCTGCGGGCCCGAGAACACCGACGCGCCCGCCGGCTCGGCGAGCTCCGCGCCCACCAAGGCGGCCGCCGGTGCTCCCTCGGCGGGCGCACCGGCTCCGGGCGCACCGGCCCCGGGTGCACCGGCTTCCGCCGGCTCGGCGGCGCCCACCGCCGCGCACACGCCGGCCGGTGCGAGCCCGTCGAGCGGTGGCGGGGCCGGTGGCGGGAGTGCCGCCGCCCAGCCGTGCGACATCCAGAGCCTCTCGGTCAACGCGTCGGCGCGCGCCGGGGCGGCCAACCAGTGGGTGATCGAGGTGCGCAACACCGGCGCGAAGGCCTGCAGCCTGAGCTCCTCCCCGGGCGTCGACTTGGGCGACTCGGCCGCCCGGGACCAGAGCAAGAACCTCAAGCCGGTGCTCGCCAGTGGCACGGAGCGGTTCCCGGTCCCGGCGGGCCGGAGCGCCTACGCGGTGATCGACCTCGACCCGAGCGGCGCCACCACCGGCACCGCCCCCGGCATCAACGAGATCAACGTGCTGGTCGACGGCGAGGGCACCAACATGCCCCTCGCGAACACCCGCAACTTCCCGCTCCCCGCCGGGGCCCACGTCCTGAACCCCAAGATGGGCAACTACCGGGGCAGCGTGGCGGACGCGGTCGCCTCCATGACCGCCGCCCCCAAGTAGCCCCCAAGGTCCGGTCCTGGGCGTCCCGCTCCGGGCGCCGGACCGTCCACGGGCTGGAATTCCGCCCGTGCGGCCCGTGGGGCGGGGCACGATGGGCGGCATGATCCTGCAACCGGAGACCGACGACCTCGCCGCCTACCTCGTGGCGGACGGGGTCATCGACCACCAGGACCCGCAACTGCGGCGGTTGGCCGCCGAGTTGGCCACCCCCGAGGCGGCCTTCCAGCACGTCCGCGACGAGGTCCGGCACTCCGCCGACGCGGGCGCCTACAGCGGGGCGTTCCGCGCCTCGGAGGTGCTGGCCGCGGGCAACGCGATCTGCCACGGCAAGGCCCACCTGCTGGCGGCGCTGCTGCGAGCGCAGGGCGTGCCGACGGGCCTGTGCTACCAGCGGCTGACGGACGGCGAGGGCGACTTCGTGCTGCACGCCCTCAACGCCGTGCACCTGAAAGGCCGTTGGGCCCGCCTGGACGCCCGGGGCAACCGCGAGGGTGTCGACGCGCGGTACGACCTGGAGCGGGAACGGCTGGCCTGGCCGGTGCGGCCGGAGCTGGGGGAGTGCGACTACCCCGCGGTCTTCGCGGCGCCGCCGGCCGCGCTGGTCCGGGCCCTCGCCGAGGCGGTGCCGGGCCGCGCCGGCTACGGCTACCTCCCGGGAGAGCTGCCGGTCGACGGCGGGGCTCCGGGGCGGCCCTGATGTTGAGCCGGTAGAGGCGCGCGTCAGAGGCGTGCGGGGAGGTCCCGGCGGGACGGCGCGGACAGCTTGCGCAGCACCCTGGCCACGTGGTTCTCGACGGTCCTGGTGGACAGGTGCAGTGCGGTCGCGATCTGACGATTCGTCAGGCCTCCGGCCGCGAGCTCGGCGACCTCCCGTTCGCGCGGGGAGAGCCCGGGATGGGCGGGCCGGCCTCGGCGTGGGGGTGCGAGGGCGCGCAGGCGGGAGCGGACGCGGGCGGCGTCGTGGGTGGCGCCGAGCCCGGTCAGCACGAGGAGGGCGTCGGTCAGCCGGTCGACGGTGTCGCGGTCGGCACCCTCGCCTTCGCCCGCAGCCGCGGCGCAGCGGGCCGCTGCCTCCGCCGCCAAGGCGGCCATGTACGGGCGGGGCAGCGCGGCGTAGGCGTCCGCGGCGGCGCGGTAGCCGTCGGCGGCGCGCGCGAGGTCCCCGTCGTGCTCGGCCAGGGTGGCGAGGCACCACCGTCGGGCGGCCGCCGCGAGGGGCAGGTGCGGGGCGGCGGGGGCCGTGCGGAGGTCCCGGGCCATCGTCCGGGCCGTGGCGGGGTCGCCAGCGCTCAGCGCCGCCGTGACGGCCCAGGGCGCCAGTTCCGCCGCCCAGGCCCAGATGCCCTTGCTCCGCAGCCGTCCCCAGGCCTGCGTCGCGTGCGCTCTGGCGTCGTCGTGGTCGCCGCGGGCCAGGGCCAGCCGGACGAGTACGGTCGAGGAGAGCGCCGCCACCGGTGCCAACTGCTGGTCCGGGTGCGGCGCCAGGCCGCCGGCCAGCCAGGCCCGGCACTGCGACCACTCGCCGCGGGCGAGGCACAGCGCGGCGAGGACGGTTCGTGCCTCGTGGCCGAGCACCGGGGTTCGCGCGGTGTCCGCGACCAGGTCGGCGGCCCGGTCGGCGAGGCCCGTCCAGCGGCCGGTGGCCCAGTCGAGGAGCAGCCGGATGCTGCGGATGCCGTGGGCGACGTGGGGGCCGGCGTGGTGGCGTCCGGCCAGGGCCGCGCCGCGTTCGAGGAACGACCGGCTGTCGTGGTAGCGGCCGAGCCACAGGGTGGCGTCGGCGGCGTTGCACAGGGCGCGGGCCCGGTGGCCGGCCGACGCGGCGTCACCGTTGTCCTCGTCCTCCCCCAACGGCGGGGCCGGGAGCGCCTGTTCGGCCCCGGGGTCGCCGAGGGTCAGGAGCAGTCCGACGAGGTTGGCGTTGACGGCGGCCCGCAGGACGGGGTCGGTGGTGCCCGCCAGCGCGGCGCCCGCCCGCTCCGCGCACTGCCGGTGCTCGGCGAGGGGGATGCCGGGCCAGTGCGGCATGGACATCGCGGCCAGGACGCGGGCGGCGAGGCCGGGTTCGTCGGGGAGGGTCCTGGCGGCGCGCTCCAGGTGCAGCCAGCCGTCGTGGTCCGGTGTCGTCGGGGTGCACAGCGACAGCCCCTGCAGCACCCGGGCCTGGGCGCGCAGCGGGCCGGGCAGGAGCGGGGCGCCGGTGAGGGTGTCGAGC
Organism: Kitasatospora sp. NPDC001119; assembly: GCF_053598475.1. Taxonomy (NCBI): domain Bacteria; kingdom Bacillati; phylum Actinomycetota; class Actinomycetes; order Kitasatosporales; family Streptomycetaceae; genus Kitasatospora; species Kitasatospora sp. NPDC001119. The sequence continues at coordinate 153,562 of NZ_JBSFKI010000024.1, forward strand.
AGGGCGCCGGCGTCCTGAAGGGTGAACCCGGCGATGCGGCGCAGGGCCGCCGTGGCGAGCCTCGCGCGGGCGGGGCCGGGGATCCGGCGGTCGGCGAGCAGGTCCTGGAGGAGCCGGGCGGCTTCGCGGTGCTGTCCGGCGGCGGCGTGGGTCTCGGCGGCGCGCTCGGCGGCCCGGACCAGGCCGCGGCGGACCCCTGCCGCCAGGAGGTGCCCGGCGACCTGCGGCCAGGGGACGTCGGCGCGCCGTCTCAGCACCTGCGCCGCCCGGTGGTGCAGGTCGGCGCGTTCGGGGGCGGGGAGGCTCGCGGCCACGGCCCGGGCGGCGAGCGGCACGCGGAAGCCGTACCGCCGGGGGTCGAGGTCGGTCAGCACGGCCGCGGTGAGGGCGGCGAGGAGCATGCGGCGCGCCGTCTCCGCCGTCAGGTCGGTCAGGGCTGCCAGCTCGGCTTCGGAGGCCGGTTCGCCCAGCACCGCCGCGGCGTGCGCCAACCGCCGGGCGTCCGACGGGAGGTGGGCGAGTCGGCGCAGTACGGTCTCGGCCAGGCGTGGTGGGGCCTCCAGCGCCTCGACGGCGTCCACGGTCGGGCCGTCCGGGGCAGTGCCCGCCAGGACGGTGCCGGCCAGGACGGGCAGGACGTCCACGAGCACCTGGGCGACGCCGCCGGTGACCGCGTACAGCCGCTCGATCACATCGTCCGGGCACCGGGTGCCCAGGGTCCGTTCGGCCAACTCCCGTGCCGCCGCGGCCGGGAGCGGACCGGTCCGGATCCGGAGGACGGCGGTGCCGGGCGGGCAGGAGAGCGGCTCGCCCAGCAGGGGCCGGGCGGTGGGAAGGTCCTCGGGCCGCCAGGTGAGCACCAGGGCGCAGCCGTTCGGGAGGGTGCGGGCCAGGCGCCGGATCCGGCGCCTGGTGCGTTCGTCGGCCCGGTGGACGTCCTCCACGACCAGCAGGGTCGGGACGGCGGTCCGGGTCGGGTCGCCGAAGGCGCGGGTGAGGGCGTCGAGGGCGTGCTGTGCGTCGTCGTCGGACGGGTCGGCGCAGGTCAGGGTCAGGCAGCCGGAGCCGGCCGGGTGCCGGCGGCGGAGCCCTGCCACGAGGTGCGACTTGCCGGTGCCGGCCGGGCCCTCCACCAGCAGGACCGTCCCGGGGCGGGTCGGGTTGGCGAGGGAACCGTGGAGCACGGCCTTCCAGGGGTCGTTCATGCTCGCCTCCGCTCGTCCTGGCGGTGCGTACGTCCTGACGGTGCGTACGTCCTGGCGGTGCGTACGGGGCTGCGCCCGCCCGCCGGGCCCGATCGTGAGGATGCCCGCGGTTCGGGGTTCGGACGCCCGGGTGGGCAACCGGCCTTCAGGCCGGGTGGATTGATTGAGTATGGGTACTTCCGGCAGCCGGATTGTGTCGTGCCGGGGCCTGGCCCACGCTGATGGCCACCCGCTCCGTTCGCCGGTGACCGGATCCCCCCACGCATCCGGTCCGCTCCCCGGCGGGCGGCGGCTGCCACCCCCTTCGGGTTCCCCCACACCTAGGAGTGTCATGAGCACGACACTATCGCGCCGTTCGTCCGTACTGAGGACCGCGGCCGCGGCCGCCGGCGCGTGTGCCCTCGCCGTCGCCGGAACCGCCCTCGCACCTGGCGCCCAGGCGACCCCGGTCCCGGCGTCGGCTCCGGCCCACGCCGCCCACCCGGCCGCCCCGCGGGCCGACGCGCCGACGGGCGCCCCCGTGTCCGGCCGCGTCCTCGGCGACGCCGGCATCAGGCCGCAGGACCGGCCCGCCGTCCAGCGGTTCCGCGAGCTGCGCGCGGGCCTCGCCACGGAGGCGCGGCCCTCGGAGACGGCCACGAACCGCACCGCCCCGGCACCGATCGCCGCCCAGGCCCACCGGTGGTGGGGCACCGAGCTGGGCCCCAACGGCAACACCGGCTACGACGCCGTCATCGCCACCCACACCCTCGACGACGCGCTGCGCCTGAGCGGCGCCAACGACTTCCTCTACGCCCCCACCACCAAGCCGCGCAGCAACTCCTGCATCGAGATGGTCACCGTCCACACCCGGGACAGCGCCCAGATATGGGCCTGGGACTGGTGCACCACCGACCCCTCCCAGGCGGTCGGCGCGACCGTCGACATCGACGCCGCCTTCCTCCGGAAGTACGGCGCCACCGTGAACGGCCGCTCCGCCTACAGCGTCCAGGTCCAGCTCACCGACGCCCGGACCAACACCTGGAGCGCCTCCCTCTACAACGTCGCCACCAGCACCTGGGACCCGTTCTTCACCAGCCGGGGCACCGACCAGACCGGCCTCGACTACGGCTGGGACATGTTCGAGTACTACTCCGACCGGACGGCCACCGGCAACGTGGGCGTCTGCCAGGACCTGAGCGGACGGGTCGTCGAGACCACCGGGCTGAAGGTCCGCACCCCCGCCACCGGCGCCTGGAGCGACGCCGGCCCCTCCAACTCGACCGTCTTCCCCGCCGCGACCATGAGCCCGTCGACCTACTACTGCCCCGGCATCGCCGGCCGCATGGCCACGGCCTACAGCGCCTGGCAGGTGACCGTCCGCTGACCCGCCGTTCCTCCGTACGGGACCCGGCTGTTCCGGAGCGGCGTCACGGGGCCGGCCGGGGCTCGACGGAGAGGGTGTGCCGGAAGAGCCCGTACGGGTCCCAGCGGGCCTTCACGGCCTGGAGCCGCGGGTAGCCGTCCTTGTAGTAGAGGGTGTGCCACGGGACGCCGGAGCGGTTCCAGGCCGGGTCGGCGAGGTCGGCGTCGGGGTAGTTGATGTACGAGCCGTCGCTGACCTCGCCGGGCACCGGCACGCCGCCGGTGTCCGCGTACATCGCGCGGTAGAACCCCCGCACCCAGGCGAGGCTCGCCGCGTCCTCCCGCTCGTCCGTCCACACCGTCTGGTAGACGACCTTCATCACCGCGTCCCGTTGGGCGGTCGCGGTCGCCCCCGGCGCCACCGCGTTCACCTGGCCGCCGTAGCCGACGAACAGCAGACCGCCGTGCGCGACGGCGGAGCCATCCGTCAACCAGCCGTAGGCGGTGGCGAGTTGGGCATCGGTGTACGAGCGGCGCAGGTACGCCGCCTTGAGCTTGTAGCGCCGGCTGAACATGTCCCCGGCCGCTCCCGCGCCCGGCCAGGTGAGGGCGTGCAGCCACGGTACGGTCCGGTGGTCGACGGCGGGTTCGACGCCGGTGCCCGCGCCGACCGCGGACACGAGCTCGGCCACCATCCGGTCCAGGTCGGGGACGGTGGCGTCGGCCTGCACGAACATCGTGATCGGGCCGCCGCCGCGACGGGCCACCGAGAGGATGGCGTACAGGCCCGCGTACGGGGAGCCAGGCTCGCTGTGACGCTCGTGCCAGGTGCCGAAATTGCGCAGCAGGGTGGTGAACGCCCGCGCCGTCATCCGCTCGTCCCAGGCCCAGACCGCCTGGTAGCCCTTCAGCTCGCGGGGCGAGGGCGGCAGCAGCCGGGACGGGTCGTCGCCCGTCGCGTCCGGGGAGCGCAGCCAGTAGCGGGTGACCACGCCGAAGTTGCCGCCGCCACCGCCGGTGTGGGCCCACCACAGGTCCCGGTGCGGGTCGTCCGGCTCACGGGTGGCGACCACCGTCCGCGCCCGGTCGGCCCGGTCCGCCACCACCACCTCCACGCCGTGGAGGTGGTCCACCACCGAGCCGTAGCGGCGCGAGAGCGGCCCGTACCCGCCGCCGGCGAAGTGCCCGCCGGCGCCCACCTCGGGGCACGCGCCCGCCGGGACCGTCACGCCCCAGCCCGTGAACAGCGCCCGGTACACCCGCCCGAGCGTGGCGCCGGGCCGGACGGCGAACGCCCGCCGCTCCGGGTCGTAGCCGACCGCGTCCATGGGGGAGAGGTCCAGCAGCAGGCGGACGCCCGGATCGGCGGTGAAGTCCTCGAAGCAGTGGCCGCCGCTGCGCGGCGCGATCCTCCGCCCGGAGCGCAGGGCCTCCGTGACGGCGCGTACGACGTCCTCGGTGGTGGCGGCGACCCGGATCTCGTCCGGGTCGCCGGCGAAGCGGAAGTTGTCGCCCCGCAGCAGGCTCGCGTACCGGGGGTCGCCCCGCCGGATCACCGCCGAGCTCCGGCCCGGGGCCTCCGCCGGGGCGGCTCCTCCGGCGGACCCCGCGGCCCCCGGCAGGCCCGAGGCCGCGCCGCCGGCCAGCAGGGCGCCGGCCGAGGCGAGCAGGCCCCGGCGGTTCGGTCCGTACGGGCCCGGCCGGTCCGTCATGTCCACCACCCCGTTCCCCCGCGATCCGGGTCTCTCCGTGACGACGCCCGCTGCCAACGGTCCCACACACGACCGGAGTTGAGAACAGAACGCGTCCTGTCCGCCGGGCTGACCCGACGCGCGGGAGCGGGCCCCGGGGCGACGGCCGACGGACGGTCGGCCGGACCGGAGGGGCCTGCGACACCACCTGTCCGAGGGCGCGGATAGGGTGACGTGCCCGTGCCGCGCGGCCGACCTGTCGGCGTGCGGCCTTTCGTCGTGTCAGGAGATATCTGGGTGAAGACCCGTATGACAGCGCTCCGGAGCGCCGCGGTCGTCGCGGCGGCCGTCCTCATGGCGGCGCCCGCCGCCGGCTCCGCCGTAGCCGCCCCCGCCGGAAGCCCGGACACCAAGAAGGTGACCTACCAGGGCCGCGTCTTCCAGGTGCCCACGGCCTGGCCGGTCGTCGACCTGGCGGCGGACCCGCAGGCCTGTGTCCGCTTCGACCAGCACGCGGTGTACCTCGGCCACCCGGGCGAACAGCAGGTCTGCCCGCCGCGGTTGACCGGCCGCTCGGAGGCCCTGCTGGTCGAACCCGCCGCCGGCGCCGTGCCCGACCGGGAGGGCTCCAACCCGGTCGCGCAGACGATCCGCGCGGAGGACGGCGTCGTCGCGGTGACCGGTACGTACGACACGGACCAGCCGTTGGTGCGCCGGATCATCACCAGTGCCGGGCTCACCCCCGCGCCGGAACACCGACCGGAGCCGGCGCCCGCCGCAGCCCCGACGGCTCCCGCCGCGAAGTCCGCCGCGCCCAAGTCCGCCGCCGCGCCGTCCAGCCGGGCCATGGCCGCACCGATGGCCGCCGCGGCCCAGGTGCCCGCGTCGGCGACGAACTACACCGGCAAGGGCTTCGACGCCTGCACGGCGCCCTCCGGCGCCGCGATGAACGCGTGGATGACCTCCTCCCCGTACCGGGCGGTCGGCATCTACATCGGCGGTGTCAGGCGGGGCTGCGCCCAGCCGAACCTGACGTCCTCCTGGGTCCAGCAGCAGCAGTCCGCGGGCTGGTCCTTCATGCCGCTGTACGTCGGCGTGCAGGCCCCGAAGATCGCCTACCCCGCCACCGAGGGCGCCAACGCCGCCGACGACGCGGTGGCCCAGGCCCAGGCCCTCGGCTTCGGCCCCGGCACGATCCTCTACTACGACATGGAGGGCTACACCACCCCGCAGTACTCGGCCACGGTGCTCGCCTTCCTCACCGCCTGGACCAACGAACTGCACGCCTGGGGCTACAACTCCGGCGTCTACAGCAGCTCCTCGTCCGGCATGAAGGACCTCGCCGCCAACGCCGGCAACAGCGCCTACACCATGCCCGACGCCGTTTTCAGCGCCAACTGGAACGGCAAGGAGGACACCGCCGACCCGTCGATACCGGCCGGCTACTGGTCCAACCACCAGCGCGCCCACCAGTACGCCTCGCCGGCGAACCCGGAGAGCTGGGGCGGCTACTCGATAGCGATCGACCAGGACTACGTCGACATCCAGCTCACCAGCGCCCCGCCGTCCCTGTCCTCCGCGCTCTTCCTCGGCGTGCGCCAGAGCTCGGGTGCCTGGCCCGGCTTCAGCCCGCTGACGGGCGGGGCGGGCGTCTTCCGCGGCTCGGAGGCCGCGATCGCCGGGCTGCCGGGAGGCTCCTCGCAGGAGCTGGGCATCGGCCTGGACGGCCGGCTCTACCACGGGGTCCGCGCCGCGAACGGCAGCTGGAGCGGCTTCGCCGCGCTCCCCGACGACGGCACGCCCGCCACCCAGGCCCGCCGGGCCGCCATCGCGGGCCTGCCGGACGGCTCCTCACAGGTCCTGACCGTCGGCAGCGACGGCAACGTCTACCACCGGATCCGCCTCTCCGACGGCAACTGGTCCGGCTTCGCCCCGCTCCCCGGCGTCGGCACCCCGACCATGGCGGCCGGGGACGTCGCCATCGCCGGCCTGCCCGACGGCTCCGCCCAGGTCCTGGCGATCGGCAACGACGGCAACGTCTACCACCAGACCCGCTTCTCCAACGGCAGTTGGAGCGGCTTCGCCCCGCTCCCCGGGGTGAACAGCTCGCGGATGGCGGCCGGCCGGGTGGCCATCACGGGCCTGTCGGACGGTTCCTCGCAGGTCCTGGCGATCGGCAACGACGGCAACGTCTACCACCAGACCCGCTTCGCCGACGGCAACTGGTCCGGCTTCGCCGCGCTCCCCGGCGTCGGCACGCCCACCATGGCCGCGCGGACGGTCGGCATCGCCGGCCTGCCGGACGGCTCGTCCCAGGTGGCGGTGGTCGGCGGCGACGGCAACGTCTACCACGAGACCCGCTTCGGCAACGGCTCCTGGTCCGGCTTCGCCGCCGTCCAGGGCCCGTACGGCGCGAGCACCTTCCCGGCCCAGCGCGCCGCCATCGCGGGCCTGCCGGACGGCTCGAGCCAGCTCGTGGTCACCCGCAGCTGACCCGGACCCACCCCGCACCCGACGCCCCCGCCCCCGGCAGCCCCGGAGGCGGGGGCGTCTGGCTCGATGAAGGTTCTCCGCCCTGACCGGCGCAGGAGCGGCCGCGACTCTGCTGGGGCAGCCTGACGGACGGCCGCCGGACGTCGTCGTGGTGTCGGTCACCGCAGATTCTCGGCGACGCGGACGAGTTCCTCGTCCGAGAGCCGCGGGGGAGCGCCGGTCGTGACGACGAAGGTGTAGGTCCCGTCCGACCAGGTCAGCGAACGGGGCCCGCCGTTCGGATCGGATTGCGTGATGGCCGCGGGGTGGCCCTTGACCAGGGCGGCCCGGCCGTCCGGTGGTGCGCTGTTCCGGAGGGTCTGGCTGATGATCAGATTGCCTTGTTCAGGGCCCGTCCCCAGTCGGTACCCGCTGGCCCAGGCCGGAGTGTCGGTCGGGAGCGGGGCCAGACCGGGCAGGTGGACCATCCTGCCCGCGGGATAGGGGGAGTAGTTCTCCGGCAGGAACACGGGCCGGAGGAGGTCGCGCTCGTCGAAGTGGACGGCGGGCTTGCCGGAGGCGTCGTTCAGCGCCCTGGTCCCGAGCGGTCTGTTCAGGTGGGTCGTGATCTGTCCGATGCCACCCGGTCGCAGAACCCCGGGGGGACTGTGTGCCGCAGGGAGACCTTCACCGCGTCGGCGGACTCGCGGGCCACGAGTTCGGGCTGCTTCTCACAACCCCACCCGATGCTCAGTGTCAGGGTCCGGCCGTCCGAGCCGACCAGCAGCGGCTTGCCGGCCACGGTGCCCTCGTAGACCCTGGTTTCCGGAACCCGGTTCATCCAGGCGTTGATCGCGAACCCGCCACCGAGCAGGGCCATGGCAGCCCCGGCGGTCAGGCGGATCCGTCGTCCGTGTTTCGACATGTGACGGACCGTATCTTGCGTCGTGGGGCCCGCCCCCGGCGGTCGTGGCCATGCTGCACCTCTGACGTCTTCGGCGGTGTCGCGTGAGCCGGGGATCCGGGGAATGTCGTGGTCGGAAGCCGCCGCGATCCGTGGTCCGTTGGCAGGCCGGTGATCCGCGACCGGGCTGTCACCGCCGGGCGTCGGCGGTGGCCGCCTGATCGGCGGCCGATGGTCAGAAGCCCCTGAACACGCCGTCGGCGTCGACGTTCCCGGCGAAGTCGTCGAAGTCCATGTTCGAGATGGACAGGTTGTTCTCGATGCTCCACAACCGCGCGGCGACGACGCGGATGCACCGCCCAGGCCGCTCCCGCAGGTCCACGACGCGGCGGCCGCGGACATCGGCCGCGGCCGCACCGCGTCAGCGAGGCCGACGGCCGGACGGGGCCGCGGGAGCTGGACCGTCCCCCCGGGGTCGGACACCACTGGAGCTCCCACTCCAGTGGCACCCCCTCACGCACCGCCGATGGCGTCGCCCCCGGAACGCCCGACCGGATCCTGGGCAGACGCCCGCCGGACACGGTAGTTCCAGCGCGTGAGTGACCGGACGACGGAGGCGGAGCCGACGGGGTTGGCGCTGTGGACGTAGACCGTTCCGATCCGGAAGGGCCGTCCCTCGAAGGCCGCTTCTTCCAGGAGGGCCACCACGGGCATGACGGTGTCGTCGCCGCCGAGGTCGTGGTCGAGCCAGAGTTCGTCGATGAAGCCGTCGCGGTGCTCCTCCAGGAGCCGGGTGCCTTCGCGGCTGGTGCGGGCGATCCGTGTGGCGCCGGGGAGCGGTCGCAGGTCGTCGATGCCGAGGACGACGGGCGTCGGTGCGGTGGGCGCTTCTTCCATCGGGCCAGTTTCACAGCGGGCGGGCTGGACGGCCACGGGTTATCGGGCCGCTGCCCGGCGGGCGGCCGGGCACACGCCTGGCCCTGGTCGGTCCCCGGCCTCCCGCAGCGCTGCCGACGCCGACGAGCGGCCCCAGGTGCACCGTCCGGGCGGCGGCTCGGCACCGACCCAACCGGTGCCGGCCCGCCGGATCCCTGTCAGCGCCGCCGCGATTCGGCCGACATTGCCGAAGCGCACAGCCTGGACAGGCTGTGCCGACCCAAATACAGTGAGTCCCCGGCCCGCAGCGGCAGGAAAGAAAATGGGAGCGTAAGGCGGGGGGGTCTGTGATGCCGTCCTATCCCGCAATTCGATGGGCTTCCCTTTTCGGGAAGCGGCTCACGGGGCCGGCGGGGGCGTATGCACGGAGCGGTCCGAAACGCTCCCGCGGGCGGACGCGGAAACGGCCGGACCGAGTACGCCGAACTCGCGTATGCCGAACTGAGTGCGCTCCCCAAGCCCGATATCCGGCGCCGAAGACGCTGTCGGCCGCGGCGCCGGGTTCGACTCGTCCGCTACACCTCAGACAGAAGGAGAGAGGCCATCATGCCTTTGTCGGCAGCCGACCTCGCAAAGCTCGGAGACGCACCGGTCACGATCCAGTCGACGTTCTTCCCGAACGTGTTCCTGCGCATGGACGGAACGGGGGTGACCGCCTCCGCCGACCACGGCGGAGGGACGGTCAACTGTCAGTACGGCACCGGCCCCTGGACGGCGTACAGGGTCCGGCCGCAGACCGACGGCTCGTACTCGTTCGAGTCGGCGGCCTTCCCGAACGTGTTCCTGCGCATGGACGGAAACGGCGTCCCCGTCACCATGGCCGGAGGTGGGACGGTCAACTGCCAATACGGCATCGGCCCCTGGGAGAAGTTCAACGCCCGTGCCCAGGCCGACGGTTCGTTCTCCTTCGAGTCGGCGGCGTTCCCGGGTATCTTCCTGAGGATGGTGACCGGCAGCGGGGTGACCTCCGCCACCGGCCCCGGGGGGACGGTGAACTGCCAGGTCAAGGCCAACGGCGGCGAGAACGAGAAATTCTATCTCGACAAGGCCCAGTAGACGGGCTCGCCCGGTGGCCATGCCCCGGATCCTCGCGGAAGAACGCGTGATACCGGGGAGGTGAAATCGCCCGGGTCGGCTTATTGGAGCCGGCCCGGGCGATTTCGTGCGCGGAAATGTCAGGTCGCGAGCGAAACGCATTTCGAACCTCCGGGTGCGCGAGGGGCGCACAGGCACAGAGCGGGTTCATCTGTTCGAGTTCCGTCGGGACTATGGGGCCCCTGGTCCTGGGGAGGAAGGAGAGCATCTGGGCGGGCGTCCCCGGGCAATGGGCCCGGTGAGAGGCGACCGCCCGCCGCCCGGCACGTCACCCGGCCCTGCCGGTGCCGCCGGGCCGAAGGAAGGTTCCCATGCGCAGAAGCGTCCTCCCCCTCGTCTCCTCCGCCCCGCTGGTGTTGGTGCTGTCCCTGCTGGGCGCTCCCGTCCCGGTACAGGCGGCGCCCAGGGCGCCCGCCGGACCGGCCTCGGCCGCTCCGACCAGGGCCATCGGCACGTTCGCGGTCCGTGCCCAGGACTGCGGGCCCTGGGGCTGCCAGTACGCGCTGGCCTACTTCGTCCTGGAGGACCCCGCCGGCTGCTACGCCGTGCCGCCCGCTCCCTCGCCGGTCGGCTCGCGGTGGACGCGGTGGGGGAACGGTACGGACCGGAACGCGCAACTGTTCACCGACGGCGCGTGTGCCGGGGCGGCCGACGCGGTCCTGGGGGAGAAGTCCACGATCGAGTTCAGCGACGCCCCGTACCACTCGGTCCGCTTCGGCTGAGCGCAGGGGAGACCACCGCCACCGGGACCCTCCGGCGTCCCGGCGACGCCTTCGCCGTCGTCGTGGGCATCAGCGCAGGAGGGTGGCGAGGAGTTCGGCGATGGTGGGGCCGGCGTCGGCGGGGTGACGCAGTTGCTTGCTGGTGACGACGCGGTAGTGGTTGGTGCGGCCGCGGCGTTCGTGGCTGAGGTATCCGGCCTGTTCGAGGTCGGCGATGATGCGTTGGACGGCGCGTTCGGTGAGCAGGCAGCTGGTGGCGATGTCGCGCACGCGGATGCCGGGGTCGCGGGCGATCTGGACCAGCACGCGGGCGTGGTTGGTCAGGAAGGTCCATTGACGTTCGGGCGTCGTGCTGTTGTCCATCCCTCCACGATAGGACTCCTGTTTCACGACTGCTGATACACGACAGAAGATTCGTGCAATGGTTGACATGTCTGATGGACGGGCGAAGACTGGAACAGCCGCACTCCGCAGTGCCTCCGCCGCGGATCCGACGGCGGTACTGCTTCTGGAGATGGTTCCAATGGACCCGATGAGCAGGCACGGGCTGGAACGGCTGAGGTCCCGGCTGGTCGACTGCCTGGGGCCGCCCCGCGAGGGCGGTCGGGACCCCCGCACCTGCGGGGAGCCGCTGTGCCGGCAGGTGCGCCACGCCGTCACCGGCGTCGACGCCTACCTGACGGCCCTCGAAGAGGGCAGCAGCACCGCGTCGGGGCTTCACGAGCGGGCCCTCGACCTGTGGCAGGACCTCGAACGCATCGCGTCCGCCCGGCCCGGGCGGGCCGCCGTCGACGGAGGGTCCGGCGTGCCCGCACGGCGCGGCTCCCGGCCCGAGGAGTGGGCCGTGCCGCCCTGCCTGAAGGCGGAGACCGTCCGGGTCGGTGACGCCCTCGTGTGCTTCTTCACCGGGGACATGGTCCTGGACGGCGAGCCCGTCGCCGCCCGGGCACTCGATGCCGCGCTCGTCCGGCGTCCCGCCCTGCTCGCGGTCGACCTGGCGGGTGTGGAGCTGTTCACCTGCACCGGTCTCAACCTGCTCCTCGCCGCCCGCCGGCGCGCGCTCGACATCGGCATCCCCGTGGTGCTGGTCGCCCCCTCCGGGCGGACGCTGCGGGTGCTGGAGCTCACCGGGACCGCCGCGCTGTTCCCCGTCCACCCCACCGTCGAGGACGCCCTGCGGCACCGCCCGCTTCCCGCCCCGCGCCCCGACGGAGGGTGACCATCCGGGCGGGACGGTTGAGCCGGCAGCCGGGACACCCGACCGGCGGCCGGTCCAACCGTCCCGCCGGCGCCCGCCGTCCCGATCGTCATCCGCTACGGCGGGCGTGTAGCCGTGGCCGAACCGGGCAGGCGTCGGACATGGACCAGGACATGGACGATGGGCAGTCGACCGACGCGAGCCCCGGGCGGCGTGGCCGTTCACGGTCACCGGAGCCGGGGGAGTCCGGATCCGCCCCGGCCCGGCGCGCTACACCGTACGCGGCGGCCGCACCGCGGCGAACGTACCGACGTGAGGAGGCCGGCATGGACCGCTTCGGGCACGTGCTGCTGCCCGGGCCGAACGGCACGACCGGCCCGGGCGGAGCGCCACCACCCATCGAGGTCCCGGGTACGGAGGAGACCAGACGGCTCGCGTTCTCCGGTCGCGAGGGCGCCGTGCAAGCGGGCCTTGAACTCACCCGGGAGGCGCTGCGGTCCTGGTCCTGGCTGCCCACCGCGGACGAGGAACGACTGGCGGTCGCCGAGGACCTCCTGCTGATGGTCGCCGAACTGGTCACCAATGCCTGCCTGCACACCTCCGGTGGACCGGGCGAACTGCGGCTGAGGTGGGACGGGCGCCGTCTGCGGGCGGAGGTCACGGACACCAGCCCGGTGCCGCCCGAGCTGCGCCCGCACGCCGACCCGGGCCGTCCGGGCCGACACGGCCTGCGCGTGGTGGACCGACTCGCGCGGTCCTGGGGCTGTACCCCCGAGGGTGGCGGAAAGCTGGTCTGGCTGGAGGTCGCGCTCCCGCCGGGCCCGCCGAACCGCCGCGAACGCCGGATCTGAGGGCTGGAGCCGGGGTCCTTCCCGACCGGGCCCGGTCCACGGTGGTCCGTGACCAGCCGAAGCCGGGCAGGAGAACAGCCGGAACGCGCGTCGGAAGCCGATTCCCGGGTAGAAGGCGAAGTGGTGGCCGTGATTGTTCCGGCCGCTTCGAGCACCTGGACGGTGCCACCGGGACCGCGCTTGAAAAAGCCGGGCACAGGTCCTGGGGAAGAAGTCCGCGATGCGCGGTACCAGCCCGCACGCGTCGTCGGGCGTTCACCCTGATGTGCTGGAGAACTCAAGTGTCCATCCGCATGGAAACCACCGACCGCCGATCCGCGCCCCCGAGCCTGCCGCCCGATCTGCCACCAAGACCGACCGCGGCCGAACTCCGCCGCATGGGGAAGTCCGAGGCGCGGGAGCTCAGCGATGCGCTGTTCGAGCGGCTGGCCGGGCTGGCCCGCGAGAGCCGCGCCTACAGCTACGTCCGCGGCACGATCATCGAGCTCAACATGCCGCTGGTGCGCTTCATCGCCGCCCGCTACCGGCACCGGGCCGAGGACATGGAGGACATCCTCCA
>NZ_JBSFKI010000025.1:0-155628 GCF_053598475.1 Kitasatospora sp. NPDC001119
GGCTCCCAGTAGACGACTGGGTTGATAGGCCGGATATGGAAGCCCTGTGAGGGGTGGAGTTGACCGGTACTAATAGGCCGAGGGCTTGTCCTCAGACGCTCGCGTTCACTGTGTGGTTCCCGGGTAACGAACAGTTATCACCGGCGAACAAAGAAACACTTATCAACTGAAAAGTGTGTTTCGCTGAATACCCGATAGGGTTTCGGTGGTCATAGCGTGAGGGAAACGCCCGGTTACATTCCGAACCCGGAAGCTAAGCCTCACAGCGCCGATGGTACTGCAGGGGGGACCCTGTGGGAGAGTAGGACGCCGCCGAACAATTATTCAAGGCCGCGGCCCCAGCGACTCGCTGGGGCCGCGGCCTTTTTGTGTTTTGGCGAACGTGAAGAAGATCGGCAAAAGCGGGACTTCCGCCCAGACGCGGAGGGTCCCGGCATGTCGGACAATGGAGAAGGTACGCGGGCCAGCAGGCCGGCGTCGAAGCCGCGTGGCGGTGGTGGAGTCGCATGCTCCGCCCGCGGTGTAGCTGAAGCAGCAGAAGGAGTCACCACGATGTCGAACCAGCCCCAGGACCGTCCCGAGCGTCGATCGGACGACGGCCGAGGCTACGAGCCCCGGTCCCGCGGGGGCTGGTCCAACGACCGTGGCGGCGACCGCGGTGGCTTCCGCCGCGATGACCGCCCCTCCGGCGGCTACCGTCGCGACGACCGTGACGACCGTCCGCGTCGTGACGACCGTCCGTCGGGCGGCGGGTACGGCCGCGACCGCGACGACCGCGGTGGCGACCGTGGCGGCTTCCGCCGTGACGACCGCCCCACCGGCGGGTACAACCGCGACCGCGGCGACCGTCCGTCGGGCGGTTTCAACCGTGACGACCGTGGCGGCGAGCGTGGTGGTTTCCGCCGCGATGACCGTCCGTCGGGTGGCGGTTTCAACCGCGACCGTGGTGACCGTCCGGCCGGCGGTGGCTTCCGCCGTGACGACCGCCCCTCGGGTGGCTTCAACCGTGACGACCGCGGTGGCGACCGTGGTGGTTTCCGCCGCGATGACCGTCCGTCGGGTGGCGGTTTCAACCGCGACCGTGGTGACCGTCCGGCCGGCGGTGGCTTCCGCCGTGACGACCGCCCCTCCGGTGGCGGTTTCCGTCGCGACGACCGTCCCTCCGGTGGCGGCTTCCGCCGCGATGACCGCCCGTCCGGTGGTTTCCGTCGCGACGACCGTGACGACCGTCCGCGTCGTGACGACCGCCCCTCCGGCGGTTTCAACCGCGATGACCGTGGCGGCGACCGTGGTGGTTTCCGCCGCGATGACCGTCCGTCGGGTGGCGGTTTCAACCGCGACCGTGGTGACCGTCCGGCCGGCGGTGGCTTCCGCCGTGACGACCGCCCCTCCGGCGGTTTCAACCGTGACGACCGCGGTGGCGACCGTGGCGGCTTCCGTCGCGACGACCGCCCCTCCGGCGGTTTCAACCGCGATGACCGTGGCGGCGACCGTGGCGGCTTCCGTCGTGACGACCGTCCGTCGGGTGGCGGTTTCAACCGCGACCGTGGTGACCGTCCGGCCGGCGGTGGCTTCCGCCGTGACGACCGCCCCTCGGGTGGCTTCAACCGCGATGACCGCGGTGGCGACCGTGGCGGCTTCCGCCGCGACGACCGCCCCTCCGGCGGTTTCAACCGCGATGACCGTGGCGGCGACCGCGGTGGCTTCCGCCGTGACGACCGCCCGAGCGGTTTCCGTCGTGACGACCGTGACGACCGTCCGCGTCGTGACGACCGTCCGTCGGGTGGCGGTTTCAACCGCGACCGTGGTGACCGTCCGGCCGGCGGTGGCTTCCGTCGTGACGACCGCCCCTCGGGCGGTTTCAACCGCGATGACCGCGGTGGCGACCGTGGCGGCTTCCGCCGCGACGACCGTGGTGGCGACCGCGGCGGCTTCCGCCGTGACGACCGCCCGTCGGGTGGCGGCTACCGCCGTGACCGGGACGAGCGCGGCGGCGACCGCCGGGAGTACGACGACCGCCGGGGCAACTACGAGCCCGTCAAGCGTCTGCCGATCCCGGAGGACGTCACCGGCTACGAGCTGGACGCGGACGTGCGCCAGGAGCTCAAGAGCCTGCCCAAGACCCTCGCGGACGACGTCGCCCGCAACCTGGTGATGGTGGCCCGCCTGCTCGACGGCGAGGCGGAGGAGGCCTACCAGTACTCGCGCATCGCGCTCCGTCTGGCCTCCCGCGTGGCGGCCGTCCGTGAGGCGGCTGGCTTCGCCTCGTACATGACGCAGCGCTACTCCGAGGCGCTGACCGAGTTCCGCGCCGCCCGTCGGATGACCGGCCGGGCGGACCTGTGGCCCGTGATGGCCGACTGCGAGCGC
The DNA here is from genome assembly GCF_053598475.1 of Kitasatospora sp. NPDC001119. NCBI lineage: Bacteria > Bacillati > Actinomycetota > Actinomycetes > Kitasatosporales > Streptomycetaceae > Kitasatospora > Kitasatospora sp. NPDC001119. The sequence continues at coordinate 2,371 of NZ_JBSFKI010000025.1, forward strand.
GGTCTGGGCCGTCCGGAGCGGGCGCTGGCGATGGCCGGCGAGCCCGAGGTGAAGCAGCTGGACAAGGCCGGCCAGGTCGAGATGCGCCTGGTGGCGGCCGGTGCCCGCGCCGACATGGAGCAGTTCGACGCCGCCGTGGTGACGCTGCAGAGCCCGGAGCTGGCCTCCAACTCCGTGCAGCCGTGGACCGCGCGTCTGCGGTACGCCTACGCCGAGGCCCTGATCGCGGCCGGCCGGGCCGACGAGGCCCGTGACTGGTTCGCCAAGGCCGCCGAGGCCGACACCGACGGCACCACCAACGCCTCGGAGCGGCTGGCCGAGATCGACGGCGTGGAGTTCACCGACACGCTCGACCCGGAGCTGGCCGAGGACGAGGCCGAGTCGACGGACGCCCCGGTGCAGAAGAAGCGCGGTGGCGGCGACCACTCCGAGGACCGCGTGATCTTCGAGGACGAGGAGGACGTCGAGGAGTTCTACGACGAGGACGACCTCGAGATCGACGACGACTTCGACGGCGTCGTCCCCGAGCGCGCCCAGCAGGCCGAGGCCGCCGAGGCCGAGGAGTCGAAGGCCGCCAAGGCCGACGCCGACGCCGACAAGAGCTGAGCAGCTCCCAGGCAAACGCCGTGAGGCCCTGCCGTTCCCCGGGAAACTCCGGGAACGGCAGGGCCTCACGGCGTTCCGGCCCGTGTCCGGGCCGGCCGAGGTGTCGGCCCCGCGCGGTGTCAGCCCAGCGCGAGGTTGCGCAGCACCAGCCCGGTGGCCGGCTTCGGCCCGAAGGAGGTGGACTTGCGCGGCATGGTGACGCCCTGCTCGGCCAGCCGTCGCACCACGGACTCCCGGACCGGGTGCAGCAGGACGGCGGTGCCGCCGGTGCGCGCGGCCTCCTGTTCGGCGGCCACGGCGGTGTGCAGGTAGCCGATGTCGTCCGGGCCGTCGGGAACGTGCCAGGTGCGGTCCAGCAGGGTGGCGTGCAGGACGGTGGCGTCCAGGTGGCGCCACTCCTCGGGCCGGCCGTGCGGCACGGTGGCGTCGAGCAGGGACTCCTCGGGCTCGCCGAGCAGCCAGTAGACGCCGTCGCCGCCGGTCAGGACGAAGCCGTTGCCGCCGTGCCGCTTCTGCTCGGCGAGGGCCTGGAGCGCGGCGGACAGCGGCCCGGGGACCTCCTTGACCTTCCACTGGTCGCCGAGCCGCTCCAGCGCCTCGGCCACCGGCAGCCGGTACAGCACGCGATGGATGGCACGGACCCGCAGCGGGTAGCGGGCGGTGTCCACCAGGAGCACCATGCCGCGGTCCCAGGGGCTGCGCGGCAGGTGGCGGTGCTCGCGCTGGAGGCGGAGGTACATCTCCCAGCGGTGGTGGCCGTCGGCGATCAGCGCCCGGCAGGTGGCCAGGTCGCGGCTGATCTCGGCGATCTCGGCCGGGGCGGTGACCGCCCACAGGCGGTGGTGGGTGCCGTCGCTGGTGGCGGTGGAGAGCAGCGGCTCGCGTTCGACCGTCCGCTCGATCACGCCGGAGGCGCCGCCGCCGCCCCGGTAGGTGAGCAGCAGCGGTTCCAGGTTGGCCCGGGTGGTGCGCATCAGGCCGACCCGGTCGGCGACCGGCCGGGGCATCACGTCCTCGTGCGGGAGCACCACGCCGCCCTCGCGGCCGCTCACCGCGAGGGCGCCGATCAGGCCGCGCTGGAGCAGCTCGGGGGAGTCGGCGGTGGCCGGGAGCCGCTGCTCGTAGACGTAGATCGCGGGCTCGGGGTCGGCGGCCAGGACGCCCTCGCGCTGCCAGGCGGCCAGCAGCCGGGCGGCGTGCCGGTAGCGGGTGTCGCGGTCGGGGCGGTCGCCGGCGTCCTCGGGCTCGGGCCTGGGCAGGATCAGCCGGACCACATTGTGCGGGTCGGCGGTCTCCAGGTCGAGCCGGCGGCCCGGGTCCACGACGTCGTACGGCGGGGACGTCACGGCGGCCAGGGTGCCGACCCGGTCGGGGACGTAGCGCAGGCCGCGGAAGGGGGACAGGGACAGGCCGGCGGTGGCGACGTGCCCGGGATCGCCGGGGCCGCCCTCGGGAGTCTCGACTCCGTCTTCTGCACTGGGTGTGCTCATTCTGGGCATCGTAACCGGGTACGCGTTGTTGAGAGATCGGAATACCCGTGCCGATCTGTGGGGCGGGTGTGCGACCGAGGGCGAGGTACGGCATGGACGACGGGCAGGAACGGGTGGACGGCGGCGGCCCGGCCGAGTCGGGCGGGCCGGTCGGTGCCACCCGCGGGGACGCTCCGGCCGACGGCGTGCCGGGCCGCGTGCCGGGCGACGGTTCGACGGCCGGTGCGGTGCCGGTCGGTTCGGAGGGAGGCTCGGAGGCGGGTACGGAGACCGGCGGGGTGCCGCGGCAGAGCCGCTCCGGGGAACCCACCGGGGACGTCTACGACTGGTTCCGCCGGGGCGCCCAGCTGCTGGCGCAGGGGCATCCGGCGGCCGCCGAGCAGCTGCTCGCCCGGGCGGTGGCGGCCGAGCCGCACTCGCGCAGCATCCGGGAGGCGCTGGCGCGGGCCCAGTTCGACGCGGGCTCGTACGCGGCGGCGCTGGCGAACTTCCGTGCCGTGGCGCTCGCCGATCCGGCGGACGACTACGCTCAGTTCGGATGGGGCGTCTCGGCGGCCCGGCTGGGCGACTTCGAGACCTCCGCCGAGCACCTGGCGCTGGCCGTGGCGATGCGGCCGGAGTCCGACCACTACCGGCAGGCGTTGCGGCAGACCAGGGCGACCCTGGCGGCCCGCGCCGGGGCGTACGGCCCGCTGCTGCCGGGAGCCCCCGGGTACGTGGAGCCCCCGGCGGGCGCCGAGGGCCCGGCCGGCGGAACGGCGGGCACCGCCGGTGCCGACGGCGGCGCCTGACCGGTGGGCGCCGCGACCCGGCCGGACGCGGTACGAGGCGCCGGGCCGGAGGCCGTACCGGACGCCCTGACACCCTGACGCACGAGGACGTGCGACACGGACGACGCAGTGAACGACGACGCAGTGAATGAGGTAGCGCAGCCATGACCGAGACGGCCACCCCCGTGCGACGGACCGCCCCCGGAGGCAGCGAGCGGCCGCTGACCGACGCGTACGACACCGCGCTGCTCGACCTGGACGGCGTGGTCTACGCCGGCGCGCACGCGATCGAGCACGCGGTGGACGCCCTGGACGCGGCCCGGACGGCCGGGATGCGGCTCGCGTACGTGACCAACAACGCCTCCCGCCCGCCGCGGGTGGTCGCCGAGCACCTGACCGAGCTGGGCGTCCCGGCCGAGCCGACCGACGTGATCAACTCGGCCCAGGCCGCCGCCCGGCTGGTCGCCGAGAAGGTGCCGGCCGGCTCGAAGGTGCTGGTGGTGGGCGGTCTCGGGCTGGAGGAGGCGCTGGCCGAGCTGGGGCTGGTCGCGGTCCGCTCGCTGGCCGACGGGCCGCTCGCGGTGGTCCAGGGCTTCGACCCCTCGGTGGGGTGGACGGACCTCGCGGAGGCCGCGTACGCGGTGCAGAGCGGCCTGCCCTGGGTGGCGTCCAACCTGGACCTGACGGTGCCGAGGGCCCGCGGCATCGCGCCCGGCAACGGCACCCTGGTGGCGGCCGTGCGGGCGGCGACCGGGGTGGAGCCGGAGGTGGCGGGCAAGCCGCTCCCGCCGATGCACCGGGAGACCGTGCTGCGCACCGGCGCGGAGCGGCCGCTGGTGGTCGGGGACCGGCTGGACACCGACATCGAGGGCGCGTTCAACGGCGGGGTGGACAGCCTGCTGGTGTTCACCGGCGTGACCACCCCGGAGCTGCTGCTGGCGGCCCCGGTCGAGCACCGGCCGACCTACCTGGCGGCGGACCTGCGCGGACTGCTCGTCCCGCACCCGGCGGTGACGCCGGTGGACGGCGGCTTCGGGTGCGGCGGCTGGGTCGCGGGCGTCGAGGCCGGGGTGCTGCGGCTGTCCGGGGCCGGGGACCGCTGGGACGGCCTGCGGGCGCTGTGCGCGGCCGCGTGGACGGTGCTGGACGCGGGCGGCGCGCCGGTGGACGGCCGGAAGGCGCTGGCCGACCTGGGGTTCTGAGGACGGTCCGGCGGTCGGCGGGTACGGCGGCCGGGGTCAGAGCAGGGTGCGCAGCCGCAGCAGGTCGCGGAAGCCCGCCTCCAGCCTGACCCGGCCGCTCGCCCACGCGGAGGCGAAGTTGAGCCGCCCGCCGACCAGCGCGACCAGGTCGTCGCTGCTCATGGTGAGCCGGATCTCCGCCTTCCCGGCCGGGGCGCCGGGGGCCACCACCACGTCCTGGATCCGGCCGTCGCGCAGCCGCCCGGTGAAGGTCAGGTCGAGGTCGGTGATCCGGCAGCTGAGCGAGCGGTCGAGGGCCGCGGCCTTGCGGACGTCGCCGGTGGACTTCGTCATGTTCCGGCTGAGCTGCTCCAGCGCCTCCCGGCACTCCTCGGCGTTCGCCACGGGCCGGCTCCCTCCCCCGGTCACTACGGTGCTGACTGCGGGCCACGGTACCTCAGGCGGGTTTTGGCGGTAGCGTCGTCGGTGGGGTGCCCGGAACGGCGCCCGGGTACTGAGGGCGACGGAGCGACGCCCAGAGGCGATTGGGAGGCACCCGGATGCTGCCGAGGACGGTTCGGGGAGTGGTGGAGACCGCCGCCGGCGTGGTCGAGGAGGTCGGCAAGCTGGTCGTCGGGACGGCGAGCTCGATCCTGGAGAAGGCCGGGGTCGACGTCGCCGGGGTCGAGCGCAGGCTGGGCGGCCAGTTCCCGCCGTCGGTGGAGACCCTGCAGACCCTCGCCGGGGAGGCGGTCACCGCCGGGCGGGCCGGGGTGGACCTGGCCGTCGGCGTGGCGCGCAACGAGGCGGAGAAGGTCTTCGAGAAGGTCGGCGACCAGGTGACCAAGGTCGGCGTGGTGCTGGCGTACCTGGAGACCAAGCTGCGCGAGGTCGAGGAGGAGGCCCCGGCGGCCGCGGCCGGGCCGGGGGCGTACGGGGCCGAGGAGCCGGTGCCGGCGCCGCGGGCCGGCGACCTCTTCGGGCGCGGGTGGGAGGCCGAGGAGGAGCGGTCGGCCGCCCGGACGGTGGGTGAGCCGATAGTCGCCGAGCGGGTGGAGGTGGACGAGCCGGTCGAGGTCGACCCGCCGGTCCCGCCCGTCTCGTCCGTCCCGCGGGTGTCCGCGGTCGCCCCGGCCCCGCGGGAGGAGCCCGCGGCGGAGGAGAGCGCCGTCGGGAAGAGCGCCGCCGGGAAGGCCGCCGCCGAGAAGAGCACGGCGAAGAAGGCCACCCCGGCGAAGAAGACGCCGGCCAAGACGACGCAGGCCGGGAAGGCCGCCGCGAAGCGGACGACGACCGTCAAGAAGTCCGCCACCCCCCGGCAGGCCGAGGCCGGAACCGAGCCCGGGACGCCCGCGAAGCGTGCGGCGACCAGGAAGACCACCGTCCGCAAGGCCACCAGCACGAAGAAGCCCGGCGACCCGAAGAAGTCCGACGACGAGAAGAAGCCCGATGCCCGAGACGAGTGAACCGCCCCGGTCCGTCCGGCACGCCGGGCCGCCGGCACCGCTCGACGCGGTGCTCCCCGCCGAGCCGCTCGGCGTCGAGCTGCTCCCCACCGGCCACCCCGGGGTGGACGCCGGACTGGCCCGGTTGGAGGCCCTGGACGGGGTCCCCGCCGAGGCACACGTCGCGGTGTACGAAGATGTTCACCAGCGGCTCGTCGACACACTGGCCGCGCTCGACCAGGAATGACCCGCAGGATCCGTAGGAGCTGAAACACCAGTGGCAGTGGCACGACGTCGACTCGACGCGGAATTGGTCCGCCGCAAGCTGGCCCGATCGCGTGAGCACGCGTCCGAGCTGATCGCCGCCGGCCGGGTGACGGTCGGCGGCGCCACCGCGACCAAGCCGGCCACCCAGGTGGAGACCTCGGCGGCGGTCGTGGTGGCGAAGGACGAGAACGACCCCGACTACGTCTCGCGCGGCGGCCACAAGCTCGCCGGCGCGTTCGCGGCCTTCGTGCCGCAGGGCCTGGTCGTCGAGGGCCGCCGGGCGCTGGACGCGGGCGCGTCCACCGGCGGGTTCACCGATGTGCTGCTGCGGGCCGGGGCCGCGCACGTGCTGGCGGTGGACGTCGGCTACGGGCAGCTCGCCTGGTCGCTGCAGAGCGACGAGCGGGTCACCGTGATGGACCGCACCAACGTGCGCGAGCTGACGCCGGAGCTGATCGGCGGCACCCGGGTCGACCTGGTGGTGGGCGACCTGTCGTTCATCTCGCTCGGCCTGGTGCTCCCGGCCCTCGCCTCCTGCGCGGCCGAGGACGCGGACCTGGTGCTGATGGTCAAGCCCCAGTTCGAGATCGGCAAGGAGCGGCTGGGCAGCGGCGGGGTGGTGCGCAGCCCGCAGCTGCGCGCCGAGATGGTGCGCCAGGTCGCGGGGCAGGCGTGGGAGCTCGGGCTGGGCGTGCGCGCGGTCACCGCGAGCCCCCTGCCGGGGCCGTCCGGCAACGTCGAGTACTTCCTCTGGCTGCGCCGTGACGCTCCGCGGCTGGACCCCGCGGACGCGGACCGGGCCGTGGCGGAGGGGCCCCGGTAGGGTGCCTTGCGAGCGTCCGGCCCGTCATGTCGTATGGCGCGGCCGCCCCGGGACCAAGGGCGACCCGGCAGGCGTTAGGGAGAGGGCAGCGGCATGAGCGATGAAGAACGTACGGTCTTCCTGATCGCGCACACCGGCCGGGAGACGGCGCTGCGCAGCGTCGAGGCCCTGGTGCACGGGCTGCTGAAGGTGGGGCTCCGGATCAGACTGCTGGAAGCCGAGGCGGTGGACCTGGACCTGCCGGAGGGCGTCGAGAAGGTCACCGAGGGCCCCGGGGCGGCGGACGGCTGCGAGCTGATCCTGGTGGCCGGCGGGGACGGGACGCTGCTGCGCGGGGCGGAGCTGGCGCGCTCCCACGGGCTGCCGATGCTCGGGATCAACCTGGGCCGGGTGGGCTTCCTCGCCGAGGCCGAGCGGGACGACCTGGCCGTGGTCGTCGAGCGGGTGGTCGACGCCGACTACGAGGTCGAGGAGCGGATGACGATCGACGTCATCGTCCGCACCAACGGCGACGTGGTGCACGAGGACTGGGCGCTGAACGAGGCCTCGATCGAGAAGGCGTCCCGGGAGCGGATGCTGGAGGTGGTGACCGAGGTGGACGGCCGTCCGGTCTCCAACTTCGGCTGCGACGGCGTGGTGTGCGCGACGCCGACCGGGTCCACCGCGTACGCGTTCTCCGGCGGCGGGCCGGTGGTGTGGCCGGAGGTGGAGGCGCTGCTGATGGTGCCGATCTCCGCGCACGCGCTGTTCGCCCGCCCGCTGGTGACCTCGCCGGAGTCGGTGCTGGCGGTCGAGGTGCAGCCCAAGACCCCGCACGGGGTGCTCTGGTGCGACGGGCGGCGTTCGGTCGAACTGCCCGCCGGGGCGCGGGTGGAGGTCCGCCGGGGCCGGACGCCGGTGCGGCTGGCCAGACTGCACCGGGCGCCGTTCACCGACCGGCTGGTGGCCAAGTTCGCGCTGCCGGTGACGGGTTGGCGCGGCCGGGCCGACCACCAGTAGCCGCGGCGGGCCGCGGCACGGCCGACCGCGGCCCGTACGGACGCGGTTCGTCCGACTGCGGAACGGCCGGCCGCGGCCCGCGCGAACGCGCCAAAGTTCCCGCGCGCCAAGGGACTTGCCGCGCCGCGCGGCCGTCAGACCGCCAGCGGCTGGGACTCGTCCGCCGGTTCGAGGCGTCCGCCGGCCGCCGCCTGGGCGGCCAGGTCGGCGAGGCGTTCGACGGCGGCGGGGACGGTCGCGGCGGGCACGGTGACCGGGAGGCGGATGTGGTGCTCGAAGGCGCCGTCCGAACCGAAGCGGTTGCCGGAGGCGATCCGGACCCCGCTGCGCTCCCCGGCCCGGGCCAGCGCCGCGCCGGACAGCCCGTCGGTGGAGACCCACAGTGAGAGCCCGCCCGACGGCATGGTGAAGCTCCACCCGGGCAGCCGTTCGGGCAGGGCGGCGGCGAAGGCCCGCGCGGTGGCCCGTAGCCGGGTCAGCTGGTGCTCCCGCACGTCGGGCAGCGGATCGCCCAGCAGCTCGGCGGCGATCAGCTGGTCCAGCACCGGGGTGCCGACGTCGCTGTAGACCCGTTCGGTGGCCAGCCGGCGTACCAGCGCGGGCGCGGCCCGGACCCAGCCGATCCGCAGGCCGCCCCAGAGCAGCTTGCCCGCCGAGCCGACGGTGACCACTTGGGCGGCGCGGTCCAGGGCCGCCGTCGGGCGCGGCAGCGGCGTGGACGGCGGTACGCCCCAGCCGAGTTCGGCGGTGGTCTCGTCGGCCAGCACGATGCTCCCGGCGGCCCTGGCGGCGGCCAGCAGTTCCCGGCGCTGCTCCTCGTCGATCAGCGCGCCGGTCGGGTTGTGGAAGTCCGGGATCACGTACGCGACCCGGGGGCCGGCCCCGCGCAGCACCCGCCGCCACTCGTCGAGGTCCCAGGTGGGCCGCGGCGTCCAGGTGTACGGCACCGGGACCAGGCGCGCGCCGGCCAGCCGCAGCGCCTGGAGGGTGTGGGCGTAGCTGGGCGCCTCGACGGCGACCCGGTCGCCGCGGCCGACCAGCGCCCGCTGGAGCAGGTGCAGGCCGCCCATCGCGCCGGTGGTGATCAGGATCTGGTCGGGGGTGGTGGGCAGTCCGCGCTCGGTGAAGCGGCGGGCGACGGCCTCGCGCAGCACCGGGACGCCGGTGGGGTAGTGGCCGTGCCCGGCGGCGTAGTACGGCAGCTGTTCGACGGCCCGGGCGGCGGCCTGGCCGACCCAGGGCTGGGGGGCGGGCGGGGCGGCGACGCCGAGGTCGAGGATGCGGCCCTGCTCGTCCGGCGGGACGGGGTGCAGGGCCTCACCGGGCGGCGGGGCGCCCTCGGGCAGGGCGGTCCAGCTGCCCGCGCCGCGCCGGCTGCGCAGGTAGCCGTCGCCGCGCAGGGTCTCGTACGCGGTGGCGACGGTGGTGCGGCTCATCGCCAGTGCGGTGGCCAGCTCGCGTTCGGCGGGCAGCCGGGCGCCGACCGGCAGCCGGCCCTCGGTGACCAGCAGCCGGATCTGTCCGGCCAGGGTGCGGTAGGCGGGGCGGCGGGCGGCGGCCGGCTCGGGGAGCCGGGCGGTGGTGAGCAGCCGCGCGAGTGCGGGCGGGGTGACGGTGGTGTGCCAGTCGACCATGGCTGAAAAGTCCACTTGCTCGGGATTGGCCCTGGAGCGGGCAGCTTTGGACTGGCCATCATGGCAGGGCGGCCATGCCGGCCGCCACCACCGGGCGCCCCGGTGGTGCAGCACCACCGCAGGAGCAGGCCTTGGCCACCACGACCACACCAGGATCAGCCACCCCCACCAGACCCGGACCGGCCGCCGGGCGGACGCTCGCCGTCCGGGTGTTCGGCGACACCCACGCCCTCGGCCGCCGGATACCGCAGCTGTTCGTCGGCCTCGCCCTGTACGGCGTGAGCATGGCGCTGATGCTCCGCGCCGGCCTCGGCCTCGACCCCTGGGACGTCCTGCACCAGGGCCTGCAGCGCACCATCGGCCTCTCCGTCGGCACCTGGGTGACGATCTGCGGCGCCCTCGTCCTGCTGCTGTGGATCCCGCTGCGCCAGCGCCCGGGCCTGGGCACCGTCGCCAACGTGCTGGTGATCGGCGCGGCCATGGACCTCACCCTGCGGGTCGTCGACGGCCCCGGCGCCCTGCCCGCCAGGATCGCGCTGACGGCCGCGGCGATCGCCCTCAACGGCCTGGCCAGCGGCCTCTACATCGGCGCCCGGCTCGGCCCCGGCCCGCGCGACGGCCTGATGACCGGCCTGCACCGGCGCACCGGCCGCTCGCTGCGGCTGATCCGCACCGGCATCGAGGTGACGGTCCTCACCGCCGGGCTGCTGCTCGGCGGCACCGCCGGGGCCGGCACCGTCGCGTACGCGCTGGCCATCGGCCCGCTGGTGCAGCTCCTGCTGCCCTGGTGCACCGTCCCGGTGCCCGCCGAGGACGCCCGGAAGGGATGAACTTCCGGGCACGGAGTTGCCGCGCGCCGTTGTCGCTCGTCGCGCGCCGGGGGCGGAACCTCGTAAGGTCGTCTCCGTGTTGGACGAGATGCGGATACGGGATCTTGGGGTCATCGACGACGCGGTGGTCGAACTCGCCCCCGGCTTCACCGCCGTGACCGGTGAGACCGGCGCCGGGAAGACCATGGTCGTGACCAGCCTCGGCCTGCTGCTGGGGGGACGCGCCGACCCGGGCCTGGTGCGCAACGGCACCGGACGCGCCGTCGTGGAGGGCCGCCTGGAGCTGCCCCCCGGCTCCCCGGCGGCGGTCCGCGCGCTCGAGGCCGGGGCCGAACTGGACGACGGCGCGCTGCTGATCAGCCGGACCGTCTCCGCCGAGGGCCGCTCCCGGGCGCACGTCGGCGGCCGGTCCGTCCCGGTCGGGCTGCTCGCCGAACTCGGCGAGGACCTGATCGCCGTGCACGGCCAGACCGACCAGCAGCGCCTGCTGCGCCCGGCCCGCCAGCGCGGCGCGCTGGACCGGTACGCGGGCGCCTCGGTGGCCGGACCGCTGGCCCGCTACCGGGAGACCTACCGCGTCCTGCGCGAGGTCTCCGCGACCCTGGAGGAGCTGACCACCCGGGCCCGCGAGCGCGCCCAGGAGGCCGACCTGCTGCGCTTCGGCCTGGACGAGATCGCCGCCGCCGAGCCGGTGGCCGGCGAGGACGCCGAGCTGGCCGCCGAGGCCGAGCGGCTCGGCCACGCCGACGCGCTGTCCTCCGCCGCGACCCTCGCCCACGCGGCGCTGGCCGGCGACCCGGTCGACCCGGAGGCGCTGGACGCGGGCACCCTGCTCGCCCAGTCCCGCCGGGCCCTGGACGCGGTGCGCCACCACGACGAGCGGCTGGCCGCCCTGGCCGACCGCCTCAACGAGGTCGGCTACCTGCTCGCCGACGTGGCCGGCGACCTGGCCGGCTACGCGGACGACCTGGACGCCGACCCGGTGCGCCTGGCCGCCGTCGAGGACCGCCGGGCCGTCCTGGCCCAGCTGCTGCGCAAGTACGGCGGTGAGGAGAACTCGCTCGCCGAGGTGATCGCCTGGGCCGAGGCCAGTGCGGTGCGGCTCGCCGAGCTCGACGGCGACGACGACCGGATCGACGAGCTCGGCGCCCGGGAGAGCGAGCTGCGGGCCGAGCTGGCCGAGCTGGCCGCCGAGGTGTCGCAGGCCCGGTACGCCGCGGCCGGGCGGTTCGCCGACGCGGTCTCCGCCGAACTCGCCGAACTGGCCATGCCGCACGCCCGGGTGACCTTCGCGATCGGCCAGGTCGACGACCTGGCCGGGATCGAGGTCGGCGGGCGCACCGTCGCGTACGGGCCGCACGGCGTGGACGAGGTCGAGGTGCTGCTCGCCCCGCACCCCGGCGCCCAGCCGCGCCCGATCGCCAAGGGCGCCTCCGGCGGTGAGCTGTCGCGCGTGATGCTCGCCGTCGAGGTGGTCTTCGCGGGCGCCGACCCCGTCCCCACCTACCTGTTCGACGAGGTGGACGCGGGCGTCGGCGGCAAGGCCGCGGTCGAGATCGGCCGCCGGCTGGCCAAGCTCGCCGAGTCCGCCCAGGTCGTGGTCGTCACCCACCTCCCGCAGGTCGCCGCGTTCGCCGACCGGCACCTGGTGGTGGAGAAGACCAACGACGGCACCGTGACCCGCAGCGGTGTCAAGGTGCTGAACGACGAGGAGCGGGTGCGCGAACTCTCCCGGATGCTGGCCGGCCTGGAGGACTCGGAACTGGGCCGCGCCCACGCCGAGGAACTGCTGGCCGCGGCCCGGGCCCCGCGCCGCCGCTAGCCGGGGCCGGCGGCCCCCCGGACGTCGGCGACGCGCCCCCGTGGCGCCGACTGTCCAAGAGGGCCGCCGACCTGGCATCGTGGCGGCTGGACACTGGCTTCCCAGCCCCGAGCGCCGCCGGGCGGGCAATCCTCGCGAAGCGGCGCGCGAACCTGATCGAGTCGGATGCGAGACGACGTGGACCATTCCGCCGCCCGGGCCACCGCGGCCGTCCCCGAACCGGGGCAGCTGCACGTGGTACTCGTCCTGGCCGCCAGCACCGGCGGCATCGGTGCGCACGTGCGCTCCCTGGCCCAGGGCCTGGTCGCACACGGGGTGAACGTCACGGTCTGCGCGCCGGCCGGCACGGACGCGCTGTTCGGCTTCTCCCGTACGGGCGCCAGGTTCCACACCGTCGACATCACCCCCACCGCGGGAGCCCGCAGCGACGCCACCGCGATCGGCGAGCTGCGCCGGGCCTTCACCGGCGCCGACGTGGTGCACGCCCACGGGCTGCGCGCCGGGCTGCTGTCCGACCTGGCGCTGCGCACCGCGGGCCGCTTCCCGGGCCTGCGGCCCGAGACCCCGCTGGTGGTCACCTCGCACCACGCGCTGCTGGCCACCGGCATGGAGCGCCGGCTGCAGCGGCTGATGGAGCGCCGGGTGGCGCGCGCCGCCGACCTGGTCCTCGGCGCCTCCTCCGACCTGGTCGCCCGGGCCCGCGAACTGGGAGCCACCGACGCCCGACTGGGCCCGGTCGCGGCGCCGCCGATGCCCGAGGGCCTGCTCGGCCGCGCCGAGGCGCGCGCCGCGCTGCTCGGCGACGGCCCGGACCGTCCGCTGGTGCTGGCGGTCGGCCGGCTCGTCCCGCAGAAGGCCTTCGGGCTGCTGCTGGACGCCACCCGGGAACTGTCCGCGCTGGACCCGGAGCCGCTCGTGCTGCTCGCCGGGGACGGCCCGGAGGCGGGCGCGCTGCGCGAGCGGGCGGCCGCGGAGAAGCTGCCGGTGCGGCTGCTCGGCTATCGGACGGACGTGCCCGACCTGCTGGCCGCCGCCGACGTGGTGGTGGTCTCCAGCCGCTGGGAGGCCCGCTCGCTGGTGGTGCAGGAGGCGATGCGGGCCGGCGTGCCGGTGGTCGCCACCGCTGTCGGCGGCATCCCCGAACTGGTCGGGGACGCCGCCGAGCTGGTGCCCCCCGGCGACCCGGCGGCGCTCGGCCGCGCGGTGCGCGCCCTGCTGGTCGACCCGGCCCGCCGCGAGCGGCAGGTGGCGGCCGGCCGGCAGCAGGCCGACACCTGGCCGGACGAGGCCGCCACCGTCGCCCAGGTGCTCAGCACCTACGACGAGCTGGTGCAGCGCGGCTAGACCGTCTCCCGGGCGGCGGACCTAGACCGTGGCCCGCTCGGCCCGGTCGGTGGCCGGCCCGTCCGGCTGGGCGGACAGGTACGCCGCGCCGCAGGCGGTCAGCCGCAGGGCGGTGTCGATCAGCGGGACGTGGCTGAAGGCCTGGGGGAAGTTGCCGACCTGGCGCTTGAGGCGCGGGTCCCACTCCTCGGCGAGCAGGCCGACGTCGTTGCGCAGCGCGAGCAGCCGGTCGAACAGCTCGCGGGCCTCCTGGACCCGGCCGATCATGGCGAGGTCGTCGGCCAGCCAGAACGAGCAGGCCAGGAAGGCGCCCTCGTGGCCGGAGAGGCCGTCCACGTTGTTGCCCGACTCGTCGTGGGTCGGGTAGCGCAGCACGAAGCCGTCCTCGGTGGACAGTTCGCGCTGGATCGCCTCGATGGTGCCGATGACGCGCTTGTCGTCGGCGGGCAGGAAGCCGACCTGGGGGATCAGCAGCAGCGAGGCGTCCAGTTCCTTGCCGCCGTAGTACTGGGTGAAGGTGTTGCGCTCCGGGTCGTAGCCCTTCTCGCAGACGTCGGCGTGGATGGTGTCGCGCAGCGCGCGCCAGCGCTCCAGGTGGCCGCCGGTGGGCTCGTCCTCGGGGGTCTGCTCCAGGAGCTTGATGGTGCGGTCGACGGCGACCCAGGCCATCACCTTGGAGTGGACGAAGTGGCGGCGGGGGCCGCGGACCTCCCAGATGCCCTCGTCGGGGTTCTGCCAGTGGTCCTCGAGGTAGTCGATGAGGCGCAGTTGGAGCTGGTGGGCGTGGTCGTTGCGGACGAGGCCGGTCATGTGGGCGAGGTGGAGGGCTTCGACGACCTCGCCGTAGACGTCGAGTTGGAGTTGTCCGGCGGCGCCGTTGCCGATGCGGACGGGCTGGGAGCCCTCGTAGCCGGGCAGCCAGTCGAGGGAGGACTCGGTGAGCTCGCGCTCGCCGGCGATGCCGTACATGATCTGGAGGTTCTCGGGGTCGCCGGCGACGGCGCGCAGGAGCCATTCGCGCCAGGCCTTGGCCTCGTCGCGGTAGCCGGTGCGCAGCAGGGAGGAGAGGGTGATGGCGGCGTCGCGCAGCCAGGTGTAGCGGTAGTCCCAGTTGCGTTCGCCGCCGATGTCCTCGGGGAGGGAGGTGGTGGGGGCGGCGACGATGCCGCCGGTGGGGGCGTAGGTGAGGCCCTTGAGGGTGATCAGGGAGCGGATCACGGCTTCGCGGTAGGGGCCCTGGTAGGTGCACTGGTCGGCCCAGTCGTGCCAGAAGTCGGCGGTGGCGTCGAGCATGCCCTCGGCGTCCGGGGGCTTGGGCGCGTCGAGGTGGGAGGCCTGCCAGGTGAGGGCGAAGGCGATCCGCTCCCCGGCGGTGACGGTGAAGTCGGCGTAGGTGGTGAGGTCGCGGCCGTAGGTCTCGGCCCTGCCGTCCAGCCAGACCGAGTCGGGGCCGGCCACGGCGACGGTGCGGTGGCCGCCGTCGGCCTGCTCGACGCGGTGCACCCAGGGGACCACCCGGCCGTAGGAGAAGCGCATCCGCAGTGCGGAGCGCATCCGCACGGTGCCGGAGACGCCCTCGACGATCCGGATCACCTGGGGGACGGCGTCCTTGCCGGCCAGCGGGCGCGGCGGCATGAAGTCGATCACCCGGACGGTGCCGCCCTGGGCGTCCCACTCCTGCTCCAGGATCAGCGAGTCGCCCCGGTAGCGGCGGCGGTCGGCGGGCACGGCCGGGGCGGCGGCGGTGGGCGGGGGCACCCGCAGGTCGGCGGTCTCGGCGATGCGGACCCGTGCGGGCGAGGGGGCCGGGGCCGTCGCGGGGAGGGGGACCGAGGTGACGACGGCCTCGGCCGGGCCGATCCGCCAGAAGCCGTGTTCATCGGTGCCGAGCAGGCCGGCGAACACGGCCGGCGAGTCGAAGCGGGGAAGGCAGAGCCAGTCCACCGCCCCGTCCCTGCTGACCAGGGCAGCGGTCTGCATGTCCCCGATGAGTGCGTAGTCCTCGATACGGCCGGCCACGTGGATCTCCAGTTCGCAATGTGGTCAGGGCATCGGCGAGCGGAGGGAGCGAGCGGTCTGCGGGGCCGGAGGTCCACCCCGGGACGTCCGGCCTGCCGGGGGTGGTGGCGGGCCTTGCTGGAGTGTCCGCGGGGCTCGGTCGAGCCCCTGGAGTGGGTGGGGATGAGCGGGAATACGGGGAGGTCCGGTCGCGCATCGGGGACCGGGAGTGTCCTGACCCTCCCACGCCCTCCGCGTGCTCGTGCTGTCGGCGATGCGTCCGAGCAGCTTACGACGGACGAAAGGGGCGAAGCACGCGGACGCAGCCCGGTGTGGCGCCGCAATTCGGCGGAAATGCCGTGCATCGCGAGGGCGCGGCGCAGGATGGTCCGGAAGGATCACCTCCGCCTGGCCCGGCAGGGGGAGCCGGGATGGTCCGGACGGACACCGCGCTCTGGCCCGGTCCGGCGGGTTGTGCGACCGGTGTGAAACCTGTGGCGTGTGATGCGCCGGTCGTGCGCCCCGCGCGCGCTCCCGGCGCGGTGCGCGTGCCTCGATCGGCGTCCGGGTCGCGTCACTGATACCCTGGTATCCCGTGGACCGGCGGGATCAAACGCCCCGGACCAGCCGAACCGACGACCCAGTGAGCGCCGCGCACCGAGCCGGCCTCCCGTCACGGCGAACCCCGAGCCTCCCGCCCACGTCTGCTTCGACACGCGACCCACGGGAGCCCCCTCTTGGCACAGCCCCATTCCGGCAAGGCAGCGAACGGCCGCGCCGTGACGACCAAGCACCTCTTCGTCACCGGGGGTGTCGCCTCTTCGCTCGGAAAGGGGCTGACCGCCTCCAGCCTCGGCGCGCTGCTCAAGGCCCGCGGCCTGCGCGTGACGATGCAGAAGCTCGACCCCTACCTCAACGTGGACCCGGGCACCATGAACCCGTTCCAGCACGGTGAGGTGTTCGTCACCGACGACGGCGCCGAGACCGACCTGGACATCGGTCACTACGAGCGGTTCCTGGACACCAACCTGCACGGCTCGGCGAACGTCACCACCGGCCAGGTGTACTCGACGGTCATCGCCAAGGAGCGCCGCGGCGAGTACCTGGGCGACACCGTCCAGGTCATCCCGCACATCACCAACGAGATCAAGTCCCGGATCCGCCGGATGGCGACCGAGGACGTCGACGTCGTGATCACCGAGGTCGGCGGCACCGTCGGCGACATCGAGTCGCTGCCGTTCCTGGAGGCCGTCCGCCAGGTCCGCCACGAGGTCGGCCGGGACAACGTGTTCTTCGTGCACGTCTCCCTGCTGCCGTACATCGGCCCCTCGGGCGAGCTGAAGACCAAGCCCACCCAGCACTCCGTCGCCGCGCTGCGCAACATCGGCATCCAGCCCGACGCGATCGTGCTGCGCGCCGACCGCGAGGTCCCGCAGGCGATCAAGCGCAAGATCTCGCTGATGTGCGACGTGGACGAGGAGGCCGTGGTCGCGGCCATCGACGCCAAGTCGATCTACGACATCCCCAAGGTGCTGCACGGCGAGGGCCTGGACGCGTACGTGGTGCGCCGTCTGGACCTGCCGTTCCGCGACGTCGACTGGACCACCTGGGACGACCTGCTGCGCCGCGTCCACGAGCCGCAGCACATCGTCAAGGTCGCCCTGGTCGGCAAGTACATCGACCTGCCGGACGCGTACCTGTCGGTGACCGAGGCGCTGCGCGCCGGCGGCTTCGCCAACAACGCCCGGGTCGAGATCAAGTGGGTCACCTCGGACGACTGCGAGACCCCCGAGGGCGCCCGGGCGCAGCTCGGCGACGTCGACGCGATCTGCATCCCCGGCGGCTTCGGCGACCGCGGCGTCAACGGCAAGGTCGGCGCGATCACCTTCGCCCGCGAGAACAAGGTGCCGCTGCTGGGCCTGTGCCTGGGCCTGCAGTGCGTGGTCATCGAGGCGGCCCGAAACCTGGCCGGCCTGCCCGAGGCCAACTCCACCGAGTTCGACGCCGCCGCCAAGCACCCGGTCGTCTCCACGATGGCCGAGCAGCTGGCCATCGTCGACGGCAAGGGCGACCTGGGCGGCACCATGCGCCTGGGCCTGTACCCGGCCAAGCTCGCCGAGGGCTCGATCGTCCGTGAGGTCTACGGCGGCGAGCAGTACGTCGAGGAGCGCCACCGCCACCGCTACGAGGTCAACAACGCCTACCGCGCGGACCTGGAGAAGACCGGCCTGGAGTTCTCCGGCCTCTCTCCCAAGGGCGACCTGGTCGAGTACGTCGAGTACCCGCGCGAGGTGCACCCCTACCTGGTGGCCACCCAGGCCCACCCGGAGCTGAAGTCCCGCCCGACCCGCCCGCACCCGCTGTTCGCGGGCCTGGTCAAGGCGGCCATCGAGATCAAGACCGCGGTCTCCGAGTAGTCCTCCCCGGTCGTTCACCGAACGGCGGCCCCGCGATTCCCGCGGGGCCGCCGTTCGGCGTTAGATTGTGTCGTACTGACGAAAAGGGGAGAGCGATGGACGAGCAGAGCCGCCAGGGGATCGCCGACGTGGCCGAGGAGTGGGAGGTCCGGGCCGGCGGGACGCCCTTCCAGGGCAAGGTCACCGGGGTCCGCAGCGAGGAGGTCCGGATGCCCGACGGCAGCTGGGCCCGCCGCGACTACCAGACCCACCCCGGCTCGGTCTCGGTGCTCGCCCTGGACGACGAGCAGCGGGTGCTGGTGCTGCGCCAGTACCGCCACCCGGTGCGCCAGCGGCTGTGGGAGCTGCCCGCCGGCCTGCTCGACGTGCCCGGCGAGAACCCGTGGCACGCCGCGCAGCGCGAGCTGTACGAGGAGGCGTACTGCAAGGCCGGCACCTGGCGGATCCTCGCCGACTACTACACCTCCCCGGGCGGCACCGACGAGGCGCTGCGGATGTTCCTCGCCACCGACCTGGCGCCGGCCGAGGGCGAGCGCTACGCGGCCCAGGGCGAGGAGCAGGAGATCGAGGTCGCCTGGGTGCCGGTGCCGGAGCTGATCCGGCTGATCCAGGCCGGGAAGCTGCACAACCCGACCCTGGTCACCGGCACCCTCGCCGTGCACGCCGCGCTCACCGGCCCGGACGGGCTGGACGCGCTGCGCCCGGCGGACTCGCCCTGGCCGGCCCGCCCCTTCGAGGCCTGAGTCGGCCGGTCGGGGGACGGCCGGCCGCCGGTCGTTGAGTCGTTGGGGTGATTTGCGGATTCGTACGACCGGATGTCACCTCGGCTGAGCCGGACGGTCGAACTACGCTTCGCAGACAGGGCGCCCGTCCCGGGCCGCCTCCGCTGAACTCCGGAGGCCGGGCACCGGAAGCCGGGTGTCGGATGCCGAGCGCGGGATGACGTCGGGAGTGGCACGGGTGGCGAGGAAGACGGCGACGATGGACCCCGGCCCCGGCGCGCCCGCCGGGGCCGTCCCGGGCCTGGAGCGGCTGCCGGCCGCACCCACGCTGTTCGTCGGGCGGCGCGCCGAACTGGCCGCGCTGCGGGCGGCCGCCGCCCGCCCGGCGAGCGGGCGCTGCCCGGTGCTGGTGCTGGCCGGGCGCCCCGGCTCCGGACGGACCGTACTGGCCGCCCGCTTCGCCCGTACCGTCGCCGCCGACTACCCGGACGGCGTGCTGTTCGTCCGGCTGTCCGCCCCGGACGGCGGCCGGGTGCCGCCCGCCCGGGCCGCCCGGCTGCTGCTGGAGCAGCTCGACCCGCAGACCGCCGTGCCGCTGCCCGGGACGGGCGAGGACGGGCGGGACGAGCCGGGCTGCGTGGCGCTGCGCGAGGCGCTCGCCGGGCTGCGGGTGCTGCTCGTCCTGGACGACGTCCGGGACGCCGGGCAGGTGTGGCCGCTGCTCGCCGACGAACCGGGCTGCCTGGTGCTCGCCACCACGGCCGGGCCGCTCACCGGGATCGAGGACATCGACCCGGTGATCCTCGGCGGGCTGGACCGGCAGGCCTCCGGCGAGCTGCTGGCCGACCTGGTCGGCGGCACCCGGATCTCCTGCGACCCGGTCGGCGGGGCGGACCTCGCCGAGGCCTGCGCCTCCCGGCCGGCCGCGCTGCGGCTGATGGCGGGGTGGCTGCGCGGGAACCCGAAGATCGCGGTCACGGAGGCGGCGCGCGAGCTCAACCGGGTGGTGGGGGAGGAGACGGCGGTCACGGGGGCCGTCGCGGAGCCGGCCGCGGGCGGCGAGGCCGCCGCGGTTGCTTCGTCGAAGGAGAAGGAGAAGGAGAAGGGGAGGGCGCCGAAGAAGAAGGAGGGGGAGCGGGCGGCCAAGGCCTCCGGTGCCCCTTCGGCCGGGCCCGCCGGAGCGGCCGGAGCCGCCGGGCCGGGCGGGGCCGCTCGGGGCCCCTCGGGGAAGGCGGCCCCGGGGAAGCCGGCGGAGGGCCGGGCCGGTGAGCCCGCCGCGGCCGCCGCCGCGGTGACCGAGTCGGCCGGTGACCCGGCGGCCTGGGTGAAGCCCGGCCCGGAGCCGGCCGAGCCGGTGCCCGTCCCCGACAACGATCCGCTGCTCGGCGCGTTCAGCCTGCTGTACCGCGGGCTGCCGGCCGCCCAGGCGCGGATGCTGCGCACCCTCACCCTGGCCCCGGCGCAGACCGCCGACCCGCGCACCGCCTCCGCCCTGGTCGGCTGCCCGGTGCCGGACGCGGCCGCGACGCTGGCCGCGCTGGCCGAGCGGGAGCTGCTCGGCGAGGAGGCGCCGACCGCCGACGGCACCCCGCGCTACCGGGTGCCCGGGCGGCTCTACCCCCGACTGGTCCGGCTGCGCGAGCAGGAGGACCGGCCCACCGAGACCGAGCTGGCCCGGGCCCGGCTGCTGGAGCGGCTGGTCCGGCTCACCGAGTCGGCCCGCGCGCTGCTCGACCCGGCGGCCGGCCCCGGCTCCGGCCAGGACCCGCTGCCCGCCCCGCTGCGGCTGCGCTCGGCCGCGCACGCCCGCGAGTGGCTGCTCGGCGAGCGGGAGCTGCTGCTCGGCGCGGTGGCCGACGCGATCGGCCAGGGCGACCTGGACGGATCGGCCGGGCGGCTGGTCACCGCGTTGCTGCGGGCCCTGCCGCTGACCGGAGCCGCCGCCCCCACCGACCTCTACCGGCTGCACGAGCTGGTGCTGACCGTCGCCGAGCGCAACGGCCGGCCCCGCCGGGCCTCGGCCGCGCTGCTCAACCTGGGCGACCTCCAGGCCTCGGCGGGCCGCTGGGAGCAGGCCGCCGCCCACTACCGGGCCGCCCTGGAGCACGCCCGGAGGGCCGACGACGAACCGCTCTGCGCCCGGGCCCTGGAGAGCGCCGCCAACTGCCACCGGGCGCTGGGCGACGCGGTGCGGGCCGCCGACTGGTACGGCCGGGCGCTCGGCCTGCGGCAGGCGCTCGGGGACCACGCGGCCGAGGCCCGGCTGCTCGCCCGGGTGGCCGAGGCGCACACCGCGCAGCGCCGCTTCGACGAGGCCGACCGGGAGTACCGGGCCGCGCTCGCGGTGCTGCGCCGGCTGGGCGACGAGCGGGGCCTGGAGGCCGTCGGGGGAGCCCTCGCGGACCTGCGGGAACGCGTCGACGCCGGGTGGTGATGGGCCTTTCGGAGGTATTGTCGGAAGTGCCCGGTTACGACGTCTTTGGTGGGTAAGTCGCAGGGGAAGCCTACGAATCTGCCAATGTGTTCGGAAAATTTATTCACTTTGGAAGGCTGACACGCCGCCTGGGCTTCATTACACTCGAACTCAGTCGCGCAGCGATCCCGGCCCCGGGCTGTCCCGGAGGCTTCCCCACGTGCGCGTCGCCCACCGGTCTTCTCCGGTCGGGACCCCCATGGCAAGAGGACGTGTTTAGCCGTGAAGGTCGGCATCCCCCGCGAGGTCAAGAACCACGAGTACCGCGTGGCCATCACGCCCGCCGGCGTGCATGAGCTGGTCCGCAACGGACACGAGGTCTACATCGAGGACAACGCCGGAGTCGGCTCCTCGATCCCGAACGAGGAGTACGTGGCCGCCGGCGCCACCATCCTCCCCACCGCCGACGAGGTGTGGGCCACCGCCGACCTGCTGCTGAAGGTCAAGGAGCCCATCGCCTCCGAGTACCACCGGCTGCGCAAGGGCCAGACCCTCTTCACGTACCTCCACCTGGCGGCCGACCGGGCCGGCACCGACGCGCTGATCGCCTCGGGCACCACCGCCATCGCGTACGAGACCGTGCAGCTGTCGAACGGCGCGCTGCCGCTGCTCGCCCCGATGTCCGAGGTCGCGGGCCGTCTGGCCCCGCAGGTCGGCTCGTACCACCTGATGCGTCCGGCCGGCGGCCGCGGCACCCTGCCGGGCGGCGTGCCCGGCACCCACCCGGCCAAGGCCGTCGTCATCGGTGGCGGCGTCTCCGGCTGGCACGCGGCCACCATCGCCGTCGGCATGGGTTACGAGGTGACCCTGCTGGACCGCGACATCAACAAGCTGCGCGAGGCCGACCGCATCTTCGGCACCAAGGTCAAGACCATCGTCTCGAACTCCTTCGAGCTGGAGAAGGCCGTCCTGGAGGCCGACCTGGTGGTCGGCGCCGTGCTGATCCCGGGCGCCAAGGCCCCGAAGCTGGTCACCAACGAGCTGGTCTCCCGCATGAAGCCGGGCTCCGTGCTCGTCGACATCGCCATCGACCAGGGCGGCTGCTTCGAGGACTCGCACGCCACCACGCACGACGACCCGACCTTCAAGGTCCACAACTCGGTCTTCTACTGCGTGGCCAACATGCCGGGCGCCGTCCCGAACACCTCCACCTACGCGCTGACCAACGCCACCATGCCGTACGTGCTGGAGCTGGCCAACCGCGGCTGGAAGGACGCGCTGCGCCGCGACGCCGCGCTCGCCAAGGGCCTGAACGTGCACGAGGGCCAGATCACCTTCCCGGCCGTGGCCGAGGCCTTCGGCCTGGAGTCGGTCTCCCTGGAGAGCGTGCTCGCCTGAACCCCCTGACCGCCCGGCGGTCGTTCGCCCCCGACCCGATCCCTTCGGGCCGGGGGCTTCGCCGTGCCCGTGAACGGCGGGTGGATCGGGTAGGTCGCTCTGTCGTCAATGTCTGTCGGTCACGTCACCCGCCCGCAGAAACGTTGGGGCCGGTGACCCGCTCATCCCTTGACAGCAGCCCGCTCGATAGTCGACACATCCTGCCCACTACCGTGGATTGTGTTGCTGCGAACGCCTTGAACGGCCTAGAGTCGCAAACCGTCGGCATGCTGCCACGCTGACGAATCGACATAGAGTCCTGGATGCCCAAGGAGGTAAGACGACTTGTGAATGAGTCGACAATTGCTCCCGGGGGTGGTCAGCCAGGACTGGCGGCGCTCACCGCCGGCCAGCCGAGTGAGGAGCCCGGGGCCCGGCAGCCCTCCGTGGGCTCGGCCGAGGTCGGCTCGGTCGCACTCCGTACTTTCGAAGCACGCCAGAACACAGCACAGGTGACCACGGTGACCGATCACGACGCCGACTTGGCGGCCTACGGCCTGGCCTACGGCGAGTTCGCCTACGGCGCCTACGACGACCCGGACGCCGAGTACGAGCCGGACCCGGAGTACGCCGCCACGCTGGCCCCCGACGCCGCGCGCCAGCGCCGCGAGCGGGTCGGCCCGACCGGCCGTCCGCTGCCGTACTTCCCGATCCCCGCGCCGGTCGCCGAGCACGGCCCCGCCCAGATCATCGCCATGTGCAACCAGAAGGGCGGCGTCGGCAAGACCACGTCGACCATCAACCTGGGCGCGGCGCTGGCCGAGTACGGCCGCCGGGTGCTGCTCGTCGACTTCGACCCGCAGGGCGCGCTCTCGGTCGGCCTCGGCGTCAACCCGATGGAGCTCGACGTCACCGTCTACAACCTGCTCATGGAGCGGGGCCTGACGGCCGACGAGGTGCTGCTGAAGACGGCGGTCCCGGGGATGGACCTGCTGCCGTCCAACATCGACCTCTCCGCCGCCGAGGTGCAGCTGGTCAGCGAGGTGGCCCGGGAGTCCGCGCTGGCGCGCGCCCTGAAGCCGCTGCTGCCCGACTACGACTACGTCATCATCGACTGCCAGCCCTCGCTGGGCCTGCTGACGGTCAATGCGCTGACGGCCGCTCACAGCGTGATCGTCCCGCTGGAGTGCGAGTTCTTCGCGCTGCGCGGTGTCGCGCTGCTGACCGAGACCATCGAGAAGGTCTGCGAGCGGCTCAACCCCGACCTGCGCCTGGACGGCATCCTGGCCACCATGTACGACTCGCGCACCGTGCACAGCCGCGAGGTGCTGGCACGCGTCGTCGAGGCGTTCGGCGAGCACGTCTTCCACACCGTCATCGGGCGGACCGTGCGCTTCCCGGAGACCACCGTCGCCGGCGAGCCCATCACGACGTACGCGACCAACTCGGTCGGTGCCGCCGCCTACCGCCAGCTCGCCAGGGAGGTGCTCGACCGGTGCCGCCCCGCCGAGTGAGTCTCCCGGGTGCCGACGAGCTGTTCCGGACCACGGGAGGGATGGCGCTGTCGCCTTCCCTCGCGCCGCGTCCGGCCGCCGAGGCATCCAGACCGGAGACCGCGCGGACCGTCAACGGCCGACCGGACGGCGCCGAGGGCACCGAGGCCGCCCAGGGCGCCCAGGACGACCGGCAGGTGACGCCGGAGCAGCAGGCGGGCGCCTCGGTGCCGGCGCCCGCGCAGCGGTCCGGAGCGGGCGTCGGGCCCGCCGCAGGCGTCGCCGCGGCCGGGCAGGCCGTCCAGGGCGGCCGGAGTGCCGCCCCGGCGGCCCGCACCCACCAGGGCGCCGCCGAGGAGCCGTCCGGTGCCGCCGGCCGTGCCCGGCCGCGCGGCCGCGCGCCGCGCCGGCCCAGCGGGCGCGAGCGGCACGACGAGAAGATCACGGTGTACGTGTCCGCCGAGGAGCTCATGGACCTGGAGCACGCCCGGCTGGTGCTGCGCGGCGAGCACGGCCTGGCCGTGGACCGCGGGCGGATCGTCCGGGAGGCCATCGCGGTCGTCCTGGCGGACCTGGAGCAGCGGGGCGAGGCCTCGATCCTGGTGCGGCGGCTGCGCGGCCGGTAGGCGGCGCGGAAGGGCGGCCGGCGGTTGCGCCGGGCGTCGAGGGGGGCCGCGGGCCCGGCGTGGGGAGGCCGCCGGAGCCGTGTCGGGCGCCGCAGGGCGCCGCAAGGGCGGCAGGAGGCCCGCGGGACGCGGGCCGGAGGGCCGGTGACGTCCCGGGTGCCGGAGGGCCGTGTCGGGCGCCGCAGGGGCGTTCCCGGGGCCCGGGGGACCCACCGTGGCCTGTTCGACGGGACGAGTGCGTGCGGACGGGCTCGTACGGGCCGGTGAGCGCCGGGCGGGCGCCGGTCCGGGGCGCGGGTGGCACGGCGTGTCGGTCGGCCCCCGGGCGGGGCCGGAGGCGGCGACGGGTGAAGATGGACCGTCATGCCCAGAACCGCCGGACCAGCCGCCACCGTCACCGCCACCACAGCCGCGAGCGCGACCGAGAACGAGTCGCGGGGCGGCTTCCGGGTACGGCTGGACAACTTCGAAGGCCCCTTCGACCTGCTGCTCAGCCTGATCGCCAAGCACCGGATGGACGTCACCGAGGTGGCGCTGGCCACCGTGACCGACGAGTTCATGGCGCACATCCGGGCGATGGGCCCCGACTGGGACCTGGACGCGGCGACCGAGTTCCTGGTGGTGGCCGCCACCCTGCTCGACCTCAAGGCCGCCCGGCTGCTGCCGGTGGCGGAGGTCGAGGACGAGGCCGACCTGGCCCTGCTGGAGGCCCGTGACCTGCTGTTCGCGCGGCTGCTCCAGTACCGGGCGTACAAGCGGGCGGCGGCGCTGTTCGGCGAACGCTGGGCGGCCGAGCTGCTGCGCCGGCCCCGGACCGCCGCCCTGGAGCCCCGGCACGCGGAGCTGCTGCCGGAGGTCGTCCTCGGCATCGGGCCGCGGCGGCTGGCCGAGCTGGCGGCCAAGGCGATGGAGCCCAGGCCCGCGCCGGTCGTGTACGTGGACCACATCCACACCCCGCCGGTGAGCGTGCGGGAGCAGGCCTCCCTGGTGGTGGGACTGCTCACCGAGCTGGGCGAGGCCTCGTTCCGGCGGCTGGTGGAGGACGCGCCGGACGACCTGGTGGTGGTCGCCCGCTTCCTGGCGCTGCTGGAGCTGTACCGGGAGCGGGTGCTCGCCTTCGAGCAGCCGGAGGCGCTCGGCGAGCTGCTGGTGCGCTGGGTGGCCGAGGAGGGGCGGAGCGCGGTCGAGGTGACGGACGAGTTCGACCGGCCGGCCGGTGAGGCCGGTGGAGATGGCGGGGTCGGCGGAGACGGCGGGGTCGAGGAGGGTCGGCGGCGATGAGCGGACGGGACGAGGGCGGGCGGCCGGTGCGGCGCCCGCTGGGAATGCCGGGGCGGCCGAGGGCCGAGGAGTGGCTGGAGCCGGCCTTCGCGCTGCTGCCGGACCCGGTGGAGCCCGCGGGGCCGGTCGGGCCGGTGGAGCCGGCCGGGGCGGTCGTCGTGCACCAGAAGTCGGCCCCGCCGGCCTCCGGTGCCGAGGGGCCCGACGACGCCGGGCTGCGGGCCGACCTGGAGGCCGTGCTGATGGTCGTCGACGAGCCGGTGGCGGAGGAGCGGCTGGCCGGGGTGCTGGAGCGGCCCCGGGCCGAGGTGGCGGCCGCGCTGCGCGAGCTGTCCGCCGAGTACACGGCCCAGGGCCGCGGTTTCGACCTGCGGCTGGTCGCGGGCGGCTGGCGGTTCTACAGCCGGGACACCTGTTCCGCGGCCGTCGACCGCTTCCTCCTGGACGGCCGGCAGGCCCGGCTCAGCCAGGCCGCACTGGAGACCCTGGCGGTGATCGCCTACCGGCAGCCGGTGTCCAGATCCCGGGTTTCCGCCGTCCGTGGTGTGAACTGTGACGGCGTGATGCGTACCCTGGTACAGCGAGGACTGGTGGAAGAGGCCGGATCCGAGCCCGAAACAGGTGCGATCCTGTATCGGACGACGAACTACTTCCTGGAACGGATGGGGCTCCGCGGCCTGGACGAGCTGCCGGAGCTCGCTCCCTTCCTGCCCGAGGTCGACGACGTGGAAGCGGAGTCCCTGGAGGGCACGATGATCGCGGAGGCGGTCGCCGCCGCTGCCGCGCAGGCCGCGGACGGCAGTGGCGAGGCCGGTCGGGCCGGGCCCGATCGGTAGGGGGCGGTGAGGTCGGCCGAAACGACCGCACATCCCAGACGGAACGACGTACGGACACTTTGATGCGTAGCAGTGGCAACGGCAGGAACAGCAGCGGCGGCGGTAGCGGTCGCGGCGGACAGGGCGGGGGCCGGGGCGGCGGCTCCTCCTACGGCAGCGGCGGCGGCGGTAGCCGCGGCGGCTCGGGCTCGCGCGGGGGTTCGTACGGCGGCGGCAGTGGCGGCGGCTCCTCCTACGGCGGCGGCCGTGGCGGTTCGGGTTCGGGTTCGAGCGCGGGTTCGCGCGGCGGCTCGTTCGGCCGTGACGACCGGCGCGACGACCGCCGTCGGGACGACCGTCGGGACGACCGCCGCTACCCGGACCGCCCGCTGCGGCCCGAGGAGCGCCGGTACGACCGCCCCGAGTACGGCGGCGGCCCCAACGCCACCCCGGCCCGCGGCGGCTACGCCGGCCGGCGCCCCAGCCCGGCCCCGCGCCCGCGCCGTGAGGGCCAGGGCGCCCCGGGCGACCCGCGCCGTCAGCCGCAGCGCTCGCGTGAGCTGCAGGCCAAGATCGAGGACGCCGTCCTCGCCCGGCACGACAAGCCGGCCGTCAAGCTGCCCAAGACCTTCGGCGAGCCCGAGGGCGAGCGCCTCCAGAAGGTGCTGGCCCGGGCCGGCATCGGCAGCCGCCGCGCCTGCGAGGAGCTGATCGAGCAGGGCCGGGTCGAGGTCAACGGCAAGCGCGTCACCGAGCAGGGCAAGCGGGTCGACCCGCAGAACGACGAGATCAAGGTGGACGGCCTGACCGTCGCCACCCAGTCGTACCTGTTCTTCGCGCTGAACAAGCCGGCCGGCGTGGTCTCCACCATGGAGGACCCGGACGGCCGCCAGTGCCTGGGCGACTACGTGACCAACCGGGAGACCCGGCTGTTCCACGTCGGCCGCCTGGACACCGAGACCGAGGGCATCATCCTGCTCACCAACCACGGTGAGCTGGCCCACCGCCTCACCCACCCGCGCTACGGCGTGACCAAGACCTACCTGGCCGCGATCCAGGGCCCGATCCCGCGCGACCTCGGCAAGCGGCTGGCCCAGGGCGTGGAGCTGGAGGACGGTTACGCGCGCGCCGACAGCTTCAAGGTCATCTCCAACATCGGCAAGAACTACATGGTCGAGGTGACCCTGCACGAGGGCCGCAAGCACATCGTCCGCCGGATGCTGGCCGAGGCCGGCTTCCCGGTCGAGAAGCTGGTGCGCACCCACTTCGGCCCGATCGCCCTGGGCGACCAGAAGTCGGGCTGGCTGCGCCGCCTGACCAACCCGGAGGTCGGCCAGCTGATGCGCGAGGTCGGCCTGTAGGCCCCGTCCGCTCCACCGGAGCCCCCGGTCGCACGTGCTGCGGCCGGGGGCTCCGGCGTTCCCGCGGCGGGGTCGGGTCGGCGTGCGGGCGTCCGTGCGCGGACGCCCGGTGCGGATGTGCTGTGGGGATGTCCGGGGGCGGATGTCCACGTTTCGGACGGGTCGTGTGAGCCGGGACGCAACCGCTGGTCACGGCCTTGTCAGCGCCATGATCCGTGGCCGAGGATGGCCACCGGAGCGCCGCCCCGCCCGGTGGCGGGACTGCGCCAGCACGGGGTGCGCGGGTCGGGGCGGGAGCGGCCGACGGAAACGGGCGAGCAGGGGGAGAGGGCGTCGTGTCCGATGCAGCACTGGGGCGGGCCGGCGGACAGGCCCTCGGCGCGCTGGGACTGGCGGAGCCGGACGGGCAGGTCTACGCGGCCCTGGTGGCCAGCCCGCAGTCCACGGCGGAGGAGCTGGCGGAGAGCTGCGGGCTGACGTTCCAGCAGAGCGTGCGGGCCCTGGACCGGTTGGCGCAGCAGGGCATGGCCACCCGGGCGCCGGTGGACCGGCACCGCTACCTGCCCGTCCCCCCGGACGTCGCGATCGGCACCCTGATCGGCCACCGGGAGTCGGAGCTGCGCTACGCCCGGGCCGAGATGCACCGGCTGATGGACGCCTTCCGGGAGGCCTCGCGGTACACCGACCCGGCGCACTCGGTGGAGGTGCTGACCGGCGGTGAGGCGATCGCCCAGCGGCTGGAGCACATCACCGAGACCAGCCAGTACCAGGTGCGCGGCTTCGACCGCCCGCCGTACATCCAGGACCCGGTGGCGCCGTTGACCCTGCAGCGGCGGCGGCTGCGCGAGGGCGTGAAGTTCCGGACGGTCTACGACCGGGAGGCGGTGGCCTGGCCGGGGCGGCTGGAGAAGAACATCCTGGTCGGCGTCGAGGACGGCGAGGAGGCGCGGGTCCGGCCGACGCTGCCGATGAAGATGATCATCTCGGACGACCGGATGGCGATCATCCCGATCAGCGTCGGCGACAGCGTGCTGGACGCCGCGTACGTGATCCACCCCTCGGCGCTGCTCCAGGCGCTGGACACGCTGTTCGAGGCGGAGTGGGAGCGGGCCGTCCGCCTGCAGGCGGCGGTCGGCACCGAGGACGCCGGGTCGGAGCCGGAGACCGACCACCGCAAGCTGCTGGGCCTGCTGGCGGCCGGTCTCACCGACGAGTCGATCGCCCGGTCGCTCGGCTGGAGCGCCCGGACCACCCAGCGCCGCCTCCAGAGCCTGATGCGCTCGCTGGGCGCCACCACCCGCTTCCAGGCCGGGATGGCGGCCCGGGAGCGGGGGTGGCTGTAGCGGGGACGGGAGGCTCCGTCAGCTCCAGGGGCTGAGCGAGGCCCAGCGGCCGTCCGGGCCGCGCTCGACCTTCTCCAGGCCGACCACGGCGGTGCGGTTCAGCCGCCCGTAGATGTGCGGGAACAGCACGCCCGGAGTGGCACCCGGCGGCGGGGCGCCGTGCGGGGCCTCCCACTTCACCATCGGCTCCACCAGCGACTCCTCGATCAGCAGCGCCATCAGCGGGTCGGGGGTGTCGGAGAAGAAGGCGTTGGCCACCGCGAGCGCCGTCCGCTCGTCCGCCGAGCAGTGGATGAACCCGTCGGTGAGCAGCGACGCGGTGGCGTACGGGCGGCCGGGGTCGGACAGCCAGTCGTCCAGGGGGGCGAGGTGGAGGATCATGGTTCCTTTTCTACCCGTTGTCTCCGGATTGGTCCTGGGGTGCCGCCCGCGGCGGTCAGAGCCCGGCCACCTTGGCGGAGGCGGACACCTCGTACACCAGGGTGAGGGTGCGCCGGGCGCCGGGGGCGAGCGGGACGTCCCAGCGGACGATGCCCTCGGCGTCGAAGGAGTCCGGCGCCGGGGAGCACTCCTCCTTGCGCAGCCGCACCTCGACCGCCGACACCTCGGAGACCGGAACCCGCTCGCGCACCGTGACGACCCGCTCGTCGCGCTCCTCCGGGCCGGAGAAGCGGGACAGGTGCAGCCGGACCGTCCGGGTGGTGGTCTGGCGGCCGGTGAGGCCGGCGGTGGCCTGGCGCTCCTCGCTCTCCCGCACCACCCGGTAGCCGTCCGAACTGCTGAAGGACAGCTCGGCCTCGGCGCCGGCGGCGGTGAAGCGCAGCTCGCCGCGGCCGGTGAAGCCGCTGCCGCGGACCAGCTCGACCGGGCCGGACAGCAGCGGGTGCCCGGCCGCGTTGCGGAACCGGACCACCTGGGTGACCAGCGGGGACAGCTCCGGGGCGCAGGCGTACTCGCTGCCCGCCGGGCCGGTGAAGGCGCCCAGCGGCACCCGGTGCGCGCGGCCGTCGGAGGGCACGGTCGCGGGGGCGGGGGCGGGCAGCACCCGGACCTCGCCGCCGTCGTCCACGCCCGGCACCCGGGAGGCCGGGCCCAGGACGGCGACCGCCTCCTCGCGCAGCTCGACCTCGACCGTGCGGCGCTCCTCGTCGGTGCGCTCGCGCAGCACTAGGACGTCCTCGGCCACCGCGGGCGGGGCGGTGGCGAGGGCGGAGCGGGCGGTGGAGAAGGTGAGCCGGGCGTTCGTCCAGTCCTCGCCGGTGCGCTGCCAGACCACCGCCTCCGACTCCAGGCGCAGCTCGCCGCCGTCCAGGGTCGCCCGGTAGGAGGGCCGCCACAGCGCGCAGGGCACCAGGTGGGAGACGGTCAGCTCGGCGGGGCCGGGCCGGGCCGCCTCGACCGTGAGCTCCAGGTGGGCGGTCAGCTCGACCGGGTCCTCCTCGGCCTCGTCCAGGGCGGTCAGGGCCTGCGAGCGCTCCTCCTCCAGGCGGCGCAGCCGGGAGTGGGTGGCGCGCAGCTCCTCGCCGTAGCGCTCGCGCTCGGCGTCCACCCGGTCGAGCTCCCGGGCCCAGCGGTTGGGTTCGAGCTCGCCGAGGCCCGCCGCCTCGCCGATCTCGCGCAGCAGGTCCGCGGAGAGCTGGGCGAGCAGGGCCAGCCGGGCCTCCAGCCGGGCCCGGGCCTGGTCGGCCAGCCGGCTCTCGGCGTCCAGCCGGTGCAGCCGGTGGCGCAGGTCGGAGTCCTCCGGGCCGGGCGGCAGCGGGGCGCGCGGGGCCCAGCCGCGCACCAGCCGGGACTCCAGCACCCGGACGCCGTCGGTGCCGGACTCGACGCGCAGGGTGCGGTCGACGGCGAGGGCGGTGAGCGGGCCGAGGCGCAGCCGCTGCACGCCCGCGGCGAGCGCGACCGTGGTGCCGCGCTCGACCTGGCCGCGGTCCTCCAGGCAGGTCACGGCGGTGACGGGGAGGGGAAGGGTGACGGGGAGGGGACGGGTCTCGACGGTCATCGCTCAGTTCCTCCGGTTTCCGCCGACGATGGCCTTTCCGGCCGGGATCTTGATCAGGTAGCCGCCGTCCAGCTCGGTGCGTCCGCCCGGCGGCAGGTCGACCCGCCAGAGCCGGGTGCTGGGCGGGCAGTTCGGCGTGGAGACGGTCGGGGCGTGCCAGTCGGCCCGCTCCTCGATCCGGATCTCGGCGTCGGAGCCGACCGGCACCCGCTCGCGGACCTCCACCGTGACAGCGCGTCCGAGCCGGTTGGCCAGCTGGACGTGCACCCGGTGGTCGAGGACGGTGCTGTTGCCCTTCAGCATGCCGGTGGTGGACTCGTGCAGCTCGGTGCGGCGCGCCACCTCGATGCTCTCGGCGACACCGATGCCCAGCCGACGGGTGCCGCCGGGGGCCAGCGTGGGCAGGGCGGCGGTGAGCAGGAACTCGTCGTCCACGGTGACCTCGGTCGGGCCCGCCAGGACGGCCTGGTCGGTGCGGTTGGCGAGCACCAGGGTCGCGTACACCTTCTCCTCGACGGCGGGGACGGTGACGTACTCGGGGCGGACGGCGAGCGGGATCTCACCGACGGTGACGGTGTGCCAGGTGCCGTCGGACGGGATGTCGGCGGGGGCGGCGGCGTCGAAGCGGTGGTCGAAGGAGCCGGCCGACTCGCGGGGCGGGACGGCGTGCCGGGGGAGGGCGAGGGTGCGGAGCTGTGTGGTGCCGCTGCCGCCGGGTGCTGTCCAGGCGGGTTCCTCGTACTCGAATCGCTCGAACCGTGCGGTCTGTGCGGTTCGTTCGGTTCGTTCGGGGCGGGGGTGCAGGGTGCCGCGCCGGGCGGCGGGCTCCTCGGGGCCGGCCAGGACGAGGTCGGGGTAGTCGAGCAGGGTGGCGTCCGGGGCGAGGCCGGGTGGCGGCGGGGGCGGGGCGGCGTGGCCGACGCGGCGGCGGGCCTCCCCGGGCGGGAAGCCGCCCGGGCCCTGCGGCGGCGGCGCGGCGGCGGCGACCGGGTAAGGGGTGGGCGGCGGGGCGCCGTAGCCGGCGAAGCCACCGGGGGCGATCGGGGAGCCCGGCTCGATCGGGGCACCGGGTGGCGCGGGCATCGGCTGGTCGGCGTTCAGCAGGCCGCCTCCGCCGTACGGGACGGTGGGGGCGAACTGCTCCTCGGCCGCGAAGGCCTCGGCCCGGGAGCCGCCCGGACGGACGCCGCCGAGGCGGGCGGAGCGGGGCGCCACGGCGGCCGACACCGCGATCGGGGTCTCGCGTCGCGGGGCGGGGCGGTCGGCGCCGGCCGCGTCGTAGCCGGTGAAGAGGTCGGCCAGGCCGGCCGGGGGCTCGCGCCAGCCGGAGGGCGGCGGGGCGGGCTGGCTGCGGCCGATCCGCAGCGAGGCGAGCCGGGGCAGGTCGGTGCGGCGGTCGAGGTCGGCGGTGGACAGGGCGAGGCGCACGCCCGTCCAGTCCTCGCCGGTGCGCTGGGCGACGGCGGCGCGCAGGACCAGGTGGGCCGTGTCGGCGCCGGTCCGGTAGGACAGCCGGTAGGCCGGGACCCAGCGGGCGGCGGGGACGCCGTACTCCAGTTCCAGCTCCATGGCCTGGTCGTGGTCGTGGCCCTGGTCCTGGTCGGGGTGGGTGCTCGCGGTGGTGAGGGTGAGCAGGACGGTGGTGCTGGTGCCGACCGGTTCGGTCCGGTCGGCGGTGGATGCCCGCTCCAGCCGGTCGGCGGCCAGGTCGCGCTCGTGGTCGGCGAGTTCCAGCTGCCGGGTGAGCTCCTCGGCGCGCTCCTGGAGCCGGGCCAGCCGCTCCTCGACGAAGTCGGCGAGCTCCAGCCAGGCGTCGGCGGGCGTGCGGCGCAGCGGTTCGTCGCGTCGGCGCTGCGGGGGGACGGCGCGCAGCGCGGCGGTCTCGGCGATCGAGGCCTGGACCAGTCGCAGGCGTTCGCCGAGCGCGCTACGGCGCTCGTTGGCCTCGTCCAAGTCCCGCTTCAGTTCCGGGAGTTCGTCCGGTTCACGGAGTTCGGCGAGCAGCTCCAGCCGGGCCTCGGTGACGGCGGCGCCGGCCGGTCCGGCGAGCACCCGGGCGCGCAGCGAGCGGCCGTCCAGGGCGGCGGGCAGGCCGGTCAGCCGCAGCCGTCCGCCGGGCGGGACCGGGACGGTCGCCCGCCGGCGGCACACCGCGCCCTCGGCGTACACGACGACGGAGTCCAGGACCGACGGGTGGGCCGGTACGGCCGGCGGTTTCGACTGCCCGCTCCGGCCGCTGTGCTGATCGTCCATGCGCAACCCCTTCGTTCGCGTGTCGCCCGCCGCGTGGCGCTCGTCGTGCTGTCCTGCTGTTCCCGCGGTGCTCGCCCGTGCCTTCCCCTTTCCCGGGCGGCCAGTCTGCCCGGCTTCGGGGCGGACGTCGCAGGATTTCCGGGTGCGGCGCGTGCACTGTGTGGGACGGGGGCGGGCGCGTCGCGGTTGCCGGTGCCGGAAGCTGCCGGGGCCGCCCCCGTGGTTGCCGGGTGGCGGGTGGGGACTTGGGCGGGGCGGATGAGGGAGGATGGGGCGCGGGTGCTCCCGGACGGTTCCGGCACCTGTCGAGAATCGTGATGAGGAGAGCGACCCGCCATGCGCACTGCCGTCGTCGTCGGCACCGGACTGATCGGCACCTCCGCCGCGCTCGCCCTGACCGCTCGCGGGCTGACCGTCCACCTGGAGGACGCCGACCCGGACGCGGCCCGCACCGCCGAGTCGCTCGGCGCGGGCATCACCGACCCGGTCGACGGCCCGGTGGACCTGGCGATCATCGCCGTGCCGCCCGCGCTGGTCGGCAAGGTGCTCGCCGACTGCCAGCGCCGCAACCTGGCCCACTGGTACACCGACGTCGCCAGCGTGAAGGCCGGCCCGGGCAGCGAGGTCGCCGAGCTCGGCTGCGACACCGTCCACTACATCGGTAGTCACCCGATGGCCGGCCGCGAGCGCTCCGGCCCGCTGGCCGCCCGCGCCGACATCTTCGAGGGCCGCCCCTGGGTGCTCACCCCGACCGCGGACACCGACACCGAGACGCTCAACGCCGCGCTGGAGCTGGTCGCGCTCTGCGGCGCGGTGCCGATCGTGATGGACGCCGCCGAGCACGACCGGGCGGTCGCCCTGGTCTCGCACGCCCCGCAGCTGGTCTCCTCGCTGGTCGCGGCCCGCCTGGAGAACGCCGACGAGACCGCCATAAGGCTCTCCGGCCAGGGCGTGCGCGACGTCACCAGGATCGCCGCCTCCAACCCCGGCATGTGGGTCGACATCCTCTCCGCCAACGCCGGCGCCGTCGCCGACGTGCTGGAGGGGGTCGCCCGCGACCTCGGCGAGACCGTCACCGCGCTGCGCGCCATGCAGGCCGCCGAGGAGGGCGAGCGGCGGGTGGGCGCGGCCGGGATCGAGGCGGTCATGCGGCGCGGCAACACCGGCCAGGCCCGCATTCCCGGCAAGCACGGCGCGCCGCCCACCCGCTACGAGACCCTGGCGGTCGTGCTGGGCGACCAGCCGGGCGAGCTGGGCCGGCTGTTCGGGGAGGTCGGCGAGGCCGGGGTCAACATCGAGGACGTCGTCATCGAGCACTCGACCGGGCAGCAGGTCGGCTTCGTCCAGCTGTCGGTGGCGCCGACGGCGGTGAAGCGGCTGACCAAGGCGCTGCGGGCGAGCGGCTGGAGCGTACGGGACTGAGGTGCGGGGCGTGCGGGGCTGAGGTGCGGGGCCGGTCGGGGCGGGCCGGAGGGGCCTGGCGGTCGGGCCTGGTTTCGGGCTTGGTCTCGGGCCTGGTCCCGGGCCCGGAGGTCGGCCGACCGGCGGCGGAGCGGGTCACGGCGGCGGTCCATTAACCTTGAGGGAGACATCCCCGGCCGTCCGCCTGCCCAGGCTCCGGCTCCCATGCTCAGAGAGAGGTTCGCCCGTGGACACTGCCGACCGAGCGCACGCCCCGGTCGTCGTCGCCATCGACGGACCTTCCGGCTCCGGCAAGTCGACCGTCTCGCGGGCGGTCGCCGCCCGGCTGGGCCTGAGCTTCCTGGACACCGGCGCCATGTACCGGGCGATGACCTGGTGGATGCTGGTCAACGAGGTCGACGTCGAGGACCCGGAGGCGGTGGCCGTCGCGTGCGGCAAGCCCGTCATCGTGTCGGGGACGGATGCCGACGGCCCCACCATCACGGTGGACGGCCAGGACGTGTCCGGCCCGATCCGCGGCCCCGAGGTGACCGCCAAGGTCAGCGCCGTGTCCGCGGTGCCGGCCGTACGGTCCCGACTGGTGGACTTGCAGCGCGGCTGCGCCGAGGTCGCCGAGCGCGGCATCGTCGCCGAGGGCCGGGACATGGGGACCGTGGTGTTCCCGCAGGCCACCGTCAAGGTCTTCCTGACCGCCTCCGTGGAGGCCCGGGCCGCGCGCCGGGCGGCCGAGCTGCGGGCCAAGGGCGTGGACGAGGCGACCATCACCGCGATGGCCGCCGACCTCGCGCGCCGCGACGCCGCCGACTCCTCGCGGGAGACGGCCCCGCTGGCCCAGGCCGCGGACGCGGTGCTGGTGGACACCAGCGAGCTCACCCTGGAGCAGGTGATCGACCGGATCGCCGGGCTGGTGGAGGAGCGGGCCGGGCTGTCGTCGGTCTGACCGACCGATCGGCCGATGGTCCGACCGACTGATCGGCTGATCGGCCGACCGGACATCGGACCGGCGCTGATCGACCGGGTACCGGAGCGGCCGTGGAGGCCGGTCCGACCCACTGAACGAACCGCGGGCCGTCGAGGCGCCGCGGCGGAAACCATCGCGCTGCCCCGAGCGGGGCAGGTACGCACGGCACGCCCCTGGGAAGGGCCGGGCCGGGAAACGGAACAGACGAACATGACCGCAGAGCACGACACCGCCGATCACGGCGGGCTGGACGCCGCCGACTACGCCGAGTTCATGGCCCTCGCGGCCGAGGAGGGCATCGACCTCGACGGCTTCGACGCCGAGGACGGCGGCGCGCACGTCCGGCTGCCGGTGCTGGCCGTGGTCGGCCGCCCGAACGTCGGCAAGTCGACCCTGGTGAACCGCATCATCGGCCGCCGCGAGGCCGTCGTCGAGGACAAGCCGGGCGTCACCCGCGACCGGGTCACGTACGAGGCCAGCTGGAACGGCCGCCGCTTCAAGGTGGTCGACACCGGCGGCTGGGAGATCGACGTCCTCGGCATCGACGCCATGGTGGCCGCCCAGGCCGAGCTCGGCATCGAGCAGGCCGACGCGGTGCTGTTCGTGGTGGACGCCAAGGTCGGCGCCACCGACACCGACGAGGCCCTGATCAAGATCATCCGCCGGGCCGGCAAGCCGACCGTCCTGTGCGCCAACAAGGTCGACGGCCCCTCCACCGAGGCCGAGGCCGCCTACCTGTGGTCGCTGGGCCTGGGCGAGCCGTACCCGGTCTCCGCCCTGCACGGCCGCGGCTCCGGCGACCTGCTGGACGCCGTCATGGACGCGCTGCCCGAGGCCCCGCCGCAGACCTTCGGCGACGCCGCCCCCGGCGGCCCGCGCCGCATCGCGCTGATCGGCCGGCCCAACGTCGGCAAGTCCAGCCTGCTGAACAAGGTCGCCGGCGAGGAGCGGGTCGTCGTCAACGAGCTGGCCGGCACCACCCGCGACCCGGTCGACGAGATGATCGACCTCGGCGGCAAGACCTGGAAGTTCGTGGACACCGCCGGTATCCGCCGCCGGGTCCACCTGACCGCCGGCGCCGACTTCTACGCCTCGCTGCGCACCTCCTCCGCGCTGGAGAAGGCCGAGGTCGCGGTCGTCCTGATCGACGCCAGCGAGACCCTCGCCGAGCAGGACACCCGGATCATCTCGATGGCAGTCGAGGCCGGGCGCGCCGTCGTCGTCGCCTACAACAAGTGGGACCAGCTCGACGAGGAGCGCCGCTACTACCTGGAGCGCGAGATCGAGCGCGACCTCGTCCAGGTGCAGTGGGCCCCGCGGGTCAACGTCTCGGCCAAGACCGGCCGGCACATGGAGAAGCTCGTCCCGGCGATCGAGACCGCGCTGGAGGGCTGGGAGACCCGCATCCCGACCGCGCGCCTGAACGCCTTCCTCGGCGAGCTGGTCGCCGCCCACCCGCACCCGATCCGCGGCGGCAAGCAGCCGCGTGTCCTGTTCGGCACCCAGGCGGGCACCCGTCCGCCGCGCTTCGTGCTGTTCGCCTCGGGCTTCCTGGAGGCCGGCTACCGGCGCTTCATCGAGCGCCGGCTGCGCGAGGAGTTCGGGTTCGTCGGGACGCCGATCTCGATCTCGGTGCGGGTCCGGGAGAAGCGCAAGAAGAAGTAGTAGGAGCAGCAGCAGTCGGTAGGACCGGTCGGTCCGCCGACCGACGGCCGGAGGGCCTCGCCACGGTGGTGGCGGGGCCCTCCGGCGTGTCCGGGGTGGGTTTCCCGGTCGGGGCCGGTCCGGGGTGCGGGCCGGGTGTCAGCGGTGGTCGATGGTGGGGCCCGGGGGGAGGGAGAGCATCTGGCGGTGGCGGCCGCCGCTGGACGGCGCGGGGGCCAGACCGGTGGCCGTACCCATCACCGGGGAGGGCGCGGGCGGCGCCGGCGGTGCGGGCGCGGGCACCGGCATCGGGTGCGGAGCCGCGCCCAGGTAGCCGGCCGCGACCCAGCCCTGACCGTCGGTGAACTGGGCGGTGGGGATGGCGGGTTGGTCCTGGACGGGGGCCGGGGCGGCGGGGCCGAGGTTGTCGCCGGTGGGGGACTCGGGGTGGTGGCCGTGGTGGTGGCCAGTGCTGTGGGTGCCGGGGTGGGCGCTGCTGGTGTGACGGCCGGTGTGGCTTCCGGCGTGCGTGCCGGGGTGGCCTCCGCCGGTGTGGTTGCCGGTGTGGGAGTTGCTGTGGGGAGTGGCGTGGCCGCCGGTGTGGCCCCCGCTGTGGCTGTGCTGCTGGCCGCCGGTGGGGCCGGAGCCGTGGTGCTGGGAGCCCGGCATGAACTGGGGGAGGCCCGGCGTCTGGCCCGGGAGGGTGTGGAAGGTCTGCTGCTGGGGCGGGTACGGGCGCTGCTCGCCGTGCAGCGGGTAGCTGTCGCGGACCGCGAAGCCGGTGAACTTCAGGTCCTCCTCGTTCGAGCGGTCACCGGGCAGGGCGCGGAAGAGGCGCCGGAACTCGGAGTACAGCTCGTCGTAGATCGGCGTCGCGGAGTGCGGGTGCTCGGCGTCGTACGAGGGGCGCATGCCCGGGATCGAGCGCGAGGCGCTGGCGGACCGGCCGGGGGACGCGGAGACGTCGTAGCTGTACACGTAGGGGCCAACGAGCGAGAGGGGCGGGGGATGCGGGCCCTGGGGGCGGGGGTGCGCCTACACGCCGGAGTGCGCAACGGGTGCGCGCGCCGGGCGGGGTGTGGGCACGCCAGGGCGGGCGCGGGCACGGCGGAGTGAAGCGGGGAGCGCAGGGCGCGGGCGGGGTGTGGCGGGGTGTTCCCGGGCATGGCGCGCGGCTGGGTGTCGCGGGCGTGCGCCCGCCGGACGGCTGCCGTGGGGTGGGAGGCGGCCGTCCGGCGGGTCGGGGCGCGGAGCCGGATCAGGTGCCGGCGAGCGGGAGGGAGGCGGCGACCACCTGGCCCAGCGCCACCGCCCGTTCCAGCGCCTGGCGCAGCAGGTCCTCGCGGGGCTGCCGGCCGACCATGCCGGCCGGCACGGCGTACATCGTCACCTCGGAGAGCTGGCTCGCGGCCATCCGCCAGGCGTCGGTGACCTGGAGCGGCTGGTGCGCCTGCCACCAGCCGGTGCTGCCGCCGGCCGCGGCGGGCTGGAGGATCGCGTGCAGCTTGCCCATCGCGACCAGGACGGACCAGCCGGGCAGCTGGTCCGGGGTCTCGTCGAGGTCGGTGACGGGCTGGAAGCCGGCGTCCTGGAGCAGGTCGAGGAACTCGTCCTCGCCCGAGGTGCTGCCGGGGCGGCCGACTGGTCCGGTCGGCTCGACCACCAGCGAGGCGTGCCCGACCTTGCCGTGCAGGACCAGCCCGCAGGTGATGCCGAGGATGGCGGCCTGGCCGGGGGCGGCCGGCTGGGTCGGGGCCGGGCCGACGGGCGCGGCCGGGGCCGGCGCGGGGGCGCTCGGCGCGGCGGCGGGGACGGCGAGGTCCGGGCCGCCGGGTTGGGTCTGGCTGATGCTGCGGACGGCGCCCGCCAGCTGCTCCTCGGAGACCGGGACGACCTGGGAGGGGATGCAGCGGGCGTGTGCGAAGGCGAGGACGGCGGTCTCGTCGCCGACGAACAGCACGGTGCTGGTGGGCTCCACGTGCGTGTCGCCGGGGGTCCGGCAGGAGGTGCACTCGTAGCCGTCGGGGGCGCGGTCACCACCTAGCAGGCGGTCGGCTTCGTCGTCGCCGATCTCGGACCGGACCTCGTCGCTGACGTCGAGCATGCGCGGCACAGGGTCTCCTCGGATGGGTGTGGATGGGGTGCTGGGGCGGACACGGAGAGGTCGCCATGCCCAACGGGCCCTTGTGTCAGGCGTCACGGGTGCCCCTGGAGGCTGACGTGAATTGCCTCGGATCCGACCGCACCGCGTGTTCTCGTGGTCGCAATCTGTCGATGTCGGTGCCGGGACTGCCGGAATCAAACAGTGAGGTGAGTCACGGAGTCCGGATGTTTGATCTAGGAATCGACGGTTAAAGCGGACAATTCGGGCATGATTGCATGGTCGTTACCGCCGGTAACCCTTGGCTGAGCTGGGCAGACCGTCGAAGTTTTGGATTCCCCGTCGACCGGCTCGTAGCTTCTTGGACGGCGCAACGAGCGCCACCCGGGTTCACCCCCGACGCACAGCCCCCCGGTCCGCCGGGCGTGGCAGGTGCCCGCCGACGCGATCGCTCGAACACGTCGTCGGCGAGCGGCTGGGTGGCCGGGGCGGCAAGCGGCACGTCCGACACGTGCCCGGCCGCCCGACGGACGCAGCGAGTGATCACGGCCCTTCCCGGGGTCTGGTTCCGCATGCCCGCCCGGGGCTGTCGAGAGGAACCTCATGACCTTCCGTAACGAGACCGCCGCTGCCACCACCTCCACCGCCACCAAGCGCAACCGCGTTCGGATGGCTGTCGTGGCGGGCGCCGCTGTCGCGGCCCTGCCGGTGGCCGGCCTCGTCACGGCCACCTCGGCCTCCGCCGCCTCCGTCTCCACCTGGGACGCCGTCGCCCAGTGCGAGAGCGGCGGCAACTGGGCCATCAACACCGGCAACGGTTTCTACGGCGGTCTGCAGTTCACCTCCAGCACCTGGGCCGCGTTCGGTGGCACCGCCTACGCGTCGCAGGCCAACCAGGCCACCAAGGCGCAGCAGATCGCCGTCGCGGAGAAGGTCCTCGCCTCGCAGGGCCCGGGCGCCTGGCCCGTCTGCTCCGTCAAGGCCGGCCTGACCAAGGGCGGCGCCCCGGCCGCCGTCGACACCTCGGCGGGCTCCGCCGCCGGCTCGACCGCCGCCAAGTCGGCGCAGACCCCGAAGCCCGCCGCCAAGCCGGCCGAGGCCCCGAAGGCCGCGCCCAAGGCCCAGGCCGCGCCGAAGGCTCAGGCCGCGCCGAAGAACGACGCCGCCGCGCCGAAGGCTGCCGCGCCGAAGGCTGCCGCCCCGAAGGCCGACGCCCAGAAGTCCGCGCCGAAGGCCGACCAGGGCGCCAAGTCCTGGAACCGCTCGAACGACGCCAAGCCGGCCAACAAGGGCGACTACACCGTCAAGGCCGGTGACACCCTGAGCTCCATCGCCGCCGCGCAGGGCCTGGACTGGCACGACCTGTACCAGAACAACGCCAAGGTCATCGGTGGCAACCCGGACCTGATCTTCCCGGGCCAGACCCTCAGCATCTGAGGTCTGCCCAGCTGAGGCCTCCTCGAGCACGTGAGGCCCCGTGCGCGGTCGGCGTCGGCTGCCCGGGGCTCACCGTGCCGGTGCCCGACCGGGTGCCGATGTGCTGATCTGTTCATGCGCCGATCTGTCGGTGCGTCGGCTGTCGGTGTGTCGACGTACGGATGTGCGTACCGATGTGCACGGCTTTCACGGCCGCTTCTCCGCCGCGCGGGTTCCTCCGCCGGCCGGGGGAGCGGCCGTCGGCGTTCCCGCGGGCGGGAGTCGGGGGCGCGCGGGAGTGTGCCCGCCGTCGGCGGCGGCCGGGCTGGGCGCGGGGCTGGGCCCGGGTGGGCGCGGTGCGGGAGGATGGTGGGGTGATCCAGGGCGAGCTGTTCGGTGATCCGGGCGGGTCCCCGGGCGCGCGCGAGCGCTCCGAGCCGGCCCCCGGCGCCGTCCTGCTGCCCGGCTGGCTGGACCTCGACGCGCAGCGGCGCCTGGTCGCCGCCTGTCGGGAGTGGGCCCGCCCGACGGCCGGTCTGCACGCCGTGCGGATGCCCACCGGCGGGATGATGTCCGTCCGGATGGTGAGCCTCGGCCTGCACTGGTACCCGTACGGCTACCGGGAGGTCGCCGAGGACGGCGCGCCCGTCAAGCCGTTCCCGCGGCTGCTCGGGGACCTGGCGCGCAGGGCCGTCGCCGAGGCGTACGGGGCCGCGCTGGGGGAGGTCGCGGGGGCGGCGTCGTACGCGCCGGACATCGCGATCGTCAACCACTACGCGCACGGCGCGAAGATGGGCCTCCACCAGGACCGCGACGAGCGGGCGGACGCGCCGGTGGTCTCGCTCTCGCTGGGCGACGGCTGCGTCTTCCGGCTGGGGAACACCGAGACCAGGACCCGGCCGTGGACGGACCTGGAGCTGCGCAGCGGCGACCTGCTGGTGTTCGGCGGCCCGGCCCGGTTCGCGTACCACGGGGTGGTGCGGACGCTGCCGGGGACGGCCGATCCGGCGCTGGGGCTGCTCGGGCGGCTCAACATCACGGTGCGGGAGTCGGGGCTGGGGGCGTAACCGGAGGTCGTGCGGCCGGTGGGGGCCTCCTGGCCGACCGGGCCGTCCCGTCCGTCACCTGCTCGTCGGCTCGCCTACTCGTTCGAGTGAACTGGGCGTTCCGGACCGCTGCGCGGGAATGACCCGGGTCGCCAAAGGATTCGATTGAGCTGGAGAATTGTTCGGAGTCCGGAGAGGAAACGTGCCCATGGGTACCCCCGTCGACGACCTTGTCGATCTGCTCG
Source organism: Kitasatospora sp. NPDC001119 (assembly GCF_053598475.1). Taxonomy (NCBI): domain Bacteria; kingdom Bacillati; phylum Actinomycetota; class Actinomycetes; order Kitasatosporales; family Streptomycetaceae; genus Kitasatospora; species Kitasatospora sp. NPDC001119. The sequence continues at coordinate 44,518 of NZ_JBSFKI010000025.1, forward strand.
ACCTTGAGCAGATCGAACTCAACATCTTCCGTGGGCGCAGCCCCGAGGAGGCGCTGCAACGGACGTTCGGCGGCCAGGTCGCCGGGCAGGCGCTGGTCGCGGCGGGGCGCACGGTGGACGACGAGCGCCCGGTCCACTCGCTGCACGCCTACTTCCTGCGCCCCGGGGTCCCCGGCGTGCCGATCGTCTACCAGGTCGACCGGATCCGTGACGGCCGGTCCTTCACCACCCGTCGGGTGCTCGGCATCCAGGGCGGCCGGTCGATCTTCGCCCTCACCGCCGACTTCCACAGACCCGAGGAGGCCGGCATCGAGCACCAGTACCCGATGCCGCCCGTCGCCGCCCCCGAGGACCTGCCCAGCGCCCTGGACGAGGTCGGCTCCCGGCTCGGCGAGCTGCCCCCGTTCATCAGCCGCCGCCAGCCCTTCGACATCCGCTACGTCGACCGGCTGCGCTGGACGAAGGAGGAGCTGGAGGGCGTCGAGGCGCGCAGCGGCGTCTGGCTGCGCACCAACGGCCCGCTGCCGGACGACCCGCTGATCCACGTCTGCGCCCTCACCTACGCCAGCGACATGACGCTGCTGGACGCCGTCCGCGCCCCGGTCGAGCCGCTGTGGGGCGAGCGGAGCTTCGACATGGCCTCGCTCGACCACGCGATGTGGTTCCACCAGCCGTTCCGGGCGGACGACTGGCTGCTGTACCAGCAGGAGTCCCCGATCGCGCACGGCGCGCGCGGCCTGGCCCGCGGGCAGATCTTCGACCGGCACGGCCGGCTGGTGGTGTCCGTGGTGCAGGAGGGGCTGTTCCGTCCGCTGAAGCGCCGCGAGGGGTAGGTGTGTGGCCGGAGTGGTGCCCCATGTTGTGCCCGGTGTCGGCGCGTTGCCGCCGTGTTGCGGTTTCGGCGACATCGGGCCGACGGGAATGATCCGTCCGCGCGGACGGTGTTGTGGATGACGGAGGACGGGCGGCCCGAACAGCGGGCCGTCCACGGACCGACCGGGAGGGTGGACCGATGACGGAGACGGCCGCGGAGGACTGGAAGCACTGGAGTGACGGCCGGGCGGCGTCGGTGAGCGCGCAGCACGGCCAGCTCGCACTCACCGGCACGCACTGGCTGGAGCCCGAGCCCGCCGAGATCCCCGGCCTGCCCGGGCGCTGGTGGGCCGACGCCGAGGGTGTCCGGGTCCGGGCGGCGGCGTCCGACGGCATCACGGTCGACGGCGCCGACGCACCGGTGGACGGCGAGGCGCTGCTGCGCCCGGACAGCGACCCGGCCGCCGACACCGCCGTCCTGGGAGGCCTGCTGCTCGTCCCGATCGAGCGCGAGGGCGAGCTGGCCCTGCGGGTCTTCGACCCGGCCGCACCCCGTCGGACGGCGTTCGCGGGCATCTCCGCCTTCCCGTACGCGCCCGAGTGGGCCGTGCCCGCCGTCTTCACCCCGTTCGAGGACGACGGCGCCCGGTCGGTCGTCGTCCCGAACGCCGACGGCCGGGAGCGGCCGCTGGCCGTCTCCGGGCAGATCGCCTTCACGGTGGCGGGCGAGCACCGCACCCTGACCGTCAGCCGGTCGGGCGATCGGCTCAGCGGCGTGATCGCGGACACGACCAGCGGCATCGACACCTACCGCTTCCGCTTCATCACCCTGCCCGCGCCCGACGCCGAGGGTCGTACGGTCCTCGACCTCAACCGGGCCTACCTGCCGCCGTGCGCCTTCTCGGACCACTTCATCTGCCCGTTCCCGCCGCCGGGCAACCGGCTGGACTTCGCGGTGGAGGCGGGGGAGAGGCAGGTGCTGAGCCGGTAGCGGGGGCCTCGCGGGCGGGGGCGGGGCGTCGCGGGCTTCGCTGGGGCGGCCCCGGTGCGGGGACGTCCGGGGGCGGAGCGGAGCATGAGGGACTATGTCGAACAATCAACATTCCATGCCGTCCCCCGCGCCCGGCCCGTCCTCCGTGCCCTCCGCCGCTGATCCCGAACCCGAACCGGAACCCGGACCGGGGGACGGACCCGGGGTAGGGGACGGACCCGGGCCGGAGGCAGCCGCCGGCTCCCCCTGGTACCGGCGGGCCTTCGCCGACCTCAGCCCGCTGCGCGACCACCCCGACTACCGCCGGGTCTGGGCCGGGCAGGCCGTCTCCTCCATAGGCCAGCAGATGACGGCCGTCGCCGTCTCCGTCCAGGTCTACGACCTGACCGGCTCCGCCTTCGCGACCGGCCTGGTCGGCATCTTCTCCCTCGTCCCGCTGGTCGCCTTCGGCCTCTACGGCGGCGCGATCGCCGACACCGTCGACCGGCGCCGGCTGGGCCTGCTCGGCTCGGCCGGTCTGGCGGTCGTCTCCGCCGCCCTGGCCGCGCAGGCGCTGGCCGGCCTCGGCCTGGTCGCCGTCCTGTACGCCGCCGTCGCCGTCCAGGCCGGCTTCTTCGCGATCAGCTCGCCCGCCCGCTCCGCGATGATCCCCCGCCTGGTGCCCAGCCACCAGCTCCCGGCGGCGAACGCCCTGAACACCGTCAGCATGAACCTCGGCCTCACCGTCGGCCCGATGCTCGGCGGCGTCCTCATCGGCGCCTACGGATCCCAGGCCGCCTACCTGGTCGACACCGTCGCCTTCACCGGCACCCTCTACGCGATGTGGCGCCTGCCCGCCATGCGGCCGCTCGGCGAGCGCAAGGGCCGCGCCTCCGTCCTCGACGGCCTCCGCTTCCTGCGCGAGCAGCCCAACCTGCGCACCAGCTTCCTCGCCGACCTGGCCGCGATGGTCTTCGGCATGCCGCGCGCCCTCTTCCCGGCCATCGCGGTCACCTTCTACGGCGGCGACGCCGGCACCGTCGGCCTGCTGGTCTCCGCCCCGGCCGTCGGCGCCCTGATCGGCGCGCTCTTCTCCGGCTGGGTCGGCCGCGTCCACCGCCAGGGCGTCGCCGTCCTCGCCGCCGTCGCCGCCTGGGGCCTGGCCATCGCGGCCTTCGGCGCCCTCCACAACCTCTGGCTCGGCCTCCTGCTGCTCGCGGTCGCGGGCTGCGCCGACACCGTCAGCATGATCTTCCGCAACACGATGATGCAGGTCGCGGCCCCGGACGAGATGCGCGGCCGCCTCCAGGGCATCTTCATCGTGGTCGTCGCCGGCGGCCCCCGCCTCGGCGACTTCGAGTCCGGCACCGTCGCCGCCCTCACCAACCCCGCCACCTCCGTGATCACCGGCGGCCTCGCCTGCGTCGCCGCCGTCCTCCTCCTCGCCGCCCGCCGCCCCGCCTTCCTCACCTACGACGCCCGCCACCCCACCCCCTGACCCACCCCACCCCCCGAACCTGGCAGCGAGCACCCCCCGACGTGCTGTATTGTTTTCCACGTCGCCGGGACAACCGGAGACAAGGTCGAGAAGCCCACAGCAGAGCCCCCCAGGCCCCGCTGCAGGCACCGAGACCACGGGACGTGGCGCAGCTTGGTAGCGCACTTGACTGGGGGTCAAGGGGTCGCAGGTTCAAATCCTGTCGTCCCGACGTGAGTCGGAAAGGCCGTTGGCCGGGCTAATGCCCAGGTCAACGGCCTTTTGCGTGACGTGGCATCAGATTCGGCGAGCATTCGTTCGTATACGCTTGGGGACCGGGTGGGGACCAGGCGGCCCCAAAGTGGTCGAATCTGGGGGGTGAGCCCCCCTAGGGGGCGTTTCCGGCCCCGAAATTGACTACCTACGGTGACAGATGCCGAATCGTTACCAATGGCTTTTCGATACCTCATGGCGCAATCCAGCCATATTTTCGGGCAGTTGAGCGACCGCCTTTGAATCTGTCAAGACGTCAGACGATTTCGTGACCTTGCGTCGGAGGCGTCTCGCGGCTCCTCCTGGACGCGTCCGCGCGCCAGCCCGGGCTCTTCCTGCTACCCGTGATCATCTACGCACAGTGATTGTCGCCGAGGCGGTGCGGGTGGGAGAAGCAGCCGACGACCAGGAGGAGACACACCGTCGCCGCGCGGGGCGGACAGGTAGGCGATGCGCTCACCGGCTGTCGGCTAGGCACATTCCTGGCTGCATGAGGACTGCGAGCTGCTGCTTGCCGTGGCCTAGGCTCTGAGCACACCCCCGGCCGCGCGGGGCGACTATCTACGACCACGCGTCGCTGATGGAGAACAAGGGCACACCCCCGGCCGAGCGGGGCGGACCGGATCATGAGGACGACCATGTCGAGCTCGATGGACACACCCCCGGCCGCGCGGGGCGGACGAAGTCCCGTGCTAGCGGGACGGCGTGGGTTGGGGTGCACCCCCGGTTGATCGGGGCGAACTGGTCGTGGTCACCGTGTGGCTCCTTCCGACTCGGCACGTCCCGGAGGCGTGGGGCGGTTACCTGATCGCAGCCATCACCCGGCACATCGCTGGTACACCCCCGGCCGCGCGGGCTGGCCGGGCCTGCGGCATGCACTCCACATCCGGCGCCGGCACACCCCGAGCGCGCGGGACGGACTCCGCCGGCATGTCGTCCTGGTAGCGCTTGGCGGGCACATTCCCGGCTGCGGGGCGGACTGGATCAGGCTCATGACCTTCCCCGGGAACCACGACACACCCCCGGCCGGGCGGGGCAGACCTTTTGGACACCATAAACGGGTACGGAACTCAGGGCACACCCCCGGCCGCGCGGGGCGGACCAGCCGAAGGCGCACGAGTACGCCTGGATGTCGGGCACACCCCGGCCGCGCGGGGCGGACCAGCGGAGGAAGCGCCGCTGCGGGGCGACCGGCGGTACACCCCCGGCCGCGCGGGGCGGACACCCGCGAACCTCGGTAGATCGAGCCGTCCAAGGGCACACCCCCGGCCGTGCGGGGCGGGCCAAGTCCTGGACCTTGAGGAGCTCGCGCAGCGCCGGCACACCCCCGGCCGCAGGGCGGACTTCGCCGCGCTGCTGGTCTACGGCTTCGTCCACGGCACGCCCTCGGCCGAACGGGGCGGACAGTGTGGTCGGTGCCCCATTCCGGCCAGAGTCGGGCACACCCCCGGCCGGGCGGGGCGGGCGAGGGCAAGACCATACCCACTGGCTACAAGGCGGGCACACCCCCGGCCGCGCGGGGCGGATGCCCTGGACACGGAAACCACGGGTCTCGACGTCGGCACACCCCCGGCCGCGCGGGGCGGATGCCCTGGACACGGAAACCACGGGTCTCGACGTCGGCACACCCCCGGCCGCGCGGGGCGAACCTCGGGGTCTATCTCGATTGACTCTCTGTGGAGGGCACACCCCCGGCCGCGCGGGGCGGATAGTGCCTCGAAGTTCACGTTGACTGCACATGGGGGCACACTCCCCGCCGCGCGGCGCGGATACCCCGTCGGGGGATGTGGTGGTGGTGCGGGGCACACCCCCGGCCGCGCGGGGCGGATCAGGAGGTGGGGCGCAGGGCGTGGGTGGTGCGGGGCACACCCCCGGCCGCGCGGGGCGGACCACTGGGGCGGGGTGCTCGCTCCGCTCGGGCAGGGCACACCCCCGGCCGCGCGGGGCGGACTTGCGCTCCCTGAGCGTGACGAACTGGGCCATCGGCACACCCCCGGCCGCGCGGGGCGGACTTGCGCTCCCTGAGCGTGACGAACTGGGCCATCGGCACACCCCCGGCCGCGCGGGGCGGACTGGGCCGGGTGGGCTTCCAGGAATTCGGCGGCCGGCACACCCCCGGCCGCGCGGGGCGGATGGGCGCGGGCACTTCGCCGACTGACCGGCCTCAGGCACACCCCCGGCCGCGCGGGGCGGATTCCGAGTGGCCACGGAAGGCTGTTCCCGGCACAGGCACACCCCCGGCCGCGCGGGGCGGATCTCGTCAAGGCCGATCTCCGCGTGGTCGCCGAGGGCACACCCCCGGCCGCGCAGGGCGGATAACGGCGTCAGCGGCTGGGCCGGCTGGGCCGCCGGCACACCCCCGGCCGCGCGGGGCGGATCGCCAAGGACAAGGCGGGCAGCACCATGTCCAGGGCACACCCCCGGCCGCGCGGGGCGGATGACGCAGCCGAATGCGACGGACCTCAAGGGGAAGGCACACCCCGGCCGCGCGGGGCGGATGTCCTGGTGGGCCGGGGGTCCGTCTACGACGCGGGCACACCCCCGGCCGCGCGGGGCGGATCTATCTGCTTGCCTGCCATCCGCGCAACTCCCCGGCACACCCCCGGCCGCGCGGGGCGGATCCAGGGCGACGGTCTTGGACCCGGTGATCACGGGGCACACCCCCGGCCGCGCGGGGCGGATGTCGGCGCATCGGCGCAGGTCGGGAGCAGGGAGGGCACACCCCCGGCCGCGCGGGGCGGATGCCGCGGTGTCCGCGTGCTGCTTCAGCGGGCGGGGCACACCCCCGGCCGCGCGGGGCGGATCTCCGCGCGTCGCTGCGGGGCCCCCTCCGCGCGGGCACACCCCCGGCCGCGCGGGGCGGATCCCAACTCACCTGAGGAGAAGGAGAAACCACGGGCACACCCCCGGCCGCGCGGGGCGGATCGATGAGCCCGGTCCGCCTGCACCGTCCGCCGGGGCACACCCCCGGCCGCGCGGGGCGGATCAGGCCGGAGACGGAAACAGGCCCCGGCGGAGGGGCACACCCCCGGCCGCGCGGGGCGGATTCCTGCGACCTTGCCGTCGCCGTCGAGTCGGGCGGCACACCCCCGGCCGCGCGGGGCGGATAACGGCTGGCTGGTCGACATCATCGACCTCAAAGGCACACCCCCGGCCGCGCGGGGCGGACTCATGGTCTCGTGGCCGAGGTCGGCACCGACGGGGCACACCCCCGGCCGCGCGGGGCGGACACGGCGGACGGGTCGATCCGGGACTGGGACGGGGGCACACCCCCGGCCGCGCGGGGCGGACAATGCGACAAACTTTCCAAAGTCGTGAGGCGCAGGCACACCCCCGGCCGCGCGGGGCGGACCCTTCGTGAGCTGCGGTGTTGCGGGCGGCCTGGCGTCTTTTTGTTCAGTTGTCAAGGAGCTGGGTGTCTTGGTCAGTTGGGTGGGGCGAGGGTGAGGAGGCCGGCGCCGAAGGCTTTGGAGCGTCCGATGCCGTGGAGGATGGCGGCGCGGAGGTGGGTGGGGTCGGTGATGGTGGCGAGGCCGTCGTAGCGGGTGAGGGGTAGGCGCATGTGGGGGTTGTGGTCGGCGACGCCGGTGACGGGGGTGAGTTGGAACGTGGTGGTGGTGTAGGGGTCGAGGCCGAGGTCGGGGGCGCGGCGGGTCCACCAGTGGGTGATGTCGGGGCCGGTGCAGGGGATGCGGTTGCGTAGGGGTTTGCCGGTGGTCTTGTCGCGGGCCCAGTGGACCGGGCTGGCGGTGAGGCGGTAGTGGACGTGTTGGCCGGTGGTGAGGTGGTCGAGGTAGGGGCCGAGCTCGGTGGTGCGGGCGGTGCCGTAGTGGTCGGGGAGGGTGGTGAGGTCGGGTGGGTCGGTGGACTGGATGAGGAGGCGCAGGCCGGTGCGGGTGGTGTCGAGGCGCCAGAGGAGTCCGAGGCTGGGGCGGGGGCCGGTGCTGCTGGTTCTGGGGGCGACGTAGCCGTCGGGCAGGAAGAGGCGTTCGGTGCGGCGGTGGAATCCGAGTCCGCCGTGGCGTAGGTCGGCTTGGACGTCGCGGGAGGCGGTGTTGAGGTGGATCTCGGTGAGGTGGGCGGTGGTCATGATCGTGCCTCTCGCTGGTTGGGTTGGGGGCCGTAGCGGTATTCGTGGAGCCGGGTGTAGCGGGTGGTGGCGTCGCGGCCGGTGCAGAGTGCGGCGGGCAGGGTGAGGGTGGAGCGTGCGACGGTTCGTTCGGCGAAGTGGCGGGCGCCTTGGGGGTCGTCGTTGAGGGTGTGGGTGGCGCGTGGGTCGCCGGGGGCGATGGTGGTGATGACGTCGACGGTCACGGGCTCGCCGGCGCGTGGGGGTTCTTGATCGAGGGGGACGGTTTTGAGGATGTGGGTGACGCTGCCGTGCTGGATGCCGAGGTTGTAGGGCGCGGCCGGGGGGCAGGCGCGGCGTCCGAGATACGGCGGGTGGACTGGGTGGTCGAGGGCGTCGGAGGCCTTGCGTAGGAGGGAGGCCGGGCCGGTGAGGACGACGGTGAAGGCGGCGTCGGCGAGGTAGGCGCGGTGGGTGATGACGGCTCCGGCGCGTCGTCCGCCGTCCGCGCAGGGGACGACCTCGGTGGGGCTCTGGCCGCCGATGGTGTGGTAGTCCTCCATGGGGTTGCCGGGTCGGTCGACGCGGACGGCGACGTCGAGGTCGGCGAGCGGCCCGGGGGCTTCGTCGCGGGGTTGGCCCAGGGCGGCGCCCAGGAAGCCGAGCACGCCGGAGCGGGTGGGGTGGGAGGCGGTGTCGCGGTAGTCGGTGAAGCCTCCGCGGACCCCCCAGGACTGCATGGGTGCGGTGAGGCGCAGGACGAGGGCCTGACGGGTGCTCATGGCGTGTTCTTGAAGGCGGCGTCGAGGGCGGACTCGATGGCCTGGTCGAAGGTGTCGACGCGGGTGCCGAGTCCGGGGAGTTGGGTGGTGCCGGTGTAGGCGTGGACGGAGTGGAGCAGGCCGCGGCCGGCGGTCAGGCGCTGGATGGTGTTCGCGTAGTCGGACAGGCGCGCGATGGAGGGTGCGGCGTGGCCTTGGCGGCCGGTGACGGGGGTGTCGAAGGCGGTGGAGAGGTTGACGGGCCGGTCGGTGCGTACGGCGAGGTGGACGAGGTCGGGCAGGGTCCAGGCGGCTGAACTGGTCTGGCCGGTCTTCGGCAGGGTGTGGATGAACCCGTCGATGTAGGCGTGGCAGACCGCGCGTGCGAGGGCGAGGTCGTTGTCGATGGCGTCGGCGAAGGACCGCACGGCGATGGTGGAGAACATGTAGAACGTGCCGGCGACGAGGCGCTGGTCGCCGATCAGGCCGACGCTGGGCACGCCCTGGGTCCTGGCGGCGTAGTCGTCGACCGCGACGAAGAAGTCGATCTCGATGTTGGCTTCGTGGGTGGTGAAGGCGGAGGCGACCTGGACGCAGGCGTCGCGTTCGGCGCCGTCGATCTCCATGAGGGTCCGGCCGAGCAGGGCGATCGAGGCGTTGGTGCCGGCGAGCAGTCCTTCGAGGTCGGCCGGGGCGGTGACGGTACCGCCTTCCTCCTGTTCCGTGTCCTTCTTCTTCGAGGCTCGGCCGCTCCGGGGCTTCGCGGTGCCGGCTTCGGCTTCCTTGAGAGCGATCTCGTAGTCGTGCTTGCGGCGGGCGGCGGTGGCCGCCATGCGGTGGGCCGTGGTGGTGGGGGTGTAGATGAGTGCGGCGGTGGCCAGAGGGTCCTTCGCCTGGATGTCGTCGGCGGAGCTGCCCAGGGACATCTGGCCGCCGCTCGCGGCGGTGAAGACGTCGAGTGCGGTGAACGTCGCGAGTTCCTCGCTCCAGCCTTCTTCGCCGATCAGCAGGTCACGGACTTCGTGGACGAGGCGGCGGGTGCGTGCGGACGCCTGGTCGGGGAGAACTTCCTCGATGTGCAGTCGTACGGGGCGCTTCTTGGAATAGGCGCTGATGCGGCCGCGGGTCGCTCCGCCGAGGACGACGGACTTCGGGCAGCCGTCGCCGTCCAGGTTCAGCCCGGACAGTGGGATGGTCTGCAGGACGTGGATGTCGAGGAAGGTTGCGGGCACAGGAGTGTCAGTCATGATCGTCACTTCTCTCGTGGCGCGCGAGTGTGCGGAAGTAGTCCTGTTGCCAGGTGGTGCAGGTGCGGGGGCCGTCGAAGTACCAGCTGTCCAGCTCGGCGAGCAGGCGGGCCCAGTCGAGCGGGACACCCGCGTTGTCGGTGAGGCGCACAGCGCCGCGCAGGTCCTCGTACGGGCCGTCGGGGTTCGGCCGGACGAGCCGGTTCAGCTGGTGCCTCGTGGTGGCGGGGGACATGTGGGTCGAGGCGTGCCCCAGGGCTGTGCCGATGCTGGTCCGCGAGCCGGTGCCGGAGCGGTTCGCACTGCTCATCAGGGCAGCGACGGTGTAGTAGGCGCGCTGGCGGCGCGGATGCAGGTTCGGGGGCAGCCAGGGAGCGACGTACTGGTGCATTGGGCCTGGGGGCTGCTGGTTGGGCCAGGGGCCGAGCCCGCTGGCCAGTGCCCGGTGGGCGGCGGGGTCGGTGACGATGGCGTGTGCGATGTGGTCGACGAACTTTGCGGCGCGGGTGCGGCGCGCTGTGGGCGTGGTGGTGGTCATGGCGTGGCCTTCCTCGGGGGAAGGGGGAGGCGGGCGCGGGCTCGGGCGATGCGCTCGCCGGCCGAAGGGTTGCGGGCGAGGTCGGCGGTGAGCTGGTCGAAGGCGTCCAGCGCGGCCACGCGCATGCGGCGCGTGGCGTCGTCGAGCCGGCCGGTGTCATAGAGATTCCAGAAGATGGTGTCGGCGCGGGGCCAGAACCGCTGGGCGATGCGTGCCCTGCGGGCCCGCGCGTCGGCGGGGCGGTCGTCGAAGGCCGCGGCCAGGGCGTTGTCGAGGTGCCATTCGGCGAGGTCGGCTTCGTGGACGGCGTCGCTGATGCGCTGGGCGCCTTCCGGGTCGCGCGCGGCGGTGTGGGTGAGCAGCGGTGGCGTGGTGGTAGTCCACCACTGGTGGTCGTTGCTCTTCTCGCGATCCTGCTCGGCGCCGACCACGCGCAGCCGCAGGGTGTCCACGACCTCGTCGGGGATCTGGTCGCAGGAGGCCAGGACCAGGGGGCGGGTCGGTGCGCGCGGTGCCCGTTGCGCCTCGGTGGCAGGGTCGTGGAGCAGGACCTCCAGGTCACGGAACAGCTGGCGGCCGCCGTTTCCCCTCACCGCGGAGGAGGGGGCGCCGCTCTCGCGGGAGCGCTGGTAGGACAGGAAGGGGTCGGGGAACGGCTCGGTGTGCCCGCTCGCCTCCCTGCCGGGCTTGTGCGGCGGGTTGCGCGCTCCCCAGGTCAGGTACCAGTCGACGGCGGACCGGCCGTCGGCGCTCGGCACGAGAAGGATCGCGTGCCGGGTGCGGGCGGTGAGCAGGGAGACCGGGCCCGTGGGGGAGGGGGGAGGCCGGGTCGGGTCGGCGGGCGACGGGTTCTCCCAGGGCGCGAGGTCGCTCTGGTCGCCGTCGATGCCGGGCGGGGTCAGGTGGGCCAGGAGCGTGGTGTGCAGGTCAGGGCCGATCGGGTGGTAGCCGACGGTGCCGCGCAGCACGGCGGCCATGCAGCCGGCGTGCGCGCTCACTTCGCCGTGGGACCGGGTGCTCAGGGCCCCGCCGCTTCCGTAGTAGGCCCACATCAAGGTCTGCAGCGCCGCTTCGCCGGAGGGCACCGGGGCTGCGTGGCGCTGGCTCGCGGTGTCGGAGAACCATGGTCTGGCGTTGCCGGCGGGGCGTCCGATCACCAGCTTGCCGATGCCTGAAGTGTGGGGGCACTCCTCGGCCAGCCGCGGGTCCTGGAGGAACGGGCGGCGCCGGTGGTAGAGGCGCAGGTGGGCGGCGTGCTTGTGGAAGTACCGGTCGACGGCGCGCTGGTCGAAGCCGGTGGAGAAGCAGGCGTTGCGGCGCCGGTACCAGCCGGCGGCGGTTTCGCCGGTGCGCAGGTGGTCCAGGCCGGTGACGCGGTAGGTGATGGCCGTCGCGACCCGGTAGAGGGCGCCGTAGGCGATCGGATAGGGCAGGGTGAGGTCCGCGATCGCGGACGCGTCGGAGAGCATCTCGTACAGGCCGGTGCGGCGGGTGGTGCCGTCGCGGTACCGGCAGTCGATCCAGGCCCCGTGTGCCAGGTCGAAGTCGTCGGCCGGGGCGTTCATCGCTCACTCCTTCGGTGTCGGAGGTCGGGCCACCAGGCCCAGGTAGCGGTCGTAGAACACGGTCCACCCGGCGGCGTGCACGGGCTTCCCCGGGGCGGGGTGCACGAGCAGGACGAGTGGCCCAAGGCGCTTGTCGCCCGCCCAGCCGAACGGGGGCTGGGCGTCGATGCCGAGGTGCTTCTGCCAGGTGGCGTGCCGGGTGGAGACCAGGCGCTCGCGGATCGGCTCCAGATCGTGCGGCAGCCGTGAGGGGAGCGGGAGGTCGGTGTCGGGCTCCAGGGAGAGGTGCCCGTCGGGCCGGCGCCACAGCGGGAGGATCTGGATGCTGTCGAGCCGGTAACGGGTGGCGGCCTCCTCGTCCGTACCGGACAGGTCCGTGAGGTCGAACAGGTCGACCAGCTCCCGCGGATGCGGGATGACCACCGGGCGGGCCGCGTCCGCCATCGCCTGCTCGCCCTCCAGATGGGAGCGCACGTCCACGTCCGGGCTGTCGCTGCCCAGGCGGTCTTCGAGCGCTTCCAGCAGGGACTGAATGTCCTCGGGTTCCGCGATCGTCCCGTGGCCTTCCATCAGTTCGCGGCTGGCCCGCACCACGGCGGTGCTGTAGATCGCCTCCCAGCGGCCGTCGTCGGGCAGGCCCTCGGCGGTCAGCGGCACCAGCACGGTGACCGGCACCCGGACGCGGGACCGTTTGGTGTGGCGCCGGCCTCGGCCGGCCCGCTGGATGATCGTCGGAAGCGGCGCCAGATCGGTGACCACATGACTCAGATTCAGGTCCAGTGACTGCTCGCAGACCTGGGTCGTCACGAGCACGGCGCGCCGGGGGCGGTGGGTTCGGTCCTTGCCGAAGGCCCGCTCCACCGCCGTGGTGAGGTCGGCGCGGTCCAGTTCGCGGTAGTGCGCGTGGACGAGGAAGACCTCGACGTCCGGGGAGAGGAGCGCCTTCAGCGCCAGTACGGTGTTCTGAGCAGAGGCCACCGTGTTGCAGACCGCCAGCACGCACAGCCGCTGCCGGCCCAGGTCGAACAGCTTCGCCACGACCTGGGCCCGGGCCCTGTCGCACGCCGGAACCGCATCCCGGCGCGTCGCCCGGTGCGATCCCGGCAGGCCGACCAACCGCACGGCCAGGATCCTCGCCCGGCCGGCGTCCACCGCCTCCACCGTCGGGTGACCCGTAGCGCCGTCGACGTGGAACCACCCCGGGTAGGCGGGACGGAACTCCGGCAACCGCAGACCCGGGGCAGACCCTGACAGGTAGGCCGCGGCCAGCGAGCGGGCCAGCGAACGCGGCAGCGTGGCGGACATCAGCACGACCGGCACACCGAGCGCACCCCACCAGGCCAGCACGGTGCGCAGCAGGCTCTGCATGTAGGGGTCGTAGGCGTGGCACTCGTCCACCACGAGTACTTTGCGGGTCAGGCCGCCCATCCTCAGGACGTTGTGCCGGACCCGCAGCACCGCCAGGAGCACCTGGTCGATGGTGGAGACCGTCACCCCCGCCAGCGCCGGCCGGCCGCGGCCCTGGAGGAACTCCGGGGCGGGCGCCAGCATCAGCCCATCGCTGTCGTCGTGGCTGAGCACCGGGCCCTGCGGGCCTCGGCCGGCCCGGCTGTGCGCCAGTGTCACCGGAGACGACGCGGCCAGCGCCCGCCGTGCCCACCGCCAGACCCGCCAGAACGCCGAGTCGGTGGTGGCCACCGACGGTAGGGCCAGGTGAACCCCCATACGGGGCCCGCCCATCCACCGCGCCGACCAGAGACCGCCCTCGGTCTTCCCGCTCCCGGTCGGCCACATCAGCACCAGCAGTCCTGCCTTGCCCGGCACCGCGCACCCGCGCAGCAGATCCAACAGCGACTTCTGCAACGCGTTCGGCTCGAACCGGAACCAGTCGGCGAACCTCATGACACCGGAGTCTCCTTCCACACCGGCAGACCAAGGCCTGCGTCCTCCACCAATCGCGGACCGGCCACCACAGCCCGCTCCCAGTGCCGGACCAACCGCGACGGATCGCCCGCCTCGGACAGGTGCTCCAACTGATCGACGACGAAGGAGCGTTGAGAGGCCAGCCAGTCCGCGAGCACCACAGCCTCCCCAGCCAGCACCGCAGCCTCCACCGAAAGCACCGGCGGCGGATCCGGAGCACCCATGGTCTCCGCGACCGCGACCAGGTGGGCAAGTCGCTGCTCCTCCCACCGTCCTCCTCCCAACAGCCTTGAGGCGAGGACCGGGTGGCGTAGGAGGTTGCGATGCGGCTGCGGAAAGATCCGTCCGTGGTGACCGCCCAGCAGCTGGGCGAGTCGGTGCGTGGGCGAGGTCACGGGCAGACCGTCGCCGGTGCCGTCGTAGCGGTACGAGGGGAGTTGCACGGCCAGGTAGAGCTGGGTGGCCTCGCCGTGGGACAGGCCTCGCGTACCCGAACGCAGGGGCGGGTAGCCTTTCAGTTGGGCAAATGCCGCATGTACCTTGGCCTGGAAGTAGGCGCCGATCTTCCCGATGTCGTGCCAGCCTGCCCAGCAGGCGAGGAGTGATCTGGCTCGCTCTCGGTCGGTCCCGGAGTCGGGATCCAGGCCCAGTCCGGCGGTGAACGTCCGCTGTTGGCCCTCGGACATGTGCAGGTCCCACAGGGCCAGACAGACGGCGGCGGTGTCCAGCAGGTGAGCGAAGACCGGATAGGTCAGGCCATCCGGTAGTCCGTCCTCTTTTGACCACAGTACGCCGTCTATCACCCACTTTGAAGTGAGTTCCGTATCTATGCTCATATTTCGATGATAGGAGCCTGTGTCGGCGTCCGGCGCGTGTCCTTGGAGCGGGCGAGCCCGCCGTGCGGACCCGGCGTCTTCCGCGCGGCGTGTGCCGTCGGAGTCGACGGCACACGCCAGAGGCTGAGGTATCGCGCATGCCGGGCCGACTTCCACGCGGTTCTCCCCGCCGCGGGGCGGACGTCGGTCGACCTTTGTCGTCCCAGGGAAGACAACCTGGATCAACCGCCAGGTCAGCGGCGGAAACCGCGCTTCGGGTCGCGGGCTTGGACGTTGTCGAACGGCGTGAACCAGGCGGCGGGGCACATGTCGCCGATGCCCATGGCCTGGTTGGCCGTGTCGTCGGGGTCTTCGATCCCGTCCAGGTGCGCGCTGAAGAGCATCAGGATGTCGGTGTCCTGGAAGAGGAGGTCGACGCAGGCATCCCAGTCGTAGTCATCGTCGTGGCTGGGCAGCGCCTGGTGCTTGGGGAGATCTTCGATGAGTTCCCGAGTGAAGGGGGCATCAGCGAGGGCGAGGTGGAGTGCCATCTCCTCGGCGGGGCAGGCGGGTTCGGGCCACTGGCCGGCTTCGAGATCGGTGGCGAGGTCGTCGCAGGAACGCGCGAACGCACGCCGCCACTGGTAGTCCTGCTTCCAGGTCAGGCGGGGAAGCCGACCGAAGACTCCCCAGGTTCCGTCCTCGTCAGTCTGGACGGCGTCGTCGCCGAGTTCGTCGGCATCGTCGTACGCCTGGTCGGCGAGGACCGACAGCGCCGAGTGGAGAACTGCCGCAGTGCGAGGGGTGAGCTGCCAGTGGTTCTCCTCGTCGTCGCCAGCAGAGGTAAGCGGGAAGAGATCAGCGTAGTCGGGCAGTTTCTCCGCGGTAGGGGCCAGTTCGGGGCGGGGAGCGGGAGTTCCCGCACGGTAGCCGGTGCCGAAGTCGGCGGTTACGGGGGTGGTTGTCCAGTCGGCGACCTCGTCGCCGGCGGCCGGGTCGAGCATGCTGCCGATGGCGTTGTCGGCCAGCTCGTCCGTCCCGGGGATGAAGGTGGTGCTGGTGGCGAGGTGCATCAGCGCGCCGGTGAGGTCGCGGGGATCGTCGTCGGGCAACTCGTCGTCGGGCAGGGGCTCCCAGCCGTCGTTCTCGGCTTCGGACAGGACGGCGTCCGGGTCG
This sequence comes from Kitasatospora sp. NPDC001119, assembly GCF_053598475.1. Lineage (NCBI taxonomy): Bacteria > Bacillati > Actinomycetota > Actinomycetes > Kitasatosporales > Streptomycetaceae > Kitasatospora > Kitasatospora sp. NPDC001119. The sequence continues at coordinate 60,145 of NZ_JBSFKI010000025.1, forward strand.
GTGATGTGGAACTCCTTGAGGTGAATGACCCGAACGACGCGGCCGGGCAGGTCGGCGAGTCGACGGTCGCCGGCGAGAGCTTCCCCTCGGGTTCCTCCGGGAGGGGCTGCGGCGAGCTGCTCGTGAGCGTGTGGGGGCCGCTTGGCCACCAGCCCTGCGTGGCCTGCTGGAAGGCGAGGTGCAGGGCCTCGGCCTCGGCGTCGGACAGTGCGGCAGTCGCTGTGGCGAGCTGGGAATCGGTTGTCGGCTCGGTGCCGTGGACGGCGGTGCGTAGGAGCTCGGCTGCGTGTTCGGCCTGCCCCGCCTCGTTGAAGGACAGGACGTGCTGAGCGGCCGGAGGGGTGCCCGGCAGGGAAGAGACGACGAGCAGGCGGCTCTGGTGTTCCTGGTGCTCGCAGACGAAGTCTTGGATTGCGGACTTGGCGGGGGAGGAGGACATGAACTCTCCGGTCAGGAGGCCGGACGCTCTACGTGGTGGTCCACGGGAGGACGGTACTCGGCCGTGGATGGCGTGTGGTGCCGCCGATGCGCTCGGCGGCACCACACACCGTCTCCGGGAATCCCTTCTGCCTGGGTCGGCGAGGTCCGGAGCGCGGCAGTGAGGGTAGGTCAGGAGGCCAGGGCGAGCTGGCGGATCTGTTCGACCTCGACCTTGGGGCCGGGCAGGCCGCGGGTGGCGTTGATGTACGTGGTGAGCTGGGTTCCGGCGCGCTCGATGGAGCGCAGGTCGGGGTGGAGGTAGCGCTGGGTGGTGGTGAGCTGGCCGTGACCGGCGATGCGCATGAGGACGTGGGGCGGGACGCCTGCGTCGGCGAACCACGTCAGGGCGGTGTGGCGCAGGTCGTGTCGGCGCAGGTACTCAAGGCCGAGGCGGAGGACGACGTCGTCCCAGTGGGTGGCGTCGCGCAGGATCGCGGTGGTGACCCGGCCGCCGCGCGGGCCGGTGAACAGGCGGGCATCGGGCCGGTTTCCGACGCGGGATATGCGCCACGCGATGTTCGGGCGAAGCTCGGGGATGATGGGGGCGAGGCGGGCGCGTTTGCCCTTGGTGCCCTTGTCGAGGAGGCCGCCGGGGCCCGGCGTGGTCTGCCGGCAGACCCTCCAGATCCACTTGTCCGTGTCGATGTCGCCCGCGCGGACGCCGGAGACCTCGCCGATGCGGGCACCGGTGCCGCCGGCGAAGCGGACGATGTCGCCCCAGCCCTCGTACTTGCCGAAGGATGCCTCGACGAGAGCCTCGGCGAGGCGGTCGAGTATGTCCCAGTCGCGCAGGGCCAGGCCGCGCGGTTCGAACTCCTCGTCCTCGGCCTTTTTGATCAGCTTCTGCCAGCCGTGGAGGCGGGCGGGGTTGATCTCGATGATGCCGTCGCGGATCGCCTGCTCCATGACCCGGACCCACACCGCGATGGTGTTCTTGAGGGTGGAGATGCCGGCGCCGTCGGCGATCCAGGAGTTGAGGGCCCGGTCGGCGATGCCGGCCGAGATGCTGGCGATCTGCAGGTGGCCGACGGTGGGCTTCACGCGTAGGCGCCAGCCGGCCAGGTAGGGGTCGTGGGTCTTGAGTTCGAGGCCGCGCATGGCGAGGTCCATGACGGAATCGCCGTAGTCGCCGAGTTCGGTGGTCGCCAGCGCGACGCTGACGCCGCGGCTATTCGCCTTGATGATGCGGTCGAGCCACTCCTGGGCCTCGGGCCCGGTGGAGAACCCGCTGGAACGCGAGGGGCGCCTGGTCGGGTCGGTCGGGTCGGTCCAGCGCACGCGTGCGCGGAAGGGCGCCCGGCGGTCCGGCCGGTGCTCGATGTCGGTGTAGAGCTTCACGCCGACCGGTGCGTCGATCCGCTCGGGCGCGTTCATCACGCTGCCACCCCCGGCACGACGCGGCGGTTGGTCAGGTAGTCGGCCAGGTCCTGGTGCCGATAGGAGATCCGGGCGCCGATGCGCACGTAGGCGGGACCCTGCGACGGCTGCTGGGTGCGCCAGCGGCGCAGCGTCTGGGGACTGATCTTGAGGATCTTCGCGGCTTCCGCGGGGGTGTAGAGGAGGCTGGGTGAGCCTGCGTCCGCGCAGATGCATATGGGCGCGGTGGCGGGCGTGCGCGAGGTGCGGACGGACTTTTTGGTAGCGCGGTCGGGCAGGGGTGAGGCGTGCGGCATGATGGTGTCGGCCTACTCCGGTCGAAGGCTGGGGAGGTCGGGTCTCCGGGGCGGGCGGAAGCTGGCAGGCGGATGCCGTCTCGGAGACCGTGATGGCCGGGGTCGGCCCGGCGAATGGTTTGTTGGTCAGGCTTCCCCACGATCGATGTGGGCGAGGTCGGCGGGCAGCGGGGGCGGGAAGAGGCCCTGATCGCGCAGCGCCCGGCGGGCAGCGAGGAGATCGCTGCGGTCCGTCTGGGCGACCTGCTCCAGCTGGGCGGCAGCGGTGTCGGTCTGCTCGTACTCGTCCGGCGGCGCGAGCTGGGCGTCCCGGCGGCGTTCGGCGGCCATCCTGGTGGACAGCAGCGCTGTGCGGACGAGCCGGTCATGGCGACGGAAGGCGTCAAGGATGGCCTGGGGTGAACCGGCCTCCGGAACCCCCGGGAGGGTCGCACGGTCTTCGCCGGTGAACCAGGCGACCGCTTCCCACGGAGTGGACTCCGAAAGAGGCGTCGGCCGGGCGGTCGCCCCCTGGCCGAGCGGCAGGATCAGGCTGACAGCAGGCATCTCCAACGCGCGCGCCAGGATGAGGAGTTCTGCCGGAGTCGGCCCGTTCCGGGCACCTTGCTCCAGCTTGGCGATCACCTGCCGGGTCAGCGGATAGCCGAGGTCGGCACATCGGGCCCCCAGGGCTTCAGCGGACAGCCCCAGCTCTGTGCGCCGGCGTTTGATCTCGCGAGCGATGGCCGCGTCCACGGCGGCCGACCATACTTTCTGATCCATATGAGAACAGTACCCCATGGATATCGATCCAGATCAGATCATATGGCAGGCTGTTCTCCGAAAGGGAACATGTTTTTGTTCAACGGGAGCGTTCTATGTCGCCGCGCTCTCGGCCTCGGCCGCAGCCACGGGTACCAGCTCGCGCGGCAGGGCGACTATCCCGTGCCGCTTCTGCGCGACGGCCGCTCGTACCGCGTGCCCAGCGCGCTGCTCGCGTTGGAGCTTGGCGTCGTTGTTGCTGGCAGCAGAGGGCGCTCGGCCGCTGCGTAAAGGTATTCGGCCGAGAATCCTTCGAACGGATGGCGGCAGTCGCGCGGCTCGGCGAGGGTGAAGTGGGCCTGGCTGCGGAGTCGGATGTCGGCTTGCCGGTGAAGCAGGGCGGCTGGGGGATGAGGGTCCGCTTGGATCGCCAGGTTCAGTCGCTCGGTCTTGCCCTGCTTCTGCGGGGCGAGCACGGGCGGCATATCACCGACTGCCGGGTTCGGGACCCTTCATGGTGAACTCCAGGAGGGGGTTGCTGACCGCCTCGCGCCAACGCTGGCGGTGGCCGTCGGCGAGCAGGCGGAAGTACACGGTCTCGCGGCGCTCGTCGTCGGCCGTGCCGAAGTGGCCACCGATGTTGTGAGCGAGCAGGTAGTGCGCGAGGACCAGGCTTCCGGCCGGGCCGATCACCTGAAGTGGGGCTGGCAGCTCCACGGGCGGGTACGGGGCGCTGTCGCGTAGCGCGTCGGCCCCGTGCTCGCGGAGCCAGGCGGCGGTGCGAAGGTGGCTGCCGGGCCAGACCCACAGGTTGCCGCGGTCGGGTTGCTGCTGGTCGGTGAGCAGCAGGCCGGCGAGAAGGGTGAACGTCCCAGGGCGGCCGTCGTCCTCGGTGGGGGTGAGGCCGTCGATGTGCGGGGCGCCAGGGTGGTGGGGGTGCGGCGGCAGGGTGAGGGCCAGTTGCGCGACTTCCGGCGCAGGGAGGCCGAGCCCGGCACGAAGGAACGGCTGGACGGCGTCGGCGATCCCGCTGATCTCGTAGAGGTCGCGCAGCTCGGCGTCCTGGCCCAGCGGCGGCCACAGGAAGTAGGGGCCGGTGTGGTCAGGTGCGGGCGGGGAGAGGGCGACGTGCCTGCGGAGCAGTGAGCGCCAACGCCGGACCAGCGCGGCGGTCAGGGCGCCGGGCAGAACGCAGTAGCCGTTGCGGCGAAATGCGCTGAAGGTGGAGGGAGTTGGTTTCTCCATTGCATCATGGAAGCGAGGGAGGGGTAGTCGGCGCAACGCAATTCCGGACCCACGATCGGCGATCACGGGAATCGGGCCGCAGCAGCGGAGCCGGCCGCGCGGTAGCCTGCGTGAACGGGCGCCGGACGTCCCGTCCGAGGGAACGGTGCTCCGGGCGTGCAGTTCGGGCTGAGCATTATGAGGCCGGACCGGCTGGAGAGGAACAGGACCGACGTGCAACCGGACGCGTTGTTCGGGCAGCTGGCCGCCGATGACGGGTTCGGCCAGTGTCGGGAGTGGGCGGAGTGCCTGACGGCCTGGGCGGAGCCGCGGATCGGTGGCGTCCAGGGGCGTGAGGAGGCCGTGCGGCTGCTCGCGGAGGCCTTGCATCGTCTCCCGCGAACGCCGCTCGGGTTCGGCGCGCCATTGGTGACGGCGTCGCTGGAGGAGGTGTCGGTGTCCGTCGGAGACGAGACCGAGGCGGCCCGGCAGGTGGGGCGCGTGCTGGCCTGCCACCGTGAGGCCGTGACCTCCGGATCGTCGGCGGTCGGTGCGCGCCGGCATGCGCTGGCGGAGATGCTGCGGGAACGCCCCGACCGTGGACTGGGGGCGGCGCTGGCGGGGAGCGCCGTGCTCGGTGACAGTGCCGGAGCGTGGGCCAGGTCCGTGGTGGACGACCGGGGGCCCTCCGCACCCCCGCGCGTCAGCCTGTCGCTGTACCGCGATCACAACGATCCGCCATACAGTCGTGACGACAACGTCCTCAACATCGGTGTGTATGCGACCGGCCCTGGGGCCTGCGACCTTCTCCACGAAGGTACGGCCTACGGTCTGCTCCTGGCGTCCCTGCCGGGGCTGGAGGGCGATGCGGTAGAGCTTGTCCTCGGGCGGCTTCTCCATGACCTGCTGATCGAGGACGTCGTCGGCATCGTCTCGCCGCGCCGGTGCGTGGTGCTGCTGGAGCGCGGATTCCGCCGGCCGGACCGGTCCTGGTCGCCGCTGTTGGTCGATCTGGATACGGAGGAGGGCCAGGCCGTCTGGGCGGGGATTGCCCTGCGGGAGTGGACAGTGTGGGCGGCGCTGCGCCGGTTCGACCTTACCGAGCCCGCTCCCGGCCGGGCGCGTGGGCGTTACAGGCCGGATGCGGTGCTGCCGCACGCCGGTGCCGTACAGGTGGTCGCGCCGGACGGCACGGGCAGCACCGCTCGGATCGTCTCCGCCAGGCTGATCGACTGGCAGGCCCCGTCGTGGCGCCGCAAGTCCTGGGACCTCGGGCCCGGGGAAGCGGACGGTCAGTAGTCGACTTCGCCCGTGGATCCGACGCGAAGCACCGTGACCAGGGTGCCGAGGGCGAGTTCGGCGTCCAGCAGCACCGGCGGGTTGCCCGGGACGGGGCCGGGTTCGAGGTTGTCGGCCGTCAGCCCGCGAGCCGGGCGCAGGGCGGTGCCGCAGGCGTCCAGCAGTTCGCCGAGGGGGCCGTTGGCCATGGCGGCGTACTCGGCGAGGGCGTCGAGGTAGCGGTGGAGCGCGCGAAGCCGGTCGGCGCTGCTCGCCGCTTCCGACTCCGTGTCATCGAGGCGGAGTCTGGCGAGTAGGTCGGTAGCGACGGCGATCTCGTAGTCGTCGAAGACCCACGTCCGGCGGTTGAGGGACCGCGAGGCCGTGGTGAGAGGGACGCGGACGGAGTCCTGGCGCGGGGTTGTCGCGAGGGCGTCGGGATCGGAGCGGGCTTCCCAGTAGGTGAGTTCACCGGCATCCAGAGCTTGCCGTACGACTTCGCGCAGCAGCGCCTGCGGGGACAGCGGCGGCAGGTACGGCGTCCAGGAGCGCCCGCACGGGCAGGTCAGCAGCGCGGGCTCGCCCCAGTGCCCGGTCATGGTGAGATCGCGGTCGCGGCGGCAGGTCGGGCACTGAACGGCCGGGTGGTGCTCGGCTGCCTGCGGGGACAGTCGCGGAAGTTCGAAGGGTGTACCGTGCGGCGGGTGGTGGCGAATGACCACGTGCAGGTTGCCGGCGCCGTCGTGTCCGAGGCGCCTGGTCTGGATTCTCCACGTCACCGTCGCCACCCTAGCCGTACGGCTTCGGTGGCGGGCCCGTCCCAGCCGGGGACTGGGCGGTCAGTAGTCGACATCGCCGGTGGCGCCCGCGCCGAGGACCCCGTGGACCGCCGCCAGCGCCTCGCGGGCGTCTTCGAGCACCGGCGACACACCAAGCTGTGTAGAACCGGGCTCCAGGTCGTCCATGGTCAGCACATCGATCGGCCGCATCACTTCCACGGCCTGCCTCAGGAAGCGTCCCAGGCGCTTTCGTGTCCACCTGCTGCGCTTTGCCAGCGCCCGGTAGTTGTCGACGATCCTGGCGAGCTGCTCCTCCTCCGTGCGCCTCCGCTGGGACAGGGCGGCCAGGTCCTCAGGGCTCCAGTACACCCGCAGGCCGGCCCGCGTCAGCAGGTCGGAGGCGACACGGCCCTCGTAGTCGCTGAAGACCCACTTCCCGCGGTTGAGATCACGCCCGGCCTCGACGACGACGGGGCCGACGGCATCGTGGAGCGGGGTCGGGTTGGCGTCGGCCGCACCGACCTTGATCAGCCGGTAGCGGATCCCGTCGAACGGTTCTCCGACTGCCAGGCGGATCAGCTTCCGCAGGAGCTGCTCGGGCGGCAGGCCGGGCAGCAGGGGTGTCCAGGAGTGCCCGCACAGGCAGGTCAGCTGGGCCGGGTCGCCCCAGGCACCGGAGGCGGTCAGGCCACGGTCCGCCATGCACACGGGGCAGTGGATGACCAGCTCGGTTGCGCCGTCGGGCAGTGGGCTGCTGGTGGTCCAGAACACCTGGCCGCGTCTCCTGGCGACGGTGGTGTAGTCGCTGACGCGGTGGCAGGTCTCCAACATTACGGTGCCGGCGCCGTCGTGGCTGATGCGGCTCGTGGGGAACGTCCAGGTCACCTGCCCAGCCTAGGGCGGTCAGGGCACGGCCGTCACGGACTTCGCCCGTGGTCGGGCGACCGGCGTCGCCTGGCTGCCGGCACGACGGCCAGGGCGCCGAGGGCGTGTTCGGGGTTCAGCAGTGTGGCCCGCGTGCACGTGACCGGCGGGCGCGACACCGTCACCGCGTCGTTCGGGAGGCGGGACACCGCGCGGCACCGCAGGACGGCAGCTGGGAGTCTCGGCTCGGTCCGCGCCGGCGGCGGGCCCCGAGGGCAAGGTGAGCGCTAGCCTGCCCGTCATGACGCTCACCCCGGCCGAACGGATGCTGATCGGCTTCATACGGCAGCAGGCCGAACTGGAGCGGTCCTTCGACCGCTGGGGCACCGTCGACTGGACGTACCGGTCGGTGTACGACTTCCTTCTCGCCCACGGCCAGTGGTGCACTCCGGCGGCGCTGCCGTCCGGAGTCGGCCCCATGCCGGAACGGCACTGCTATGCCAACGCGCGGCGTACCGAACTGGCGTACCCGTCCCTGGTTTATACGGAGGGCTGGGCGGTCTCCGTGCGCGCCGGAACCCCGTTCGCGCACGGGTGGTGCACGACCGCCGAGGGAGTGGCCGTGGACCCGACCTGGTCCTGGTCCGGCGCCGGAGGCAGCGCCTACTTCGGCGTCCTGTTCACCGACTCCGCACTTCGCCCCTGTCTCGACGGCGGAGGCGTCCTGGAGGATCCCGAGACCGCCTTCCCGCTGCTGCGCGACGGCTGGCCCCTGGAGCAGCCCTTGCCGTAAGCGGCCGACCCCGGTCGGCCGCGCTCCGGACCTGGGGGCGGGTGACGCGCTCGCCGGTGCTCCGGTGATGACCAGGCGGAAGACGGTCGCCTCGCGGCGACCGGCCGTATTGCGTCTATTGAACCAGAACGCCGGCTGCCGCCCGCAGGCCGTAGCGCACTTCATCGGCGGCGGGCACGGCGTCCCGCGTGGGCGTCCGGGATGATCACTGCCGGCCCTCGAAGGGGGAGGCCTGCGTCAGAGCGCGAAGGTCAAGTTCCGCGACCACGGGGCAGTGGTCGGAGGCGGCGAGCGACTGCTCGGTGCGCACGATCCGGTGTGTGCGGAGAGCCGGAGCGAGGCGTCGGGTGACGCGTGCGTGGTCGATTCGGCGCTCCCCCCAGATGTCCGGGTCGCCGTTCTCGTCGCTCCAGTGGCCGGCCGAGGGCTGCCACGGCGCGTCCAGGACGGTGGCGGCGTCCAGCAGGCCGCCGCGCCGCAGTACTTCGCCGGCGCGGCGGTCGGCGACCGGAGGGTCGGCGGGGTTCTCCCGCCACAGCACCTGGTACTCCAGCCACTCGTGGTCCTGCTCGGTGTACGGGTCGTGGTCGTAGTAGGCGCCGTCCGGGCGGCGGTCTGCGGAGATCGAGTTGGAGTCCGACCCGATCGCGCCCAGGACGCCGCTGCGGAACGCCGAGTGGACGCGCCGGGCCTCGTTGAACCGGAAGTCTCCTCGGAACGGGTCGCCGTGGTAGGAGGCGAACTTGACCGGCTCCGGGCCGCCGACGTCCAGCACGACGGTGGCCATCGAGTGCCAGAAGTCCACCCCGCCGTCGTACCCGCGCCAGCCGCCCCGCACGGGTTCGGTGCCCGGCCGCCACAGCACCGCCGTGTGGAAGTCGTGGGTGCTGGATGCCAGGGCGAGAGTGGGGGCGCTGTCGTCGCGGGGCCGGACCACCCGGCAGTCCAGGCCGGTGTCGTCCGCGAGCCGGCGCAGCACGGTTGCGGCGGCTTCGGGTGTCCGGCCGATGATCTCCTGAACGGCGAGGACGTCGGGGTCCAGGTCGCGGATCACCTGGACGAGCAGGTCGTAGCGGTCCTGTTCTTGGCGGCTCTTCACCGATCCGAGGTTGAAGAGGTTGTACGTCGCGAAGCGCAGCATGTGTTTGGTCCTTCGTTGTCGGCCGGGCGCGTTCGGGTAGCGGCCTGGCCGGATGTTCGCGGGTCGGGGCCGGCGGGGTCAGGCGGCGGCGCTGTCCACGGCGTCGAGCAGGGCCAGCAGCGGCTGCTCGTTGCCGACCGTTTCCGGTGCCTGTTCGGCCAGCAGGTGGTGCAGGACGTGGGTGTGGAAGCGGATGGCGGCGGTGATGGCCGGTGGGCTGTAGGGCTGGGGTGCGGCGGCGAGCCGGTGGGCCCAGGAGTCCCAGGCGGTGTGGCCGTGGCGGTGGTGGTTGGTGCCGGTGTCGCGGTCGCGCAGGATCATCGCCGCGACCAGGAGGTGCCGGGGTAGCTGGAGGGCCAGGTGGGAGCCGATCAGCACGTCGCCGCGGGCGGTCTTGACCGCCGCCAGGACGGCATCGAACCGGTAGGCGTTCACCAACTCGGCTAGTACTTCCCGTGTTTCGCGCGGCGGCACCGCCGGGGCCGGCTCCCGTACGGTGGCCGAGCGGACGGTCAGATCGATGCGGCGTAGGTCGCGCAGGACCAGGCGGATCCCGACGCTGTGCTCATCGTCGTTGTGGCTGCTGGTGTAGATCGGGCCGAGTGAGCCGCCGGCCAGGCCGGCGAAGTCGTCGGCGAGCGCCTGCGGGTCGCTGTTGCTGGTCACGACGAGGTCGAGGTCGGACCAGCGGTCCAGCCCCTTGGCGCCCTCGGCCGCCGAGCCGTGCACCCGCAGGTCGCGAATGCGCGGCTCGGCGGCGGCCCACGCTCGAAGCAGCGGTAGGGCGTCGTGCTGCCAGCCGACCGGCGGCAGCCCCTGCGCAGTGGGCGCGGTCACCGGGCCTCCGTGCGGAGCAGCCGGTCGGCCGGGAGGATCGCCGCCACGCTGCCGCCTTCGCGGCCCCAGCGGCGCCCCGGTGCCATGAACCGCCTCACTGGTCGGCCTCGTCGTCGTTCGGACCCGCCGTCTCCGTCAGGCCCGGACCGTCGGGCTCCCGCAGCGGCCAGAAGGCGAGGGCCTTGTCGTCCGAGAGCTTGTAGCGGGGCCAGAGCTGCCCGTCGGGGTCTTCGCGCTCGGCGCGCGCGATGGCGTCGGCGACCGCCTGCGGCCCGTCCTGCCGGCACGCGCGGGCGAGTTCCTGCCACGAGTACAGCCCGTACTCCTCGACGCCGGCGGTGATGCCGTCGGTGGCGATCACGACCTCGGCCAGGTCGTCGGCCGGCCACGAGGCGGTGACCGCGTGGAGGCCCGCCTCGGGCACGGCCTCGGCGATCCAGTACCCGTCCGGGCGGTTGGCCACCTTGCCCTGGAAGTCGCGCAGCTCCTGGAGGATCACGCGGTGCCGGTCGCCGAAGCCGTGCCCGGCGCGCAGGAGATCGCGGTACTCCCGTGCCTCGGGCCGGGCGTCGACCAGCCGGGCGAGGCGGTCGTCGCGCACCGCGTGCACCGTGCCGTCGCGGCCGATGGCGACGACGGGGCTGTCTCCCAGGACAGCCGCCTCGATCCGATCCGCCCTTCGCCGCACGACCGCCGCGGTGGACGCCGGTGAGGAACCCGCGACGAGGCCCTGGTCGCGGGCTATCGTCCGGATGGCCTCGGCGAGCACCTGGCGCAGGTCCATGCCCGGCTCCCGGGACAGGAGTTCGGCGATGGATGCGCCGAGGGTGTCGGCGTACCAGGCGCCGCGGGGCTGTTCGTCGGTGACGGTGGAGACGCCGTCCAGGACGATCAGGGCGTCGGCCGTGGTGAACACCCGGTCCTCGCTGGGGCGGCCGTGGCCGGCGAGTTCGCTGATCCGGACGGTGGAGCCGCTCACCAGGGCTGTGCGCGGGGTGCTGGACGGATCGGTCTGCACGGTGAACTCCGTTCTGGTTGGGACGGGTTGGACGGTCCTGGTCCTGCGGTGCGTGGTCAGGCAGTGGTGGGGGCGTGGTTCGTCTGGCGGGGTAGGCGCTCGCCGACGTCGTACTGGGCGGCCTGGAGGAGGTAGGACTCGCGGTAGCGGGTGGCGGGTTCCTGGGCCATCAGTTCGGTGTGGGTGCCCTGTTCGACGAGGCGGCCGTGGTCGAGGACGAAGATGTGGTCGGCCTTGGCGGTGGCGCCGAGGCGGTGGGTGATGAGGACGACGGTGACGCCGAGGTCGGTGAGCTGGCGGATCTGTTCGAACGTCTCGACTTCGGTTTCGGGGTCCATGGCGGAGGTCGGTTCGTCGACGACCACGAGGGAGGGAAGCCGGCCGTGGGCGTCGGGCGTGGTCAGGCGCAGGTAGGTTCGGCCGAGGGCTGCCTTCTGCCACTGGCCGCCGGACATCCCCACCCCGCCTTCGAGCCCCTTGGCGATGAGGGTGTCCAAGCCGCGGGGCAGTTCCTCGATGACTGGGTTGAGGCCGGCGTACTCGGCGGCGGCCTCCAACTGCTGCTGGCTGCAGGCGACTTCTGGACGGCCCAGGAGCAGGTTGGCGCGCAGGGTGAAGCTCCAGCGCTGGAAAGTCTGGGCGAGCAGGGCGACGCTGCTGAAGAGCTGGTCGCGGTCGGCCGTCGCGGTGTCGACGCCGTCCCACCGGACACGGCCCTGGTGCGGCTGGTAGACGCCGCACAGGATGTTGGCCAGGGTCGACTTGCCGGAGCCGTTCGCGCCGACCAGGGCGATGACCTTGCCCCGGGGGACGGTGAGGGTGACCTTGTCGAGGGCGGGGGTGTCGCGGCCGTCGTAGGTGTAGGAGACGTCCTCGACGGTGATCGTCTCGGGGCGTTCGGGCAGCGGGGTGCCGCCGGTGGGGATCGCGCGGCGGTGCCCCTCGCGGCGCAGCCGGTCGAGGTCGCGGACGAAGAGCGACTCCTCGTACAGGCCGTTGATCTGGGAGACGAGGCCGCCGATGCTCGCCGAGCCGGTGCGGATGGCCACCACGGCGGTTCCGGCGGCAGCGAGCGGGATCGTACCGTTCATGACGAGCGAGCCCAGGAGGGCGAACGCGCCGACGGTGGCGGTGCCGGCCAGGGCCGCGGAGAGCAGGTCGGTACGCGCCTTCGCCCCGGCGAGGCGGGCCTGTTCCTTCTCGGCGGCGCGGGCCATCTGCTCGTAGTGGTGGAGGATGAACGGTCCGGCGGCGTGCACTCGCAGCTCGGCCGCGGAGTACGGGCGGATCAGCATGTCCGCGAGCAGGGTGCTGGCGCGGTTGTGCTGGAGCCAGGCCCGGGTGGAGGCGTAGTGGCGGCGGGCGGTGCGCACGGTGCCCCAGCCCTGCGGGGCGGCGATCAGCAGCAGCATGGGCAGCAGGGCGGGGTGGAGGACGGACAGGACCCCGGCGGCGGAGACGAGGCCGAAGACGGCGGCGAGGACGGAGGTGGCCTGGCCGATGATGCCCTGCAGGGATGTGGCGCCCCAGCGGGCGCTGTCCACTTCGGCGAGGAAGGCCGGGTCCTCGATGGCCTCCAGCTCGGAGCGGCTGACGATGCCCAGGAAGTCGTGGGTGGCCTGGCGGAAGACCGCGGGCTTGAGCCGGTCGCCGGCCCACCCGGAGGCGGCGGACAGCCCGGAGGACAGGCCCGCGATCACCCCGACGGTCACGATCGCTGGCAGCGCCGCGCGCAGCACGGCGGGAACGTCGCCGGGGGCGAGCAGCGCGGCCAGTGCGTGGTTGGTGGCGAGCAGCGCCACGGCCGCGGCGAGGCCGCGCAGTACCTCGGCGCCGACCAGGGTCACCAGGGCGGCGCGGTCGGCGTGCCACGCCATCCGCCCGGCCAGGCGCAGGAAGTGCGGCATCTGCCGCGCCACCGCCCAGAACGTGATCTTGCCGCTGGCCAGCTCGTGCTTGGCCCAGCCGTAGTCGTAGCGCATCGGCCCGCCGAACAGCAGCTGCTCGCTGTCCGGGAGGTCCGTGGAGGTCGTGGGTGCGTTGGTCACATACTCCCTTTCGTCGAGGCGGTGGGACGCGCTGCTCGGTGCCGGCGGGCCGGGAAGCGCTGGGGATCGGTGGGTGCGGGTGGTCGGCGGGCGAAGGTTTCCGTGCCGGCCGGTGCCGGTCATGTCCCGGTGAGGCGCCGCTGTCCGGGGGCGGGGTCGAACCCGTGGGTGGAGAACGCGGGCCCGCCGGCCAGGTACGCCTCCACCGCCGCCTTGGAGGTCGGGAACATCGGGCTGGGTAGGACGGTGGTGGTGGGGTGCCAGCGCACCTCCAGGTGCTTGTCCGGTTCGACGTTGACCAGCTCGCCCGTGAACTGGCTGGTGGCGAAGACGAACAGCAGGAACCCGCCGAGCCCGTCCCAGCCCTCCTTGGCCTGGATCGTGTGGACCAGGCGCAGATCGCACGGGCGGGCGATGAGGCCGGACTCCTCGCGCAGTTCCCGGGCGGCGGCGTCGGGGATCTCCTCCCCGGGATCGACCTTCCCACCGGGGACCGTCCAGGCGGGCCCCGGGGACCAACTGCGCCGGGCGTAGTGGACGGTGGCGATCCGGCCGGAGGTCAGATCGTGGGCGATGACGCCGACCGACAGCCTGCTCGTCTCGTGCATCGGGACTCCGTAGTCGTCGAGGGAAAGGGCGGGCTGAGCCGGGACTACCCGGCCCGGCCCGGGGAGGTGGGCAGCAAGGCCATGAAGCCGTCGACGGGCTTGAACCCGAGGCTTCGGTAGAGCGGGGCGCCGGCTTCGGTGGCGCGCAGTTCGATGGAGCAGCCGTGCTGAGTGATCGCGGTGACCAGGGAGCCGGTGACTGCGCGGGCCAGGCCCTGGCGGCGGTGGGCGGGGTCGGTGACCACCGTGTGGATCCTGGCCCACCGGCCGGTCGGGTAGGTGGGGCCGCAGTAGCCGCGGTAGACGATGCCGATGGCGCAGGCGGCGAGGCCGCCGCCGGGTGCGTCGGCGACGTAGGCGAACAGGTCCGGGTCGGTGCCCAGGCGTCGGCGCACGTCGTCGCGGAACGTCGCCCGCCACTGGTCGGTGACTGGTTCGCCGGTCAGGACCGCGACGCGCAGCCGCAGCAGCTCGTCGGCGTCGCGCGGTGTGGCGGCGCGGGCACGCGGATCGGGTGCGGGCACTCGGGCGCTCCTTGTCAGGGGGTGGGAGGCCGGCGGCGCGAACGCGGCGACCTCAGTCGTCCAGCGCGGGCAGACCGGTGAGACCGGTCTCGCGCATCATGCGGTCGACCGTGTCGTGGAGGCGGCTGTCGCTGCCGATGACGGTCTCGAAGCCGCCGGGCAGGAGGTCGTGCTCGCGGTACCAGTCCCGCAGCTCCCGCTCGGTGACCTGCGCGAGGTACTCGGCGTCGGCCTTCGAGGCATGCCGCGCGAGGGTCTCGCCGAACGGGACGTCGAGGTAGTAGCAGCGGGAGACACCGCGGTGGTCGCCCACCAGGCCGGTGAGCATGTCGCCGTAGTGATCGGCGTACAGGATGCCCTCGATGACGACGTGGTAGCCGGCATCGAGCGCGTAGCGTGCCACGGTGTCGATCAGGCCGATGTTCGCGCCGCCGGGCCGGTCGCGCTCGCGCAGTACGATCCGGCGAAGGTTGTCCTGCGCGACCAGGGCCAGGCCGCGACCGAACCGCTGCCGGATCCCGGAGGCCACCGACGACTTGCCGCTGGCCGAGTTCCCCCGCACGACAACGAGGCGGGTCTCCTCGTTTCCCACCATCACGCGGCCGACCGCAGGTACCGGGCGGCTCGGGGCGCTCATGCCGGCCATCCGACCAGGTGGACTCCCGCAACCAGCCTGTGAACCATCGGATTTCTCCTCTCGAAGCGGCGGAGATCGGACGTGGCGGGCCGCCCGGCCGAAGCAGGGCGCGGCGAAGCCGCGATCGGGCATGTGATCGCTTGTCGTATGTGAGTGCGTCGGCAGGTGTTCCACCGTAGGCGGCTGGGCGGGGCCGTGTCGGCGTGTCGCGTCGGATGACACACGATCCGGTGAACGACCCCAACTCACATGACTGATGGGGATGTTGTCGACCGTCTTGGACACTGTGCCAGGGGAGTGCGACAACCGGTGCCCGGGCCCGGCGGGGTGTGGCGTCGGTGAGCGCTGGTCACTGGTGCAGCAGGGCGAGGAGCCGGCCGTTCAGACGTTCCACGTCGCGGGTGGCCCCCAGGTTCCGGTACTGGTCCTGGCTGGCGGCGTACCAGTTGGCGGCGGCTTCGGTCTGCCCGGCGCGTTCGGCGACCTGTCCGAGGTACTCGATGGCGTGGGCCGACCAGTGGCGGTTGCCGAGGTGCGCGAATTCCTGCACGGCGACGCTGATCGTCCAGTTCGCGAGGTCGTGCCGGCCGGCGAGGGACTGGGCTTCTCCCAGGAACACCCGCGCCCTGGCCGCGTTCAGCGGCGGGAATCAGGGCACCGAGCCGCAGCACGCGTGCCTCGGGCTCGGGCAGTGAGGCGACGGCGAGGGCGGTGGTCATCGGGGCTCTCCAAGTCGGTTGCGGCGAGGGCCGGGTGGTGGACGAGCGGGCGGGCGCGAGCGGGGCCAGGTGGCGGTGCGTGCCATGGGCGGCTCTGCGGCTGGGAGTCAAACAGGAGGGCTGCTGCTGGGCCCCGCACTAGCCGGCCGGGGCCCGGGGCCGGTTGCGACAGGCTCTGGACTGCGCGCCGGCCGTTGGACGGGGATCTCGAGGCCGAGGTCGATCAGGTCCTGCAGGCGCTTGGGGGTGAGCTGTCCGGCTGCCGCTTCCTTGCCGCGCTGGTACAGCCACGCCTGGGGCCGAAATCCCGGGTCCTCAATGTAGAGACCGCGGGGGAACTGCAGCCCCCCGTGCTCCCTCTTGAGGCGGCGAAGAGCCTTGATGATCTGCTTCCAGCGGTACTCGAGCGCGTCCCAGATGAAGCCGAGGCGGTCGAGCTCGGCCACCTCCGCGGCCGTCAGCCGCTCGGGGCGGTTCCGGCACTCGGAGACCTTGCCCCCGACCTTGCGTCCGTCCACCTGGTGCCTCTGCGGTACGTCCAGGTGCTTGTTGGCCAGCTTGAAGGCGGTGAGGTCGGCGAGGAACTGCTTCCACTCGGCGGCGGCCGGATCCCACACGAAGCCCTCCGCGGTGAGGGCCTTGACCTTGGCCTCGGGCACGGCTCCCTTGGCGTAGGCGCCACGCAGGGTCTTGGCGATCTCGCCGAGTTTGAACGGCTGTCCGTGCGGTCCGGTCTGCACGCAGTCCCGGGCGATGCGCAGGTGCCCGTGCTTCTCCCGGTGCGCCCGGAGCTGGGCGAGGAGGACCTCCAGCTCATGGGCGGGGACGTTCCAGATCATCCCGAGCGCGTCGAGTTGCGCGATCCGGTCGCGGCTGAGCTGGCCCGCCGCGTAGAAGGTGCGCTGGTGCCCGATCCACTGTCCCAAGCGCAGACCGGAGTCGGTGCGGTGGTCCAGTTGGACGAGGAGGTCCTTGTGCTCGGCGCGGTAGGCCTCGGCCGCGCCGATGTACTCCTCCCAGCTCGTGGTGGTCATCCGGACCGCTTGCAGGGTGATCGCCCGCGCGAAGTCCGGCAGCTTCGGCGCCGGGAGCCCCGTGACGTGCAGCCACGGCATCAGGGCCCTGGGGACGGCCTCCCCGGCGTCCCGGCCGCCGCTTCGGCCCAGCCGGCGACGGGCGCTCTCCATCGAGTCGGCCACGGTGCCGTCGAGCGCGGCGAGCGCCTGCAGCGTCTGCCAGACTCCGGCGAAGCTCGAGGCGGCCAGTGCCTCGTGCGGATCCTCGCCAGGCTTCAGCAACGCCGGGATCATGTACGTGGCGACCTTGGCGATCCGGCGGTCCCCCCGCCGTCCGGCCCGGCCGAGCGCCTGCACGGCCGCGATCGGCCCCATCGGGTGAAGGATGGCCACGGCGTCCACAGCCGGAACGTCCACACCCTCCCCCAGGACCCGAGCGTTGGCGACCACCCGCAGGAGATCACCGTCCCGCCCGAGCTCCTGCAGAACGCGCCGGCGCACCGCCGGGTCCTGCGCGCCGTCGACATGCCGCGCCCACAGCCCGGCGGGACGTTCGTGCGGCCCCAGGAGCTCGCCCACCCGGGCAAGGGTGTTGGCGAAGGACCGGGCAGCTGCCACCCGGGAGTGGAAGGTGATCAGCCGTTTGATGTGGAACTCGCGGGCGGCGCGAAGGACCGCGAGCTGCAGGGCGGCCTGCTGCGCCTGCACGGTCGCGTCGCCCAGGTGCACCACCGAGCCCTCGGCCTCCAGGTGCTGGGCGATCGAGTCGTCGCCGACGACCGGGACCACGACTCGGTAGGGCGCCAGGATGTCCAGGCGGATCGCGTCCGCGAAACTGAGCGTGTACGCGACCGGACCGAATACCCGTTCGTCCGACATGCTCACGACGTCGTCCCCGCCGGTGACGATCTTGGGCGTGGCGGTCAGGTAGAGCCGGTGGGTGAAGCGCAGTGCGTGCTGGTCGTGGACGACGGCCCACGCCTTGCCTCCCGCACCGGCCGTACGGTGCGCTTCGTCGATCACACCGATGTCCACCTCCGG
Organism: Kitasatospora sp. NPDC001119; assembly: GCF_053598475.1. NCBI lineage: Bacteria > Bacillati > Actinomycetota > Actinomycetes > Kitasatosporales > Streptomycetaceae > Kitasatospora > Kitasatospora sp. NPDC001119. Next base: position 77,566 of record NZ_JBSFKI010000025.1, read on the forward strand.
CATGTCGTGGACCAGTTGGGCGGCGCTCACCACCCCCAGGCTCTGGTAGGTGCAGACGATGGTCACCGGCCCGGGGACGGAGGTGTACCGGGCGAGGTCGGCAGGGGAGCTGGTCACCGTCCAGTCCCCGGGCAGGAGGGTGGTGGAGGCGAGTACCTCCTTGTCGGAGCAGACGGCGATCACCTGACCGAGTCCGTGCGGGCCCAGGTGCCGGGACCACTCGGCAACGGTCTGGGTGACCAGCTCCAGGGTCGGAACCACCACGGCCTTGCGACCGCCGCCGGCGCTCGCCACCTGGTGGGCGACCTCGGCGCCGATGCGTGTCTTGCCCCCGCCACACGCAAGCACCGCGGTGACCCGCCGGGCACCGCCCGACAGCACCCCGCGTACGGCTGCCACCGCGTCGACTTGGTGAGCGAACAAGTGGCGGCCAGTCACTGCGCGTCTCCGATGCCGTCGGCGACGGCAACACGGTGCGCGGGTACGACGCCCGGTCCGGCGGTGGCCCGCTGGTCCGGGATCGTGAGCGCGGCCGGGCCGTCCGGCTGGGCGGAGAAGTATGCGGCGCCGCAGGCGGTGAGCCGCAGGGCGGTGTCGACCAGGGCGAGGTGGCTGAAGGCCTGGGGGAAGTTGCCGACCTGGCGCTTGAGCCCGGGGTCCCATTCCTCGGCGAGCAGGCCCAGGTCGTTGCGCAGTGCGAGCAGCCGGTCGAACAGTTCGCGGGCCTCCTGGAGGCGGCCGATCATGGCGAGGTCGTCGGCGAGCCAGAACGAGCAGGCGAGGAAGGCGCCCTCGTGGCCGGAGAGGCCGTCGACGTTGTTGCCGGACTCGTCGTGGGTGGGGTAGCGCAGTACGAGGCCGTCCTCGGTGGACAGTTCGCGCTGGATGGCCTCGATGGTGCCGATGACGCGCTTGTCGTCCGGGGGCAGGAAGCCGACCTGGGGGATCAGCAGCAGCGAGGCGTCGAGCTCCCGGCTGCCGTAGTACTGGGTGAAGGTGTTGCGTTCGGGGTCGTAGCCGCGTTCGCAGACGTCGGCGTGGATGCGGTCGCGCAGCTGCTGCCAGTGGGCGAGTTCGTCGGCGGTGGTGGAGGCGCGTCGGCGCAGCAGGGTGATGGTGCGGTCGATCGCGGCCCAGGCCATCACCTTGGAGTGGACGAAGTGCCGGCGGGGGCCGCGGACCTCCCAGATGCCCTCGTCCGGCTCGGCCCATCGGTCTTCGGTCCAGCGGGCGAGGGCGCGCAGCATCGCGTCGGCGTCGCGGGAGGGAGGAAGGCCGGCGTCTTCGGCGGTGAGGAGTGCGTCGGCGACGTCGCCGGGGACGTCGAGCTGGAGCTGGTCGGCGGCGCCGTTGCCGATGCGTACGGGCCGGGAGTTCTCGTAGCCGGGCAGGTGGTCCAACTCGTTCTCGGTCAGGCGGTGTTCGCCGTGGAGGCCGTGCAGGATCTGGAAGGTGGAGGCGTCGGGGCCCAGGACGGCGAGGAGCCAGTCGCGCCAGGCTTCGGCTTCCTCGGTGTGGCCGAGGCGGGCGAGGGTGGTGATGGTCAGGGCGGAGTCGCGCAGCCACACGTACCGGTAGTCCCAGTTGCGTTCGCCGCCGATCTGTTCGGGCAGGGAGGTGGTGGGGGCGGCGACGATCCCGCCGCCCGGGTGGCACAGGGACTTGAGGACGAGGGCCGAGCGTACGACCGCTTCCCGGTAGGGGCCCTGGTAGGCGCAGCGGGACGCCCACTCGTGCCAGGACACCTCGGTGAGGGTGCGCGCCGAGCGGGGGCTGCGCAGGTCGGGAGCCGGGTGGGAGGAGGGGGACCAGGTGAGGGTGAAGGCGATGCGCTCGCCGGCGGTGATGGTGAAGTCGCAGCGCGCACCGGCGCGGGTGAGGACGTGGTGGGAGCCGTCGAGCCAGTAGGAGTCGGGGTGGACGGTGGCGCACAGGCGCGCGGTGGCGCCTCGCGAGGTGCGGGTGTACAGGGGGGCGTGGGCGCCGTAGCCGGGGCGGGCCCGGAACTTCGAGGTCATCGTCACGGTGCCGCTCAGGCCCTCGACGCTGCGGATGATCCGGGGCGTCCTGGTGCCCAGGGGCATGAGGTCGGTGACCCTGACGCTTCCGGTGGGGGTGTCCCATTCGTGTTCCAGGGACATGGTGTCGTCGCGGTAGCGGCGCCGGTCGGCCGCCGCGGGCTCGCCGCCGGGGGCGAGGCGCCAGAAGCCGTGCTCCTCGGTGCCGAGCAGGGCGGCGAAGACGGCCGGGGAGTCGAACCGGGGCAGGCACGCCCAGGTGACGGTGCCGTCGAGGCGGACGAGGGCGCCGGTGGCGGTGCTGCCGATCAGGCCGTGGTCCTCGATGAGGAACCGGGAACGGCGGGGCAGGGCGGCGGTGGACATGGTGTTCCTGACGGGGTGGGTTGGTGAGGCTCAGATCTGGGTGACGGCCGGGGCGCTGAGGTGGTCGAGGGCCGCCCGCACCGTGGCGGCCAGGTCGCCGTGGACGGCCAACCGCGGCATCGTGGCCTGGAGTTCGGCGTGGACGAACCGCTGCTCGCGCTCCGCGTGGTCGCAGCCGACGACCAGCGCGGTGCGCGAGAGGCGCAGGAACCGCTGCCGGACGTCGCGCACCTGCTGCCCGCCGGTCGGGCACCACAGGAGGACGACGCCGAAGCGCCGCAGGTTGTGCTCCTGCCAGCCGGACGGCGCTTCCGCGGTGGAGGCGGGCTGGGGGTTGAGGACGGTGCCGGTGAAACCGGCCGCCTCCAGCAGGGCGATGGCCTCGCTCCGCCAGCCCGGACGGCCAGCGTCCGAAGGGGCCAGGTACAGCGTCGGGCTACCGTCGGGGGTGAACGGCTCCGGGTACTCGACCAGCCTCATCGGGCACCGCCGGAGACGGTGGCCGGGCCGGGGCTGTTATGCAGGAGGACCATGACGACTGCGTGAGTGCGGGACTTGGTCCCGAGGGTCTCGGTGACCAGGGCACAGGGGACGGCCATGGAGCCCGCGCGCATCAGCAGCCGCAGCAGCGGGGCGGGAGTGGTAGCCGACACGGGGGCGCCTGTGGCCAGGAGGAACGGGTCGGCGCCGGACAAGCGGTCGGCGGGCAGTTGGACGAGGGCGTTGGCGTCGATGAGGACGCCCGTGCGGTTGATCAGGCGGCGGTCCAGATCGCGGGCCGCCAGTCCGTCGGCAGGTCGTAAGGTGCTCATCTACTGTCTGGGGTTGTCGGGGTGCGGCCCTGGTCCGAAACGGCCGCCATGGGGTGGTGCGGCTTAGCCGGTTGGCCGAGGCGGGTCCTGCTGGGAGGAACTGGTCCGGCGCTTCGGCGTGGAACGAGCGGCGATCAGGCGGTCGGTGACGGCCAGGGTGCCGAAGGCGGCGAGGGCGAAGATCGCCGGGTAGAGCGGCTGGGTGAGCCGGGTGCGGTGCTGGACGAGGTAGAGGACGGCGGCGCCGACCTGGAGGCCGAGGAGGAAGCAGACGGCTCCGACCGCGGCCCGGCCGCCGGTGGGGCGGGAGTTCACGCGGCCTGTCCGCGGGGCTCGGCGTGGTGCAGCGGCTCGGCGGGCCACGTGGGGTCGATGTCACTCAAGAGGACCAGGCCGGCCAGCACGGCGGCGATGCTCGCCTGGATCTGGGTGCCCACGCCCAGCCAGGCACGCAAGTCCTTGCCGTAGCCGCGCACGGTGGCGGCGGTGACGGCGAAGTCGGCCTCGAGCTCCGGGGTGGTGCGCCCGCCGACCCAGCCCACCAGGACACGGTCGAGGCGCCGGGGCAGCCGGATGTCGGCGCAGAGGGCGGAACAGGGCTGCGCGGTGTCGGTGATCAGGCGGTGCGCGGTGCCCCAGGCGACGAGGTGGGGCGCGGTGCGGGTGCCGGTGGCCGTCAGCAGCTCCGTGACGGCGGCGTCGACCGCGCCGGGCCCCCACGGGAGTTCGGGGTCGGCAGCGATCGTGCGGACGGTGGACTCGGCGGCGATGTGCCCGAGCAGGCGCACCTGCTGCCTGGTCAGGGCGTGGGCGGGAAGAGCGGTGGTGGTCATGGTGGTGTCTCCGGTGGTCGGCGGCGGGTTCACGGGCGGTCGGCGCCCAGGGCATCGGTCTGGGCGAGGCGGTCCAGCAGGCGGGGGCCGAGCCGCTCGGCGTGAGGGCCGGTCCCGACGACCAGGACGACGTCGCCCTCTGCGGTCATCTCGAAGACCCGGTGCTCGGGGCCCGGTTCGCAGGGGCCGGATCGGACGCGGTAGACCGCGCCCGGGCCGAGGGCCCGGACGGCGGCCCGCTCGACGGCGTCCAGCGGGTCGGGCCCGTCGTGTCCAGCCAGCGGAGTGCTGACCGGCAGGAGCAGCGCGCGATCGGCATCGCCGAGAGCGGCTCCGAGCTCGTCCGCGTGCACGGTGGTGCGGGCGATGCCGTCCGGCTCCAGGACGACGAGCACGTCCCCCTCGGCGAGCGTCCGGGCGGCCGTGACGTCCTGGGAGACCTCGCGCGGGTGCCGGGAGCGGGAGCCCACGACGGTGATCCCGTCCCGCGTGCCGAGCACGGCCAGCGAGCGCTCGACGCCGCGGAAGACGGCGAGGCGCTCCGCCACCGTCTGCGGGTCCTCGCCGGCGACGAGGGCGGTGGCGATGGCGGCGCAGGCCGCCAGGGCATGGTGGCGGCCGATGACCGGCACGACGAACTGGTGCTTCGTACCCTGGCAGTGGAGGGTGAGGAGGTGTTCACCGCCGAGCCACCGGGGCGTGAGGACCCACACGTCGCAGTCCTCGGCGAGGCCGACGGTCACCACCGCCACGTTGGGGTCGGGCCGGTCCGTGAGTCTCTCGTGCACGATCTTGGCGCCCTTGTCCCACAGCGGCAGCACCACCGTGCCCGACGAACGGGCGAGGCTGGTGGCGTCGTTCAGCGCCTCGATGGTGTCCTCGAAGTGCGGCGCGTTCCGGGTGGCGCTGGTGATCAGCGTGACCGCGGGTCGCGGCCGCCGGTACCGGTGCGCGGTGCCAGGGTGGTAGCTCCAGGGCCCAAGGGGAGCGGCCTCGTGCGTGGAGGTGTCCGGGCACAGGTCCACCACCAGCCGCCGGTCGCCGCCGTGCCCCGGCGGGCCGCCCTGGGCGGGGGCGTTGAGGATCCAGCCGGTGCGCCCGTCGTCCAGCGCGGCGGCGAGCACCGCCGCCGCCGTCGCGGTGCCGTGGCTGCCGCCGACGGCCACCAGCCGGCCGCCGAAGCCCGCCGTCAGCGAGGCGAGCGCGTGCACGCGGTCGAGCACCGGCAGCTTCAGCTCCTGGGCGCGATCGAGTTCGGGGTGCGCGGCGGCCACCACCCCCGACCACACCACGCAGGTCCGGTCCTCCCGGACGTTGCCCGCGTCGAGGCCGACCGCCACGCTCACGCCGGCCTCGCGCAGCCGGGCGGCGGCCGGGCCGTCCTGGTCGGCGGGGCCGATGCTGCCGGTGACGTCCAGGCCGCGGGAGGCCAGCCACACCGCCAGACCCTCCATGCCGGGCGCGGCGATGTCGACCAGGTGCGCCTTGGCCAGCAGGTCGGGGGCGGGCTTCGCCCTGGGCTTCGTGCGGGGTCGGACGGAAACGGCGTCCATGCTCTCCATGAAGTCCTCCAGCAGGGTGAGGGGTGGGGTGGACCGGGCCGGTCGCGGGTCCGGGGGTGTGGCGCCGTGACCGGCCCGGGGCTCGTCAGGCCTGGGTGAGACCGCGCTCCAGCTCCGCGTCGGTGACGCGGGCGGCGTGGTACTCCAGCTCCAGGTGGGCGACGCGGGCCAGGTGCGCGACCACCGGCTCGCCGAGCAGCTCACCGGCCGGCTCGCTGACCTCGAAGACAGCAAGCGCCTCGGCCAGGGACTGCGGCACGGGCGACGCTTCACGGTTCAGGTAGGCGTCGCCGCGGGTGGCGGGCGGGGGTTTGAGGTCAGCCTCGACGCCGTGCCGTACACCGGCCAGGACGGCCGCCAGCGCGAGCATCGGGTTGGCGTCCGCACCAGGCAGCCGCACCTCCAGCCGCAGGCTGGGGCCGTGCCCGACCACCCGCACCGCGCACGAGCGGTTGTCCCGGCCCCAGGCGAAGCGGGCCGGCGCGAAGGAGTGGTCGCCGAGGCGCTTGTAGCTGTTCACGTACGGCGCCCACAGCGGGCCGGTCTGCGGCAGCACCGTCAGCAGCCCTGCCACCGCCTGCTCGCCCAGCTCCGACAGCACCGTCCCGTCCTGCGGGTCGGCGGCCAGGACCGGCCGGCCGTCGACATCGTGCAGCGAGACGTGCAGGTGCAGGCCGCTGCCGACCCCGGTGGCCGGAGCCGCCATGAACGACGCCACCATGCCCTGCTCGTCCGCGACCGTCTTCGCGGCGTGCTTGAACAGCACGTGCCGCTCGCACGCCTCGCGGACCGGGCCGTACGGGAAGGTCACCTCCAGCTGGCCACACGCGCCCTCGCCCTTGACCGCCTCCACCGGCAGGGCGGCGGCGGCCAGGACCTGCCGGAGCCTGCGCCCGAACTCCCGCACCGCCGACGGCTGGTCGAGGGCATAGTCGCGGTTGTCCCAGGTGACGGGGCGAAGCCCGCGCCAGCCAGCCGCCGCCGCATCCCGGGCGGTCCCCTCGTGGAGCACGAACTCCGTCTCGACCCCTACCATCGCCGTCAGGCCGACACCGGCCAGGCGCTCCTGCTGCTCGGCCAGCACGGTGACCGGGGCCAGCGGGTGCGGCCACCCCTTGCTGACCGGATCGGCGAGCACCACCGCCGTGGACGGCAGCCATGGCAGCACGCGGGCACCCCTGGTGTCGGGCAGCAGAGCGATGTCGCCGAAGCCGGATTCCCACGAGAACGCCCCGGTGCGCGGGGCGGTCATCCCGAGGTCGGTGCCGATCACGTACCCACACATCTCCGGAGCCAGCCGGCCCGACCGCAGCCGCTCCACCAGAGCGGCCGCGTCGTACTCCTTGCCCTTGAGACGGCCCTGCACATCGACGGCCGCCAGCAGCACCGTCTCAATCCCGAAGTCGGCCACCAGCCGGTGCAGCAGTCCGGTGGGCGAAGCCGCGATCGGCGAGCTGCCGGTCCCGCGGTAACGGGTTGCCCGCATCGCCGCCTTCGGACGACCCGAGCGGCGGCTGGTCACACGACCTCCTCGGTCAGCTCCACCAGCTCGGCCGACCGCTGCACCGGCGGCGCGTACGAGCGCCCCGCCTTGAGCCACCACGCCCACGCCAGCACCATCACCGCCAGGAGCGCGACCGGGGCGTAGTTGAACGTGTCCACCGTCACCGGGAACGACTGCGGCAAGCACACCAGCACGCTCACCACCGCCACCCAGCCCACCGCGATCCACCCGATCAGCGGCCCGCGACGGCCCAGGTTCCACGGCCCGGGCCGGAACTTCCGGCCCCGGCGAAGCCGCAGGTAGATCGGCACCGCGTACGCCGGAGTCATCCCCACCACGTTCACGGCGGTCACCGCCCCGTACGCCGTCGCGCTGTACAGCGACGGCAGCGCCAGCACCGCGGCTGCCCCCACCGACAACCACACCCCGGCCACCGGCGACCCAGTACGCTCCGACACCCGACTCCACAACGCCGAACCGGGCAGCGCACCGTCCCGTGCGAACGCGAACACCATCCGGCTGCTGGCCGCCGTCTCCGCGTTCCCACAGAACAACTGCGCCACGATCACCACCACGAGGAGCGTCTTCGCCCCGGTCGTCCCGAGCGCGTCGGCGAAGACCTGAGCCGGCGGCACGCCGGTGGCGGTACCGAGGACCGCGGCGTAGTCCTGGACGGCGAAGAGCATGCCGGCGAGGAGGACAGCACCGGCGATCCAGCTCACCCAGATCGAACGGACGATCCCGCGCGGCGCCGACACCGCCGCCTTGGTGGTCTCCTCGCTCATGTGCGCGCTCGCGTCGTAGCCCGAGAAGGTGTACTGCGCCAACAGCAGCCCGATCGCGCTCACGTAGACCGGGTTGCTCCAGCCGGTGTTGTTGACGAAGTGCCCGACGACCCAGCCGGCCTCCTGGTGGTGGCTGGGCACGATAGCGAGCGCGCCGACGATCAGCACGACACCGCCGATGTGCCACCACACCGAGACGCTGTTGAGGAAGGCGACCCGGCGCACGCTCGGCACGTTCAGCAACGCGTGGAGCAGCAGGACGGCCGCGAAGATCCCGAACAGGCCTGCCGGGGTGGGCTCGTAGCCGAACTGGAGGTTGAGGAAGGCTCCGATGAAACTGGCGGCGCCGTAGTCGATGCCGGCGATCCCGCCCAGGAGACCGAGCAGGTTGAGCCAGCCGACCAGCCAGCCCCACCGCGGGCCGCCGAGCTGGTGCGCCATGAAGTACAGGCCTCCGCTCGTCGGGTAGGCCGAGGTCACCTCGGCGAGCGCCAGGCCGACGAAGAGGACCATCGCGCCGACGCCGATCCAGCCCCAGAACATCACCGCCGGACCACCGGTGTTCAGGCCGAACGCGAACATCGTCATGCACCCGGACAGGATGCTGATGACGGAGAACGAGCTGGCGAAGTTGCCGAACTCGCCCATCCGCCTGCTCAGCCTGGGCTCGTAGCCGAGCTGACGCAGCCGATCCTCGTCGGACAGCTCAGCGGCGTGGACGGGAGACATCGAAGTCGACCTCCGTGGGGAGAAGGTGGGCAAGGACGGGGGAGTCAGGCCAGGGCGGTCGCCCGGCCGGCGAAGGCCTGCTGGCGCGCGATCAGCAGCAGGCCCTCCGCCTTCTCAGGCGAGTCGGAGACCAGGCTCCACGGGGCCCCGGAAGCGAACTGTCCGAGCGCGGCGAAGACCTCGGCGGCGGCGTCCATCTGGGCCGACGCCCACAGCGCGTGGGCGAGGTAGCTGAGATCGGCGACAGGCCACGACCCGGGAGCTGCCGCGGACCAGCTCTCGTACGCGAGCAGAGCCCGGGAGAAGTGCGGCTCCCGTAGCCACTGCCGGAGCACCACCGCGTTCCGCCTGGGCTCGGCGCGGTACTGCTCGACCGACAAGTACAGCGGCAGGGCGGCGAGCGGCGACCCGGCAGGCACCCTCGGCATGACGACGTTCACGAAGTCCGCCGCCGCTGGCCGGTAGACCTGGTGCCAGTAGCGGAGCATGCGATGGTGGGCCTCCCGGTTGCCGGGATCGCGTCGCCGCGCTTCGTCGAGCAGCCCCCACGGCCCTTGCGGAAGCATCGGGTCCGACGACCGCTGTCGATGCTCGGGGCGCGCCCTGGAACGGTCCAGCACGGCCAGGGCGAGGAGACACACCCACGGCACGGGGTCCGAGCGCACTGCCTCGGCGGCGGCCCAGCACGACTCGCGCGCCGCCCGCTCCAGACGCCCGGCATCCGACGAACCGGCCTCGGCCGCGGCCAGGGCGTGCTCGACCGCGACCCGAGTCCGCAGGATGGCCAGCCCCGGGTTGACCGGGTCCTCGCCTCCCCAGTCGGCGAGCACCGTCGACCGGGCTGCGACCAACGCCAGGACCTGCGTACGCGACGTCCGAAGACCCGCCTGCTCGGTGTCGGCAAGCAGCCGCTGCGTCGACAGCCACTGGCCGCGCCGCAAATCGTCCACCGCAGTCCGAAGTCCGGCATCGAGCCCGGCGGGGTGGTACACCGGCCGAGTGGGCGGCACGGCGTTCATGGAACCGTCCTTCCAGACATGTCGTGAGCGTGGACGTGACCGCCGTGGGCACCGGTGCCCGGCCGCGCCCACCGCGGGCAGAGCGCGATCGGCCCGACGAGCCTTGGCCGTAGAACCCCACTGGCGAGGCTCCTACTTGGTGGCGACGGGTGCGTCTTCTGTTTCCCCTGCGTCAGATGGTGGCGGCGGTTCGCCGGACGACGCGACCCCACTGGGGGACGCGTGCGGGACGTCCTGGGACGCAGACTCCGCCACGGTCAACTGTTCGCCGCAGTAAGGTGCCTGAGAGTGTTCGACGGCGACCATTCGCGTAGTCATATTCGCGCTGAAATATGATCACGGGGCCGCCTGTGGGAGGCCAAGGCTCCTGCGGACGGAAGGGGCGGTATGGGGGTGCGACGATGCGAGCGTTGTGGGTGCGCGCTCAGCCGGTACAACGACAGCGCCAGTGCGTGCGGCCCGTGCGCGCGGACGGCCGCCGAGACACCGGCCGAGCCCGTTCCCGCGTGGGTGTGGCGAGACGCCCTGGTGCGCGACAGCCTCGCCGAACTTGACTTCGGCAAGCTGAGCAAGCGCATCCGGGAGATCGTTCCGCTTCGCCAGGACGATCTGGCGGGGATCACCGGACTGACCCAGGGCTACTTGTCCCGGCTGGAGGCCGGACGGGTGCAGTTGACCCACATCGACCGGATCATCGAGTTCCTCGACGCGGTTGGCGCTCCGGCCGATCTGGTGAGGCTCCCGCTGCGCACGACTGCGGACCCGTCTGCCCCAGAACGAAACGTCAGTTCACTCCCTGCTCATGGCGACACCGCCGGGTCGTGGACGGCCCGCCGTATGGTGGCGGCACTGCACGACGCGATGCGAGGGGAGCCTGCCGCCATGCCCATGCGTCCGAATCGCCGCCACTTCCTGCTCCTAGCCGAAACCGCCCTCTCCGCCTACATCCACCAGTGGGGAATCGCCGACGCCGAGCCCCTTGAACGCGCGCTCGGTGGAGCGCAGGTGACCCAAGCGCTCGTTGATAGCCTCCAGGGGACGATCGACAGCCTGCGCACCATGGACGCCAGCTCCGGCAGCGGCCTGGTCGCGGGCCTTGCCCGTGCCCATCTCAGCGTCCTGTACGAGACGTTGAAGTCGGCCAGCTACACCGAGGAGATCGGGCAGCGCCTAGCCGGCATCGCCGCCGACACCGCAACCCAGCTCGGATGGTTCCACTTCGACGCCGGACACCACGTACTGGCCCAGCGAGCCCTCCTCGCAGCACTCCGACCTGCCCATGCCTCCGGGGATCCCCGGTACGGCGCCGGCGCTCTGTCCTACCTGGCCATCCAGAGCTACTCGATCGGCGACCCCCGCGACGCCGTGACCGCGATGCAGGCCGCCAGAGAGAAGGTCCGCACCCTCGGCTCCTCGCACCTTGAGGCCATGCTCCTGACCCGTCAGGCGCGGGGGCATGCCAAGCTCGGGGAGCGACAGGCATGTCTGCGGGCGCTCGGACTGGCTGCCGAACTGGAGCGGCTCGGCCCGGCCGAGCATGACCCGGGCTGGCTCTACTGGATGAACTGGGGCGAGATCCTCGGCCAGACCGGCAGCTGCTACCTCCAACTCGGCGAGCACAAGACCGCGGCAGACCACTTCGAGCAGGCCGCCTCCACCCTGAACCCCGCGGACCTGCGGACGCGGGCGTTGTTCGCATCGCGGGCTGCCTCCGCCCACCTTCTCGCCGACGATCGGGACGGAGGCTTCATGGCCGCAGACGCCGCTTTCACCCTCGCGTCGAAGGTCCGGTCGGCCAGGCTGACCGAGCACCTGGAGCAGACCGTGGAGCACCTCCAGGCCATCCCCGGCCCGCGGTCGAACGAGCTGATAGAACGGTCACGACAAGTGATGGCGACGAAGGAGTCGTGACCGTGACCAGCACCGTGCTCGTTCTGTGGGACATCGACCGCACCCTGGTGTACGTCGGCGAGACCGACCGCGCCGTTTACCGCGAGGCGTTCCGCCAGGTCGTCGGACGCGACGCGACGAAGCTTCCCGAACGCGGCACCGGCCGCACGATGCCGCTGGCGGTACGGGAACTGCTCACGGCCAACGACGTCGACCACCGGGACCTGGAGCTGTTCGCAGAGCAGATCGTCGAGCTCCTGCCCAGGCTCCTTGCCGCGAAAGCCGAGCAGCTGCGCGCGGGAGGCCAGCTCATGCCTGGTGCCACCGCCGCACTCGCAGCAGTCGATGCCCACCCGGGCCTTGTGCCCACCGTGGTCACCGGCAACTTGCAGCAGAACGCGGAGATCAAACTCCGCGCCTTCGGCCTTGATCAGTACGTCGACCTCACCGTTGGCGGCTTCGCCTCCGACGACTCCCACCGGCCGGCCTTGGTCGGCGTCGCCCAGCGCCGAGCCGCCGCCCGCCATGGGAAGACCTTCGGCCGATCGAACACGGTCATCATCGGGGACTCGCTCGAAGACGTGCGGACCGGAGCGGAAGGCGGAGCAGGCGTGATCGCTGTCGCCTCCGGCACCACCACGGCCGGCCAGCTCACAGGCGCCGGGGCGGACCGTGTCCTCCACAGCCTGCGCGACCCACAGGCCGTACTCCGCGCCATCGCAGAACTCACGGCCCGCCGTCAGTAGTTCGGCAGCGGCGCCACCCGCACAGCCGCCCCTCGTCGGCCTGCTACCGTCACCACCATGACGCTCTCCGTAGCAGACGGCCGCGCGCTGGACCTCCGGAAGGAACCAGTCGACTGCATCCTCGAACTGGTCGAGCAGCGCCTCGGCACAGCACTCGACCGGACCAGCATCGTCAGGAAGCGCCGGTCGGTCGGAGCGGGAACCGATCGGGACACCTGGGTCCGCATCGAGCGTCGTCCGTGGACGAGGGCCAGAGAGCAGGGCTGGGCCGGCACCGAAACCGCTGCCGTGCTGACCGGCGTGGCGATGCCCCGCTGGGTGAGTTCGGTGGCGTGGCGCGACGCAGGTGACGGGGCGATCTGGCGAGCGGACGAGACGTCGCGCATTCCGGGCAGTCCGGTCGGCACAGCCGTCCTGGCCACCGATCCCGAGCTTCCGGACGGCTGGTGGAAGGCCCTGAACGCCTCCCTGGACGCGCTCGCCGCCCAGCCCACGTCCAGGGTGGCGACGCCGGACACCGAGCCGATCACCCAGCAGCTGGTCGATCAGGTAATCCGCACCGCCTTCCCCCTGGCGGTGAACACCCAGGTGCTCTCGTGGTCTGCGGCGCACGCCGACCTGAACTGGGCGAACGTCACCGGTCCCGAGTTCTGCCTGTTCGACTGGGAGGACTGGGGGATGGCGCCGCACGGCCTGGACTCCGCGTCGCTGCTGGCTGCATCCCTCGCCGTCCCGGCGCTCGCGGACCGCGTACGCCGCGAGCGCCGGGCGGACCTTGAGAGTCGCGACGGCATGGTGATGCGCCTCTTCGTGCTGGCGAAGATCGCCGGCCCTCACGCCCGCCCGGACGACCCCCGGGTAGCCCCGGCCCGATTGGAGGCCGAGCAGCTGATCCGCGCGCTTCAACCACTCTGACGGGCGGCCCGCTCGGCCAGCAGACGCCGGTACCCGTCGATGTACCCGGCGTTGACCTCCAGCCCGGCGGCATCGACCAGCTCGCGCAGATGATCCGGCCTGTCGGTGCCGACCGCGACCGCGCCCACCAGCGGCAGCTCGAAGGCGACCCGGAAGGCCGCCTGCACCGGAGTCGACTCACCCGCGGCACCGGCCAGGAAGAGACGCGGGTCGCTCCGACGCCAGGGCGGACTGGCAAGGTTCCCGCCGAACGGGCTCATGCCCCAGCGGCGTTCGGCCGGAATACCCCATCCCCGGGCGAGGACTTCACCAGTGGCCAGGACCTCGTGGCCGACGAGCAGCCCGGATCGGACCATCAGGACGTCCGGCGCGACCGGAAGCGAGGCACCGAGCGTGGCGACGGCGCGCGGATTCCACGTCGCGATCCCCCACGCCCCACAAGACCCGGCCGTCACCGCTTCGGCCAGGACAGCGCAGGCGGCGACCAACTGCTCCTCGCCTCGTTCACCGGCCGTGAGCGAGGCTTCCGGGTTGTGCAGGAACACCACGTCCGGTGCACGCCCCAGGTCCCGAATCGTCTGCTCCAGCGCGGCGCGAAGCTCCACCGGATCGAGGCTGTGCCGCGCCCGGCCGCCGGCGGCCGGGAAGTAGCCGACCTTGGTGGAGACCGTGAAGCCGGACAGCAGGTCCCCGCCCACGTCGGCGAGCGTGGCGTGCGAGGTGAAGCCCAGGTAGTTGAACGCGGTGTCGATCGCGGTCACCCCGTGATCCAGCGCCTCCGTCAGGAGGTGGCGTTCGTGACGAGACCGGTGTAGCCCGAGAACAACTCGTCGGTCAGCGGCGCGCACAACCCCTCCTTCGCCAGCAGGCCAGCCACCGCATGTACCTCGGTGCCAACAGCGGCCTCGGCCTCCGCCAGGACCACGGGGTGTCCGCTGAGCAGCAGTCGCAGCGCGGGCTCCGCCTTCGCGGCAAAGCTGAGACGTCGACCGGCCGCAGTCACCTCCACCACGCTGTCACCCGGACGGATTTCCGGGCGGAAGTTCGTGGTGCAGACCGCCGCCGTGAGTGGGCCGAGTACGTCCAGGTGCGGCACCTGCCGAGCCGGCGCGGCGGTCCGCTGGTAGTCGCTGAGGAACGCGGCCGGAGGCCGCGACTCCACCAGCTCCTGCGCGGCGGCGATCAACTGGCTGGCGTCGGCACCCGGAGCGCGGTCGAGATCGTGCCGGAAGACCTCGTGCTCGCGGCACCAGTCGCCGAGCCAGGCCATCCAACTGGCCCCGGTCCGCCTGGTGATGCCGAAGGTGACGTGCAGCGAGTGACCGGTGTCCCCATGGCCGACACGAGTGGCCCGGTGCCAGTGGCCCCGCGGGATGTGCATCACCTCGCCGGCGCGAAGCAGTCCCGACCAGATCACCTCCTCGCTCGGCGTGGAGTTCGGGTCGGCGTCCCGGTACATCGGCGCGGTTCGCGAAGTACCACGGACCTCCCAGCCCTTCTCGCCCGCCAGTTGGACGACGATCACGTCGTGGTCATCCCAGTGCAGCGGGAACCCCTCCGCCTCGCCGGTAGTCCAGTAGACGTTCACCTGGACCCGCTCCTGGCTCCACCACTGCAGCGCGCGGCAGGCTACCTCCAGCGTCGGATCGGCGACGTTCGCCTGGTCGAGGATCAGCGTCGCGCCCTCGCTGATCAGCCGCCCCAGGGCGTTCATGTTGACCAAGGAGATGCTCTGGCCCCGGGGGCTGACGCTGTCCGTGAAGTAGACCGCCGGATGGACCTCCACACCTTCCTGGAACACCCGGAACTGCGGGCGGGCGAGACTGCGCCGCATCACCAGGTCGAGCAGCCGTTGCGGGGTGAGCAACCGCCTCGACAGGTCTTCGACCCCCGTGTGTCCCCTCGCGAACCGATCACCGACCCGTTCCGGTCCCGCCCAGCCCAGAGCCGACTCCACGGCCCTGATCAACTTGTGTTCCACGCGAACCTCCCCTGAACTCGATCACCAGGCCGTACCGGCTGGTGGGCGTCCGGATACCGGTACGCCCACCAGCCGGCTCACTCACTCGCTGTCGTGCAGATTGCCGTCGCCTCCGGGCCACGGGTCGTCGCCGCCGGAGCCGGCGTTGTCCGAGCGGAGGCTGTCGTACCGGTCGTGCACCGCCCCCAGCTCATCGACCGCGAGCAACAGTTCCTCATCCGGTTGACCTGCCATTTTTCGCTCCTCTCATGCCCCCGGGCTAGCGGAGGCGGACGGCGTACAAGGCGTCGCCTACCGGCGGCCTCGCGCTGATTGCTCATCATCAAGCGGCCGTTACTTGGGGTCATATTTCCCTGCGAATGCGGAACTTCGACCTCCAGGCATAGCGTCATCGAGCCCTGCTTACGCAAACCGCTAGTCAGGCTGGGCAGCACGCATCTCCGCGCCAGGATCCTTGATCCAGTCTCCCCGCTGCTCACAGCAGTAGGGCCCGGCCCTGCGCTGCCACCTCCGAAGGATAGGACAGGTGGGTACGCCAGGGGCGGCCCCCAGCGGATACGTCTCGGGACGTCCCTGGAACGTCCCGGAACGTGGTTGGAAGGCACCCATAAGGCCCGCCAGAATCGGGGGGATTCTCGGTTTTGATGGCGTAAGGAAATCGAAACCCGAGATACGGCGCCAGCTTCTGGAGCTGATTTCAATCTGCGCAGCACTCCTCCTGGACTTCACTTTCTCTTGAAAGGCAGATGCCCGTGGAAAACGAGATCAGGAAGAATTCCCTGAAGGTCATGGGAAGCCGGTACTCGCCCGGTATGCGCAAATGGAACCTCCGGTTCGGCATTACGTCCCGCTGCAACATCCGCTGCCAGTACTGCCTGCCGGAGGGGAAGCAAGGGGTCATCGTCCAGCCTTCGCTGGAGGAGGCGATCGAGGTCCTCCAGGCCGGCTACGACATCGGCTTCCGCAGGGTCCACTACACCGGCGGGGAGCCGACGGTACGCAGGGACTTCGTGGACCTGCTGCGCGCCGGCAAGGCGATCGGCTACGAGCAGCAGATCGTCACGACCAACGGCTACCGCCTGCACCACTTCATCGAGGAGGCGGTCGACGCCGGCCTGACCCGGGCGATCGTCAGCATCGACACCCTGGACGAGCAGCGCAACCTGCTGATCACCCGGAGGGGCTTTCACAGCGACACGCTGCGCAGCATCGAGCGGTCGGTCGAGTTGCTGCCGACCCTGACGAAGATCTCGTGCGTGACGATGCGCGACACCCTCCACGAGCTGCCCGCCTTCATCGACTACGCCCGTGAGCTGAACAACAGCGGAGGGGCGGGCCAACTGGCGATCAAGCTGAACCAGTTCTTCCCCTCCAACCCCGCCCAGCTCGGCGCCGAGGGCGAGGCGTTCTGGAAGAACCAGTTCGTGGAGGAGTCGGCGATCCTCGAAGCGCTCGCAAGGGCGGGTGAACTGCGGCCGGTGCGGCGCGAGTCGATCGAGGGCGACAACCCGAGCTACAACTACTACGAGATCGGCGACACCGGCGTGAAGGTCGCGGTGCTCGCGATGTTCTCCTGGGACTACCCGTGCGGCGGCTGCTGGAAGCTGCGGATCAGCCCGAACGGGATGACGACGGTCTGCATCAGCCAGAAGAACCCGCCGGTCCTGTGGGGGATGTCGCTGGATGAGAAGCGGGAGACGTTCAAGCGGCTGACGGGCTACCGCGACAGCGAGCAGTTCGACATCGACAACCCGAACCGCAAGCACTACCGCGACCAGCTCGGCGAGCTGCGGTTCGACAAGGTCGTCGGTAAGCAGAAGTCGATCGCGCACTTCCGCACCATCTTGACCCGCGAGACGCTGGAAGCACGGGGTGAGATGTGACGGGCCTGGAACGCCTGTGCTTCGGCACCTCGACGTTCGTGGCCGGACGTCTGCGGCCTGGCAAGGACTCGCAGCCCGGCCTGGACGCTTTGCGCACCGCGCTGGCCGCCGGGGTGCGCACGATCCACTCCAACCCGCACCTCGGCACGCAGTGGGCGGTGCGGGAGGTACTGGACGAGGTCGGCCCGGTCGTCGGGATCCGTCACCTGGTCAAGGCGGAGTGCCCGCTGCGGGGTGATCTGGAGGCTCGCGTCAACACGGCCATCGAGATGTCCGCCGGCCAGCTGGGTATCGGCCGGATCGATGCCGTGGTGCTCCAAGTAGATCTCAAACGCACCGGGCAGCCTGAATTGCTGAACGATCAGCGGGCGTTGAGGGAGTTCTACCGGTACGGCGCTCAGGTGGCGTTCGCCTCAGGTCGGGTCGGCGCGGTCTACGCCTACTGCCACGGCCCCACCTCCGTCCGCGCCGCCCTGCGGGAGGGGCCGATCACGGCCATCGCGGCCCAGTACCACCTCGCGTCCTCCTGGCCGATTTCCCATCTGGCTCAGATCTCGCAGGCCGGCCGAGGCTTCGTCGGGATGTCGCCTCTCAACCGCGGGGCTCTGATCGACCCGCGTGCCGGCAGCGCCGGTAGCAGGCTCCGCCCACTTGCCTGGGTGCTCCGTGAGCCGCGGGTGGAGACCATCGCCATCACCATGTCCTCACCGGACCATGTCCATGAGGTGGTCGACACCTTCCGGAACTCGCCACGATCAAGGTTGCCGGGTCCCCGTACCGCCGGCACCGGGCTCAAGGAGGCCGCGTCGTGATCGACCTCGTCCTACCACGAACGGTCCCCGAGAGCCTGCGCCCGTGCGCGGGAGGCCGTGAACGGATCGGCGTGCGCTGTTGACTCTGACCCTGGGGCTGAACTTCGGGACCCACGACGCGGCGGCGGCCATCGTTCACGACGGGACGGTGGTCGCCGCTGTCGAAGAGGAACGCCTGAACCGGATCAAGAACACGAAGGTGTTCCCCGAGCAGGCGATCCGGGCCTGCCTGAGCCTGACCGGCACCCACCCGCGGGACCTCGACCAGGCAGCGTTGTTCGTCGACCCGAAGCTCCACCTTCTCCTGGCGCCGTCGAACCTGCGCTACGGCACACCGGCGTCGATCGGTTCGTTGCTGTCGGACCTGGACAAGTACCGCACGCGCCGCCGCCTGCACGACACGGTTCGCCGCAGCAGCCTGCTACCGGATCGTCTGCCGCTCATGCCCGTGCCGCACCACCATGCGCACGCCGCCAGCGCCTACCTGCCCTCGCCCTTCGATGACGCCCTGGTCGTCACCCTCGACGGCCGCGGCGAGTACGAGACCGCTGCGATTTACGACGGCAGCAACGGCCGGATGACACGGCGCCATCACATCCTGTACCCGCACTCGTTCGGATACCTGTACAGCGCCCTGACCCGGTATCTCGGCTTCCGGCCGCAGAGTGACGAGTACAAGGTGATGGGCCTGGCGGCCTACGGAGGCCCGCGGTACCTCGACCGGATCCAGCGCCTTGCCCGGTTCGACCAGCGCACCGGCCGACTGCACCTGGACCTGCGCTACTTCGACCACCACCGTCGGCCCAGCGCCCGCCGCAGCCTGTTCGGCCCGGCCCTGGTCGAACTCCTCGGCCCGCCCCGGCGCGCCGAGGACGAGATCACCGATCGGCACCGCGACATCGCCCGCGCCCTCCAGCACCTCCTGGAGCAGTTGGTCGGCTCCTACCTCGCCTTCGCCCAATGCCTCGTGCCGAAACGATCGCTCTGCCTGGCCGGCGGCGTCGCACTCAACTGCGTCGCCAATGCCACCGTGATCGCCTCGGGCCGGTTCGACCGGATCTTCATCCAGCCCGCAGCAGGCGACGCCGGCACCTCCATCGGCGCGGCGCTGGCCGCAGCGGCCAGCCCGGTCCGGCACCCGCTTCGGCATGCCTTCCTCGGCCCGTCCTACGACGAGGGGACCATCCGTTCGGCGCTGAGCGGCATTCCCGCCGGCCGGTACCGGGTGCGGCGCACGGCCGAGCCGCACCGGGACGCCGCGCGGCTGCTGAGAGCGGAGAAGGTGATCGGCTGGTTCCAGGGCCGCATGGAGTTCGGACCGCGGGCACTGGGAGCCCGCAGCATCCTGGCCTCTCCCCAGCACGCCACGACCGCCGCCCGGATCAACTCCATGATCAAACAGCGGGAGGCGTTCCGCCCGTTCGCGCCGGCCGTACTGGCGGAGCGCGCCGACGACTTCTTCGCCCTGCCGTCGGCCGGCGCACTCGTCTACCCGTACATGCTGGCGACCGCCGCCGTGCACCGGCACCAGCGAGCTCGCCTCCCAGCCGTGGTCCATGTGGACGGCTCTGCCCGCGTTCAGACGGTGCACCGGGACACAAACCCTCTGCTGTGGAACGTCATCGATGCCTACAGCCAGCTCTCGGGCCTGCCCGTCGTGCTGAACACCTCGTTCAACGGCGCGGACGAGCCGATCGTCTGCACCCCGAGCGATGCGGTGGCGACCTTCCTGAGGTGTGGCCTGGACGCACTCGTGGTCGGCCCGTTCGTCGTCGAGGAGAGCACCCGTTGAACCACTCCGACCTCCCTTGTACAGAGCGGTGAAATGAGAGCCCCGCCCAGGAAGGCCGTGCACCCGGCCTCAGCGCCGCCCTCGCCCTGACCCGTCGACGCGGCTGCGGAGCCGGCGCGGCACCGGCCCGCGCCGATCACCTGGCCGCCACTCAGAGTGATCGGCCGAATCTGGACAGCGATTCGGCGTTGCTCGCGGCGCCCGGGCGTTCTATCCTCTGGGCAACGCGCTGACGGAGACAAGTAGCCGCAGGGCACGCGAGCCGAGAGAGCTGCCGGCAGCTGGGAAGGCAGCCTCGCGTCCTGTGGCGAATCCCCTCCCGAGTGCGGGGAGGAACGGTCGGCTTCGGCCCAATGCCCCGCCGGTTCGCTCCCGTTATCGAGCTGTCGAGGCCGTCCCCCTGGGGCGGCGAAGGCGTGGTGGCACCGCGAGTTCCCTTCTCGCCCACGCTCCCAAGGGATCACGTCGGACTCCGACTGATCGATGGGACCCGAAATGTTGGACATCACCGTCATCCGCGAGCACCCCCGGCGCGTCGAACGCGCGCTGGCGAAGCGAGCCGTTCACATCGACCTCGGCGACTTCCTCGCCCTGGACGAGAAGTACCGGCACGGCATGACAGAGGTCGAGACGCTGCGCGCCGAGCGCAAGCAGCTCTCTCGCGAGATCGCGCGGCTCAACCGGGCGGACCCGGCCGCCGTCGCCAAGCGCACCGAGGCAACCGAACTCGGTACCCGTCTTGACGCCCTGGAGGAGCAGCTCACGGCCCTGGCCGGCGAGCGTCAGGCATTCCTCGACCAACTGCCCAACCTGCCAGACGAGGACGTGCCGGCCGGAGGCAAGGAGCAGAACCAGGTCGTCCGCGAGCACGGCGTCCGGCCCGCCTTCGACTTCGAGCCGCACAACCACGTCGACCTGGCTCGCCGACTCGGCCTGATCGACTACGAGCGCGGCGTCAAGCTCGGCGGCACCGGCAACTGGGTCTACCGCGGAAACGGCGCCCTGCTCGAATGGGCGCTGCTCAACTTCTTCATCGAGACCCACGTTCAGGACGGCTACGAGCTGATCCTGCCGCCCCACCTGCTGACCTACCAGGCCGGCTACACCGCGGGCCAGTTCCCCAAGTTCGCCGAGGACGTCTTCGCGCTCGAACAGGGTCCGGCCGGACCGCAGCGGTTCCTGCTGCCGACCTCGGAGACAGCCCTGGTCAACCTGCACCGCGACGAGGTCCTGGCAGAGTCCGAACTGCCGCGCAAGTACGTCGCCTACTCGCCGTGCTACCGGCGCGAGGCCGGCAGCTACCGCGCCGCCGACCGCGGGACCCTTCGCGGCCACCAGTTCAACAAGGTCGAGATGTTCCAGTTCGCACACCCCGACCACTCCGACACCGCCCACCAGGAACTCCTGGCCAAGGCAGCCGACTTGGTCGAGGCGCTCGGCCTGCACCACCGCATCACCCGCCTCGCCGCCGAGGACACCAGCGCCTCGATGGCCAAGACCTTCGACGTCGAGGTCTGGCTGCCCAGCATCGACGGCTACGTCGAAGTGAGCTCGGTGTCCAACGCCCGGGACTACCAGGCCCGGCGCGGCAACATCCGCTACCGCCCCGCAGCAGGCAAGGCCGCCTACGTGCACACCCTCAACGGCTCCGGGCTGGCCACCAGCCGCCTGGTGCCGGCCCTGCTGGAGCAGCACCAGAAACCGGACGGCACCGTCACGGTACCGGAGGTACTGCGGCGCTGGCTCGGCCGCGAGTCCTTGGCCCCGGCAACAGCCGGATAGCCGACCGGACGCCGACGCACCACGTCCGGTCCGGCGACGTCCTGTCCGGGCCACCACGGCCGCGGTGGCCCGGACAGCCCTTGCACACAGCGTATGGAGCGCCCGCCGGGCGGGAAGGCCGACAGCATGACGGAGACTTTGCCCCAGTGGGCGTGGCGGATCGCCGAAGAAGAGCTGTCGGCCACCCTGCCGAGGCGGTGGGCGCACTCCCAGGGGGTGGCACGCCAGGCCGCGCAACTGGCCCTGGTCGCCGGGCCGGACGGCGGCCTGCTGATAGCCGCCGCCGTGCTCCATGACGTCGGCTACGCACCTCGGCTTGCCGCGACCGGTTTCCACCCCCTGGACGGCGCACGCTTCCTGGAGGGCCAGCAGGGCGCGGACACGCGGCTCGTGCGGCTGGTGGCCAACCACTCGCTCGCCCTGCTGGAGGCTGAGGAACGCGGGCTGCGTGAGACCCTGGAACGGGAGTTCCCGCTGCTCGACGACCAGGTGCTGGTGGACGCCCTGATCTTCTGCGACATGACCACCACTCCCGACGGCATGCCCACCAGCGCCAGCCAGCGGGTCGCGGAGATCCTCGCCCGCTACGGAGCCGACACGCTGGTGGGACGGTTCATCCACCGCGCGCAGCCGGAGATCGAGGCAGCGGTGGCCCGCACCGAACACCGGCTCGCCGCCGCGGCTCAGCCGAGGTAGGGGTACCTGCCACTGAGGAAGTGGCCGATCTGCTGGCGCATGCTCGGGTGGATGTCGTACTCGTCCAGGTCGCCCGGCTTCACCCAGCGCACACCGTCGGCCTCGTCGTTGACCGTCGGGGTGCCGCCGATAGGGCGGCCGATGTACGCCACCTCGAACTGCTGGCGGGCTTCGCCGTTGCTGCTGTACACGACGATGTGCTCCGGGTTGGAGTAGACGCCGAGGAGTCCGGTGATCTCCGCCTTGATCCCGGTCTCCTCCTCGCACTCGCGCACCGCGCAGTCGGCGGCGGACTCGCCGATGTCCTGCTTCCCGCCGGGCAGGGCCCACTGCCCGGTGTCGCGTCGGCGCTGCAACAGGATCTCGCCGGCCTCGTTCTGCACGAGCAGGTTGCTCGCGGGCACCAGCGAGTTCGCGGCCGGTGCGTCCGGATCGCCGTAGTACTCAGTCCTGCCGGCCACGAGACTGACCTTCCTGCGCGTTGTCGGTCCACGGCCGGGCCAAGTCCCAGACCGCGTCGAAGCTCGAAGCGTAGCCGCCGAACCAACCGAGGCCGCCACCCTTCTGGAGGTGCAACACCGGGTTGGCGGACGCCGGCTGGCCCCACACGTGCGGGTTGACCAGCAGGTCGTCGTCGTAACGGAACACCGAGTTGTAGAGGGTGGTGTCGTGCAGACGGATCTCGCATCCGGGCGTGCCCAGCAGCGGCCGGTAGTAGGTCAGCGAGGCGCCGATCTTCGCTGCGAGCGCGTCGCCGATGCCCTCCTCGCGTCCGCGGATCGCCACCGCGCGGCCCTGCGGGTCGCCGAAGCACAGCCGGACCTTCACCCCAGCCGCCGCGCGCTGCGCCAGCATGGCGGCAATGCGCGGGTTCGACTGGGCGAAGAACGTCCCCGAGAACACCAGCACGTCGATGCCCTGCTCTGCTTCCAGCAGGAGAGAGAGCCACATCTCCCGCGGGACGCTGGCACGGTCGGGATACGTAGCCACGAGGCCGGTGCCGGGACCGGACGCCTGTCCGGTCTGGGGCCGGGCCTGGGGCCAGAGGAAGTCCTCGTCCACCTTCAGGTGGCGCGCAACATTCCACCGGTGGCGTGCATGCGGCAGTCGACCGCCTAACCAGCGGGTCACCGTTTTGGGGTCCACCTCGCAGGCCGCCGCGAGCTCCACTGGGGAGACGCCACGCTGGGCGAGTGCGGAGCGCAATCGCTCGTTCACAGCAGATATCCAACCGGACGACGGTAGGACTCGCAAGGACGTCCTAGGACGCGTAGCGGCCGACGCGCACCAGACGGGTTGCCTACGCTGGCCCGATGGCGCTCTTCGTCCTGTGGGACATCGACCACACGCTCATCGACAACGCGGGAGTGAGCAAGGAAATCTATGCGGCGGCCTTCGAGGCCGTGGCGCAGCGTCGGCCGTCTGGCCCTGCGGTGACAGAAGGGCGCACCGATCGACTGATCATGCGAGAGATGTTCGACCGTGACGGTCTGGCCCAGCCGGGGTGGAACGTCGTCCAGGCCGCTCTCGAAGCGGCCGGCCGGGCGCGGTCGGAGGAGCTGCGGCTGCGCGGCCGCGCGCTGCCCGGTGCTCGGGAGGCCCTTACCGCTGTCGCGCAGGAGCCCGGGGTCGTCTCGTCGGTGCTGACCGGGAACATCGCGGCGAACGCCCGGTTGAAGCTGGCAGCCTTTGGGCTCGACGGCCTGGTGGACCTGGAGGTCGGTGCCTATGGTGCCGACCACCGGGATCGGGCGGCACTCGTCGCGGTGGCCCGAGACCGCGTCCACGTCGCCCATGCTCTCCCCGCAGGTGCTCCTGTGGTGCTGGTCGGTGACACTCCCCGGGACGTCGAGGCCGCGCTGACCAACGGGGTTCATATCGTGGCCGTCGCCACGGGGGTCCACTCCGCCTCTGACCTTCGTGTGGCCGGCGCCGAGGTGGTGTTGTCGGACCTGACCGACACAGCTGCCTTGCTGGCGCACCTTGCGCGAGTTGCCGCCGAACGGGACTGAACTGGGGAGTGTGGGTCACCCACGACCCGGCACCCGGCCCCCGAGTTCGTGGCGCACGGGTTGCTCGGACCGGTGCGGGCGTACCTGGACAGCAGGCTGCACAACGGAACGTCGTGACACGAATTCAGGCTCGCCGCTACAGCTACTGCCACCTCACCGACGGAACAGCCCGGCTCTGATGCCTGCGAAGAAGTCGGTGATCTCGGGCTGCGCGAAGATGAGGAGGCGCCTGTCCTGGCCGAGGGGGCTGCAGAAGGCGGTGACGTCACGGGGCAGGAAGGCTACGCCGATGCTCCCGCTGCCCCCGAACCGCCATGCGGCCGAGTCGAGGTGAGTGGCCAGCCACTCGGCGGCGAGGTCGTTCTTGCCGGTCGCGGTGACGGGGTTCGAGTCGAGGCCGGGCGGCCTGCGGAACAGGTCGGCGATGACCGCGTCGGCGAACTGCTCGAAGGCCGCGTCGGAGAGAACGAGGGGCTGCTGGTCAGGGTTGAGGGAGTCGCGTACGGCGGTGATCCCGCGTGGCAGGAGGGCGACCTCGGCACAGTTCGTACCGCCAGTGCTGGCGGACCGCCACTGGGCCTGGGCAAGCTGCTGGGCCAGCCAGACGGGGTCGGCGTCGGTGCGCGGGACGGTGGGGACGGGCGCGCCGTGGTGCAGGGTCATGCGTATTCCTCAGCGAGTTGTTCCAGGAAGGTGAGGGAGTCTTCGGGGGAGAGGGCGTCGTCCATCATGTGCTCGCTGACGGACTTGTACTCGGCGACGACGTCGGCCTCGTGGATGTGGAGAGCTGACCGCCTGCCTTCGATGGTGACGCTCGTGCGGCCCGTAGGGAACTCCATCAGCATGAAGGGCCCGTCTATCCCCGCGTGCGCGCCGGCGGCGAAGGGGAGCACGAGGATCTTGATGCCGGGGACGGTCCTCGCCAGGTCTGCGAGGTGCCTGGCCTGCTGGCGTGCTCCGGTCGGTCCTCCGATCTCCTGACGGAGCTGGCCCTCGGTGAGGACGGAGGTGATCGTCGGCGGTGGCTGCCGGGAGAGGACGCGTTCGCGGAGTTCGGCGCGCATGGTGACGAACCGGTCGATGTCGGCAGGGGTGCTCCAGCCGCGCCCGGCCTCGATGATCTCTCGTTCGACGAGGGGGTGCTGGAGGAGGCCGTGCGGCGCGGTCGGGGACCAGAGGAAGGCCGACCTGGCGAGTTCGATGTCGGTGTAGTAGCTGCCGAAGGGGTCGTCCGCGTCGCCGGGGAAGCGTTCGGTCCAGTCGTCGCTGTTCGCGCTGACCACCAGTTCCCGCCAGAACTCCTGGGCGGCCGGCTCGGTGACTCCGAGGACGCCGAGGAAGTGGGGGAGCTGCTGGAGGGTGATCTTCTGGTGGCCGGACTCGATCTTGTGGGCGGTGCTTGCCGACCCGTACCCGAGTTGCTTGGCCGATGCCTCCAGCGACCACCCGAGTTCGACGCGACGGTGGCGCACCTCGGCGCCCAGCCTCCGGCGTCGGGGGTTGGGTTCTCCAGGCATCGGCACCTCCCAAGTCAGATCGATCGTAGTGGGTCGGTCGAGCAGAGCCCATACAGCTTGGCTTACAGGAAAATTTTTCCTATCGCGAACCCTTGCCAGCACCCTGACGGCGCGTCATCATCTTGCGTGCGGTCAGTGTCCGGTGTGGCACAGACTGCAATGGCCGGTAGTGCGCCTCTTCTTCGGCATGCTCTCGCCCTGGCTGCCGAGTCTCGGCAACTCGCCCGAACGACAGGCTGGTTGGCCGCGATGGCTTCAATGTCAGGTATCGCTCTTCCCTTCACGCCGAGGCGCACCTCCGGATCGCGATTCTCGTGATCTTGCTGCATTCCCCCGCCCGAGCGGCTACGGCACGCTCCTGCCGCGGCGCGGGGACTTGATCACGGAACCGGCTGGGCGCCCTCGCGGCGCGGACATCTACAGCAGGGAGAGCACCATGCACTTCCCCTACGAGGCAGCAGAACTCTCGCCGACCCTGGCGAAGCGGTGGGGGCAGTACGTCAGCCGGCGCGACCGGCCCCGCGACCTGGAAGAGGGCCTGTGGCGGCGCACCCAGGACCCCCGCAACGCCGCGGAATCCGGCTGGACCGGCCCCGACGACGGCCGCCGGCGCATCCTGCACTACCGCTACCGCTACGACACCAAGCAGGTCGGCGGCGGGACGGTGCTCACCGTCCCCGAGCTGTACGTCTTCCACAGCGCCTCCTACCCGGAGGCCGAGCTGGCCCACCACGTCGACCGGGTCCGCAAGGCGCTCGCGGACGGCGGCTGGCAGCCGGGACAGCGAGGCCGGTGGCGGCGCGGGGACCTGGAGTGCACGGTGGTGCCGAACCGCGTGCACCCGCAGGACGAGCTCGCCGGGCGCACGCTCCCGGCCGGGTACGAGAGCCTGGACGTGACGATCAACTCCGCGGGGCACATGCCCGCGCTGCGCGACCAGAACATGCCCTGGAAGGTGATGGCGGCCGGCATGCGGATCAAGGAACAGCGAGGCAACCCGACGCTGATCCAGGACCTTTCCATGATCGCGGACTTCCTGCCGTTCCAGGTCGAGGTCGGGTGCGGCATGTCGGTGGAGGCGGGCGTGCCGCCGCTGCACCGGTTGCACGAGGTCTACCGGGTGACGGACATGGCCGACCACCGGTTCGTGCTGTCGCCCGGGGAGGACACGTTCCTGCCGGAGATCCTCGGCGCACCGGAGGCGAAGATGCCGGAACTGACCGAGATGACCCGGGCGTGCCTCCAGGCGGAGCCGACCATCGGCCACCGGACCCTGCGCGGTCTGGCGGACGCCGGGCACCTGGTGGGGCCGGTGATCACCAACAACTTCGACGGCCTGATGGCCCGGGCGGGCCTGGACGAGCACTACGTCCGCCGCTACCACGAGCAGATCCCGGACGTCCCCTTCCTTCCGGGGGCGAAGTCGCTGCTGGTGGTCGGCAGCCACGCCGACCGCCGCCGGGTGCAGGCGCGGGCCCGCGAGCGCGGTCTGAAGGTGTTCTTCCTGGACCGCGAGGGCTTCGAGGAGGGCTCGGTGTTCCGCCCGTACCTGGTCGAGGGCGCGCGGGACGAGGACTTCATGTGCCGCCGCGAGGCGACCCCCGCGCTGCTCGAACTCGCCGCCCACCTCGACGTCAAGGTGCCGGCCGCGGCCTGACCGCGCTCCCCGCGCGGTGCCGAGTGTCCGACCAGGCCGGTCGGCCACCCGGCACCGCCCCCGACCGGAAGAGAGAAGGACGATGAACGCCAACATCCCCGAACTGATCTGGCACAACGGGAAGGTGCGGCCGTGGGCGGAAGCCACGATCCACGTCACCAGTGAGACCGCGATGCGGGCGGTGAACGTCTTCGAGGGCCTGCGCGCCTACCGGCAGCCGGACGGTCGCCTGGCCGTCGTGCGGCTGGACGCCCACCTGGAGCGCCTGGAGTCCTCCGCCGCCCTGATGCACATCCCCCACCCCGGCCTCGCCGTCGAACTGCGCGACGGCATCAAGCAGTTGCTCACCGCGCTCGACCCGCAGACCGACGTGTACGTGCGCCCGTCGGTGTACGTGGACACCGGCCGGTACACCGCGGAGCGCACGGAGATGACCACCGACACGATCGTGACCTGCTACCCGGCGCCGGTGCGGCCCGTCGAGCCGATGCGCTGCATCGTCAGCAGCCGGCGGCGGATCGCGGACGACGCACTGCCGACCGCCGCGAAGACCGGCGCCGCGTACTCCGGGTTCCGCCTGGCCCGCCTGGAGGCACTGAACAACGGCGCGGACGAGGCGATCCTGCTGAACCAACACGGGAACGTCGCCGAGACCGGCGGCGCCGCGGTGTTCACCGTGCGGCACGGCCGGATCACCACGCCGCCGATCACGGACGGCATCCTGCCCAGCATCACCCGCACCACCGTGCTGGCCCTGGCGCAGCGCCTCAACATCCCGGCCGCCGAGCAGTCGCTGACCCCCGGCGACCTGCACAGCGCCGACGAGGTCTTCGTCACCGGCACGCTGGACGAAGTCCGCATCGTCGGCCGCATCGACGGCCACCGCCCCCGCCACGGTGACCACCCGATCGGCAGCGCGCTGCGCGAGGAGTACCTGGCGATGTGCGCCGGCACCAGGCCCGCGCTCGACAGCTCCTTCCTGGCGGTGATCGCGTGAGGCCCCGGAAGGCGGTGCTGTTCGACATCGGGATGACCTTCATCCACCCCAGCGGGGAGGTGATGGGCGAGGAACTCGCCGCCGTCGGCGCAACCGGCGTCGCCCCGAGGACTGCCGAAGCCGCGCTCGCCACCGCCGCCGAGGCCCACCACCTCGACTTCCCCCAGGGCCTGACCCGGCCCGAGAAGGTCGGCGCAGTGTGGGGCCAACTGCTGGGCGTCGGAGCGGAGACCGGCCGCCGCGCCTGGCAGCGCTGCACCAACCGCACCGACCTGTACCGCGACCTCGACCCGGACGCCGTCGCGGTGCTCGGCGAGATCCGGAGCCGGGGCTTGGCGGTGGCGGCGGTCTCCAACTCCGACGGCACCCTCGTGGAGGAGCTGTCCCGCTTCGGCCTGACCGACTTCTTCGACGTCGTCGTGGACTCCACCATCGCCGGAGTCGAGAAGCCCGATCCACAGATCTTCGCCTCCGCCCTCGGCCAGCTCGGCTGCGCGCCCGCGGACGCGCTGTTCGTCGGGGACGGCCTGATCAACGACATCTTCGGCGCGCTGCGCGCCGGCATCACCGACACCGTCCTCTACGACCGCCACCGGGTCTACCGGGAACTGCCGGTGCCCGTGATCACCGCCCTGCCCCAGCTCCTGGACCACCTGCCCGCCACCGCCTGACCGACTCCGAGACCGGAGGAACAGCATGCACGTCGGATTGGTCAGCACCACCTACCGCCCGCGCCGTGGCGGCCTGGAGACCCACGTCACCACCCTCGCCGAGCACCTCGCCGGAGCCGGCCACCAGGTGACCGTCCTCACCAACCGCGACTCCCCGGACCAGCCCGCCGATACCTGGGAGGGCGGGGTGCGGGTGTTGCGCGGCGGCGCGCTGCTCCAGCCGCCGGACCCCAACGCGGTGCCGTGGGAGCGTGGCCTGTTCGCCGCTCTGGACGACTTCGCCCCGCTCGCCGACGCGCAGCCGGACGTCATCCACACCCACACCCAGGCCGCGCTGCTGCTGACGCACATGTCGGGGCTCGCCGAGACGGTGCCCGTCGTCGCCTCGTTCCACGAGACACGGCCGGAGACTGAGCCCGGCGGCTGGCCGCGTTCCCGCTTCGTCGCCAGGACCTGCCCGCCCACGCTGGTGCTGGCCGGCAGCCTGGCGTTCGCCCGGCAGGCCGCGAGCTTCGGGTACCCGGCCGAGCGCATCCGCACCGTCCACCTCGGCGTACCCCACCGGCCGCGCGTCCACGACCGCCGTGCCGCCCGGCACTTCCTCGCCCAGGCCACGGGCGTGCCCAGCGACGGCCTGCTGATCGCCCTCACCGGCCGCTACACCCCCCGCAAGGCCCAGCACCGGCTGCTGGACGCCTACGAGCTGATGGCCACCCGCACCGACAGCCGACTCGTCCTGCTCGGCTCCACCAACGGCTCCGACACCGCTTACCTCCACCACGTGGCTGAGCGGGCGGCTCGCCATGGTGACCGGGTCACGCTCCTGACCGACCAGGAGGACGCGGTGCGTGACCTGCTCGCCGAGGCCGCCGACCTGGTCACCCAACCCAGCACCGCCGAGGGCCTCGGATTGGCCTGCATAGAATTCATGCAGCACGGCGCCCCGGCCGTCGTCAGCGACACCGACGGCCTCAACGAGGTGGTCACCCGCGACACCGGGCGCCTGGTCGCCACCGCCGACCCCGCCGCCTACGCCGCCGCGCTGGACGAGCTCGCCGCCTCCGCCATCCTGCGGGCCCATGCGGGCCGGGCCGCCGCCGACCGCGCCACCCGGTACTTCGGCATGGCCCGCAGCGTCGCCAACACCACCTCCGTCTACAGCGAGGCGATCAACGCCGCCCGCCCCGTGGGAGCGGCCCGTGTCTGAGCAGCTGCCCACCCTCGGCATCTGGGGCCCTGGTGAGCGCGACAAGAGCGGCGTCGCCGCGTACATCACCCAGTCCCTGCCCCACCTCGCCCAGCACTTCACCACCCGCCGGATCGCCGGGCCCGGCATCGACCCGGCCGCCTTCGACCACGTCCTCTACCACCTGGGCAACAATGCCCTCCACCACGGCGCGTTCCGCGCGCTGGCCGCCCGGCCCGGTACGGTCCTGCTCCACGAGTACAACAACCTGGACTACTACTACGAGGCGTGGGACCAGCTCCCGCCCGCCGAGCAGCAAGCCGTCCTGACCCGCGTCTCCGCCGCGGTCGGCACCCACCTGGACACCCGGGCGACCATGGAGCGGTACTTCGCCGAGCACCCGCACGTCGACCGCTACAGCCTCAACGCCCGCATCGAGGACCTTGCGATCAAAGCGGCCACCCGCGTCCTCGTCCACTCCCCACTACTGGCCGAGCACCTTGCCGACCGCCACAGGTCGGTCGACATCCGGCACCTGCCCTTCCCCGTCGAACCGCTCACCCCCGCGGTCGGCACCCGGGCCCGCCACGGCCTCCCCGAGCGGTCCTTCATCTTCGCCACCTTCGGCTTCCTCGGCGCCTACAAGCGCATCCCCACCCTGCTCGACGCCTGGCGGAACTGGATCGACCGCCCCGCCGCCGCCCTGCTCCTGCTCGCCGGAGAGGCCCGCGACGGCCTCACCATCCCGGACGACCCCACCATCCGCCACACCGGCTACCTCCCCGACGCCGAGTTCAACGCCCTGCTGCTCGCTGTAGACTGCGGCATCCAACTGCGCGGCCCCTGGCTGGGCGAGACCTCCGGACCGGCCAGCGCCCTGATCGCCCACCGGCGCCCGACCATCCTCAGCGACATCCCCGGCATGCACCCCCGCCACCCCGAGGAGACCCACCTCCTCGTCGGCCAGGGCGAGCACGAGACCGCCGACCTGATCGCCGCGATGCGCACCCAGTACCACCGGCCGCGCAACCCGGCCGCCTACGACCCCGCGTTCTCCTGGAAGGCGTGGGGCGAGCACATCGTCGCCGCGCTGACGGGGGGCCCGCGGTGACGACCCTGACCCAGCCCGCGTACTGGTCGCGCAGCCTGGTCGCCGCCGTGGACCAGGCCGCCACCCGCCTGCTGAGCACCTGGCCGGGCGCCGGCATGACCGGCCCCGAGGACGTACGCCACAAGGCGGACGGCACGCTCGTCTCCGCCGCCGACACCGACGCCGAACAGATCCTCGTCAAGGCGATCACCAGCTTCGACCCCACCGGCCTGATCGTCACCGAGGAAAACCCCGACACCCACCACCCCCGCTCCACCAGCCGTGCGCTGACCTGGTACATCGACCCGCTCGACGGAACCCGCCAGTACCTCGACGGCTCCACGGACTTCGCCGTTCTCGTCAGCGCCTGGCGCGGCAGCACCCCCGAGTTCTCCGTCGCCTCCTTCCCCGCCGCGGGCGTGCTCGCCGTCGCCGACCGCGACCAGGCGACGTTTCGCCCCGTCCCCCAACCGCCCGACCAGCGCCCCGTCCACGCCTGCTACTTCGAGCCGGCCGGACTGCGGGAGCGGCTGCCCGCCGGAACACCTCTGCGGGTCGACGCCTTCGAGTCCACCCGGGCGCTCATCGAAGTGGCCCGGGGCACCGCCGCCGGAGCCGTCGCGGAAATGTGCGGTCACCGGGCCTGGGACATCGCCGCCCTGTGCCACCTCCTCACCGCCACCGGCCGCCGCATCACCGACGAGCACGGCCACCCGGTCCGCTTCGACGGCCCCGACGTCACCGCCCGCTACCTCGTCGCCGCCGACACCCGCGACCTGCACTCCCTCCTGCTGACCACCCTGGAGCCCACGCCGTGAACGACACCGCCCTCGTGACCGCCCCCGACGACTGGGCCGACCGCTTCTTCGATCCCGGCTTCGAGGAGACCTTCCGCGCCCTCGGCAAGTACGACAGCACCCAGTCCGACCTCAACGCCCTCTGTGCCAAGGACTTCATGACCCCTGGCACCCGGGTCCTCGACGTCCCCTGCGGCTTCGGCCGGCACACCGGCCCCCTCACCGCCCGCGGACTCCACGTCACCGGCATCGACGCCTCGCCCCACCAGATCGCCCGCGCCCGCACCCTCCACCCCGGCGCCGACTTCCACCAGACCGACATGCGCAACCCCCCGCCCGGGGAGTTCGACGTCGTCCTCAACCTGTGGACCAGCTTCGGCTACCTCAACACCCCCGCCGACGACCTCGCCGCCCTCACCGCCTGGGCCACCGCCCTCAAACCCGGCGGCCACCTCGTCATGGAACTGACCACCCGCGAGCGCGCCGAACACGAGAACCGGCACGGCACGGAACCCATCAGCACCAAAACCGTCACGAACAACGGGGTCACCGAGAGCGCCTGGTACGACTGGGAGGCCAAGCACGCCCACGTCACCTACACCCGGCCCAGCTGGTCCGCGACCTGCCGCACCCGCATGTACTCCCGACCCGAACTCGAAGACGCCCTGCACCAGGCCGGATTCGCCGTCGTCTCCTTCGCCGGGGACTTCACCGGCGGCCCCGTCCGGCCCGAGAACCGCACCGTCGTCACCGCCATCACCCGGAGCACGCCGTGATCACCCGCCGAGACGCCAGCAGCATCACCGCCGAAGCCGAGAACCAGCTCATCGCCGCCCGCGGACTCACCCCCGCCGACCTGATCGCCGCCGGCACCGAGGCCCGCGTCTACGCCCTCGGCCACGACCAGGTCCTCAAGGTCTACGCCGACCCCGACCAGCGCCAGGCACTGGAGACCATCGCCGACCTCTACCGGCGCTTCGACCGCAGCACCGTCCCCTTCGCCCTGCCCGAGATCCAGAACATCGAGCAGCACGGCCCCCTGCTCGCCGTCACCGAGACCCGCCTGCCCGGCACCCCGATGGGCGACGCCCTCGACCTCACCGACCCGGCCACCGAACACACCTACCTCGGCGCCGTCCGCGACTTCACCGCCCTGCGCCTGACCACCCCGCTCGACCGGAGGATGCTCCTCGACCCCGACCCGGCCCACCAGGGCGAGGACTGGCACGCCTTCCTCCTCCGCCTCCTCGCGCAGAAGCTCCCGAAGGTCCTCCCCGACCTGCGCCGCGACGTCCCGGCCGTCGACCACGTCACCGACCAGCTCACCGCGCGGCTCGCCCGCCCCTACACCGGGCCCGAAGGCGTCATCCACGGCGACCTCTACCCGGACAACATCCTCGTCGCCGACGGCAAGGTCTCCGCCGTCATCGACCTCGGCACCTTCACGCTGCTCGGAGACCCGCTCTACGACCTCGCCGGGGCCTGTGCCTACTACCGGATGTACGACGAAGACCGCGTCGACGTCCGCAACCGCCTTCTGGCCGCCGCCGCCGAGGACCTCCCCGCCGACCGGCGCGACGACCTTGCCGCCCACCTGCACACGATCGCGCTGCTCAGCTGCGACCTCTACCCCGAGCAGGACAAGCACATCCGCGATACCGGCCACTACCAGTGGGCCGCCGACGTCCTCAACACCTCGACCGACTGGAAGGGCCGATGACCAGCTTCCTGCCCGAGCCCGACCCGGAGCGCGGCAACTGGCTCCCGCCTGCGGAGTTCATCGCCACCCTTCCCCGGGCGACCGCGTACGCCTCGCTGTACATCACCGACCAGCAGGGGCTTCCGGTGCTGCTCAACTCCTCGGTGTACAAGCCCGACAAGGGCCAGATCTGGCAGTTCCCCGGCGGCCAAATGGACCCCGGCGAGACCCCGCGCGAAGCTGCGGTCCGCGAGACCCGGCAGGAGATCGGCCTCACGTTGACGTGCGGCCGGCTGCTGGCCATCCACTTCCTCCCGCCCGAACCGACCTGGCCCGCGAACAAGTTCGGCCTGATCTTCGAAGGCGACACGCTCAGCCTCGAGCAACTCGCGGCGATCCACCTCGACCCCGCCGAACACAGTGAATGGGCCGCCCGCCCAGTCGAGGACTGGACCGACGTTCTCAACCCGCGGAGCATGGACCGCCTTCGCCAGGTCGATGACGCTGCCCGCTCCGGGACGACGACCTACATCGAGCACACCCGGAGCAACTTCATCGACTACATCTGAAATGCGACTGGTTCGAGTGACCTACATCGCTTGCAGCGGACCGTAGGTAGTAGCGAATCCCTGTGCTACGTTCCGTAGTCCAATCGAACACAGGTGACCCCGGCGGTGCTACCAACACCCCGGGGTCCGGCAAACAGGAGCGATCACTCCCGATGCTCGTACATCGTAGCGCCCACACGCGAAACTTCACCGTGCTGCCCAACGCGGTCCTGCAGGACCGGCGGCTGAGCCTAGCCGCACGCGGCCTTCTCGCCGATCTGCTGTCCCGTCCCGAGCGTTGGCGCGAGGACGCCCGGCAGATCGCAGACTCCAGCACCGACAGCCGTGCGGCGGTGCGCAAGGCCCTCCGGGAGCTGATCGAGGCCGGGTACTACCGGGTCGAGAGGAACCGGATGCCCGACGGCACGATCCGCAGCGAGGCCCACGTCTACGACACCCCGCAGGTACCCGGCCTGCGGGAGGCCCGGGAGCTGCTGGAGGCGGTAAACGCGCAGGTGGAGCCGAGTGTGCCCCATCCGGCGTCCGGTCCTTCGAGCTCCGGTGATGCTGGCGTCCATCTTGTAAAGAACCTGGTCAAAGCACCCTCCCTCCCCGCTGTGGCAGTCCCACCGGAGACGTCGGCCGAGCCTCGGCCGGCGGCCGCGGGAGGGCAGGAGGGAAACTCGGTCGAGAACCTGGACGGCCCGCTGCGGGCGGCGGCGTTCACCCTGCAGCGGGCGCTGGACGGCCAGCGGCGCCTGCGCCTGGGCGAGGCGGAGATGGTGGAGCTGGCGCCGCTGGCGGCGGAGTGGCTCGCGGTAGGCAGTGGTCCGGCTGAGCTGGCAGCGGCGCTGCTGTCCGGCCTGCCGGAGACGATCCACTCGCCGGTCGGTGTAGTCCGGAGCAGGTTGCTGCGCAAGCTGCCGATGCGTCCGGCGCCGGCAGAGCGCGCCAGAACGGCTAGCCGGATGCACGAGTGCGACGAGTGCCGCGACCTGGTGTCCCGTCCCGGCCTGTGCCGGGGTGCGCCTCCTCGGCCGGACAGCGCGACTCGTGGTGCCGAGGTGACGGCTCGGGGGATGGCGAAGGTCAGGGCAGCGATGGGTCGTTGACCTCTGCCGGCGCCGCTCCGCCGCGGTCGGCAAGACACAGGGCAGGGCGTGTTCGGCGGCTGTCGGGGCACATGGGCCGTCGTCGGGCAGGGGCGGCTTGTCGGGAGCCGGGTGCGGCCGGTTGCCGGGGCACTTACCCGGCCGTGCCTACAGCTGCACCGGCAGGGCTTCGAGGCCGCGGACCAGCCGAGACCGCTGCCAAACGAGTTGGTCGGCGGGGATGGCCAGCTGAAGGTTCGGGGCGTGCTCCAGGAGGACGCTGAGCACGATCTCGACCTCGGTACGGGCGAGCGGGGCGCCGAGGCAGCGATGGATCCCGTGGCCGAAGGCGAGATGGGCGGAGGCATCCGCACGGTCGAGGTCGAGTCGGTCGGGGTCGGCGAATCGGGAAGGGTCGCGGTTGGCCGCCCCCGGACACACGAAGACCGGGCTGCCGGCGGGCACGGCGGTGCCGTTGAGGTCCACCTCGTCGGGCGCCCACCGCCACGTCGCGATGCTGACCGGGGAGTCGTACCGGAGCAGCTCGTCGACGGCGCCCGGGATGCGGCGCGGGCTGGCGCGCAGGCGCTCCAGCTCGGCAGGGTGCTGGAGTAGCGCGAGCACGGCGTTGCCGATGGCCGCGGTGGTGGTCTCGTGGCCGGCGACCAGCAGCAGCACGGCGAGGGAGAGCAGCTCGTCCTCGTCGAGGCGGCCGGTGTCGTCGTCGTGGACCGCGATCAGGTCGGAGAGCAGCGAGCGGTCCGGGCGGGTGCGCTTGCTGGTGATCAGGTCCGTCATGTAGTCGGCCAGGGCGTGGGAGGCGGCGTCGATTCGCTGGCGGTCGCCGCTGGCGAACAGGTCGGTCGACCAGGAGCGTACCGAGGTCCGGTTGGCCGGGGGCACACCGAGCAGTTGGCAGATGACGGTGACCGGCAATGGGCTGGCCAGCTCCTCGACGAGGTCGACCTCGCTGCCGGGTTGCCACCGCCCGATGAGCTGCTCGGCGAGGGAGCGGATGTAGGGGCGTAGGTCGGTGGCTCTCGCCGGGGTGAACGCTCTGGTCACCAGCCGCCGGAGCCGGGTGTGCTCCGGCGGGTCGACGCTGAGCATGGTGCGGGCGACCGCCCGATGCAAGGACCGGCCGGACGGCCTGCCGGCAAAGTAGGCCTCGGTGTCCTTCGACAGCACCGGGATGGTGAACGCCTGCTTCGCGGCGTCGTAGCCGGTGACGACGGCCGCGGTGGTGGCGCCGCTGTCCAGTGGAACCTGCACTACTGGGGAGGTCGCGCGCAGGGCGGCGTAGGTGGGGTAGCGGTCAGCGAGGAACGCCGGGTCGGTGAAGGGGGAGGAAGCCATGGCCGGTCCCTATGCCGCTTCAAGTGCCGTCCGCCGCTGGGCGGCTACGGCGGTGCGGACGATGTCGGAGGTGGTGTACTGCTGGGAGACCGAGCGTAGCCACAACGCCTCGGCACGAAGGCTGCCGGCACGGACGGACTCGCCGGTCGCCTGCGGAGCCGGGTCGTCCTGGGGCGGGGCGTCGGCGCGGGCCGCCTCGATTGCCGCGGCGAGGATCGAGGCTTCGATGATGGCGGCACCGGTCTCGGTGCCGCTCTGCCCTCGGCGGGTGACGGCGTCGGTGGCCAGCTGCTCGATCGCACGGGACCGGTGGGCGTCCAAAACGAGGATGCCGTCGCAGACCTCGACGACCTTGCGGTGCAGGACGAGGGCGGCCGGTTCGGACTCGGCTGCCCCGCCGATCGTCTTCAGGACGATGTTGGGGGAGACCTCGGTCAGGTCGCGCCACAGCGGCAGCAGGTCGGCGGCCGTCCGGCGTTCCCACCGGCGGCGAAGGAACTGGGTCACCGGCCACAGCACGGCCGGGAGGGTCAGGCCGATCGTGATGAGCAGGACGCTGACGGCCGGCGCGGTGACGCTGAAGGCGCAGTCGGCCGGTGTGACCAGGCTCGTGCAGCGGGCGCCGCCGGCGATGGCGTTCCAGCCGAACAGAGCCGCGACGGTGTTGACGGTCTTGTAAGCGGTGTAAGCCAGCGCGAAGAGGCAGCCCAGGGCCGTCATGCGAAGGCCGACCCGCTGGCTGGTGCGGGTCGAGGCCTTGGAGCGCGTCCATGTCTGGGTGAGGCAGTCGTACACCGCGTATCCGAGGTAGGCGATGTACGCCATGGAGTAGAGGTGCAGAGAGGTGGGCAGCGTCCTGAGCCCGCCCTGGTGCTCGACGGCGCTCCACACCGTACTCGGAGGGGTGAGCGCGAAGGTGGTGGCCATGATCCCGACGGCCACGGCCAGGAGCCACAACCGCAGGCGGACTCGGCGACGAGCCTCGGCGGCGGAGTGGTTGAGGTAGCAGAGGAGCGCGGAGACGCTCGCTGCCGCCGACAGGGTTGCGGAGTTGCTTACGAGCCGGGGGAAGTCCAGCGCCACGGCGGAGTCTGCCAGTGCCCGCACAGCCGGTTGGTACGCGCTGAAACTCACGGCGAAACACGCGAGAAGGGCGGAAAGGCTCAGGGTGCCAGGGGGGCGCTTGCCCGGGCGCCGTTTGAATGCCCAGTAGAGCGACGCGGCGAGCAGGAGCAGGGGCATGCCACCGAAGATGGCGCTGATCATTGGTGAATCCTCTTGCAGGTCAGGCGAAGAGCGCGTCCCAGCGCTCGTCGGCTGCGCTGGGGCGGGAAGCGGGCAGTACGGCCCCGCGGTACATGAGCTGAAGCATCAGAGTGGCCGTCGTCTCGGCTTCGATTTCCTCCTCGGTTTCATATGCGGTGCGAGCTGAGACGCCGAGGAGGCTCCAGTCCATCAGGTCGGCGAGTTCGTCGTCCGACATGACATCGCTGAGGTCGATCTCTCCCTTGTGGGCGCAGACGATGTGAGCGAGTTCGTGGGCGATGATCTGCCGCTGGTGAAGCAGCGAAGCATTCTTCTCGTAATAGATGACCTCGCGGTCGGCGTACCTCTTCCGCAGGCCACAGGAAAAGGTGCCTCTCATGTCGATGGCCTCGCAGACGATCTTCCGTCCGACCGCTTCGGAGACCGCGTCGATCAGCTCTGCCTCACCGAACCGGTGAGGCAGGGACAGATGTTTGAGGCGGGCTTCGCAGGCATCGCGTAGCGAACCGGCATGCACGATCCCTCCCAGAAAAGATCAAGGAATCCACTGGCGGTACAGGTGGGGAGTTCCCTTGCTGTAGTAGCTGGATGATCGTAAACAGAGAGTTGAAGATCGTTTTCCAGTTGATCTTGATGCCGGCGGCCGGGCGGCGCCGGATGCGGTTAGGGTGTGCTTACTGGTCGCTACGGAGAGTGCCCGCCATAAACCGACCATCCGCGCTGTTTTGGGGGCGCGGGATCGATGCGGCGGTTGATTTATTACTGAAAGTAAGGGTGCTCCCGATCCTTGCGGACCGGGAGTGAGCTGCATCTCAATCGCGGATTGACGGCATCGGGGGAGGAATGGTTTGCCCGCTGACGTCTCTATGCGCATAGATGAAGTTTAAAAATAAACAGCATGGGGTGCTGGGGTTGTTACGAGGGGGGGATTGGCGGCAGGCCCTCGGACTCTCGCGCCATGTCGATCATCTCCAGGATGCGCTGCATATTCTTTGGGCCGAGACCCTGGCTGCGCAGCGCGATCGACTGGATTCCGGCGTCCCGCATGGCGGCGGCCAGGTCTCGCTGGGCGAACATCTTCGCGGGGTCCTCGTCGCTGACCCAGTAGGTCGGGGGGATGTCGAAGAAGCTGGAGATTGTTCGAAGCGTGTTGATCGTCGGGTTCGCCTTGGTGCCCCTGCGGAGCTGCTTGATGGTGCTCTCGCCGACGTCGGTGCCGGCTGCGACCTCGGCGACGGAGTACGGGCCGCGGGTCCGCGGGTGGCGGTGCTCGAAAAGGTAGTTCAGCCGTGCGGCGATCTGGGGCAGTCCGCCTTGGTCCTTGCCTGCCTGCTGGGCCATCGCAGCACCTCCCGCGTCTTGGGTCATCCCAGGGCGGCACTTTAGTGCCTGTTGGTGCGCCGATGCACATCCCAAGGGGTGATCTAGTGTCCCCGAGGTGGGCGCTTTGGTGTACGTTGGTCGCGCCGAAAGGGGCACTAAAGTGCCAATGCCCTGATGGGGGCACTTGCGCGAACCTGTCGTGAGGCTGGGTGGACCACGACGGCCGGCCGTAAGGGTCGGCCGGACAGTTCTCCTCGGCCGCCCTCGCGAGAGCCTCTGCGCCTCCGCAGTACCACCAGCCATCTTCGAGTAGGAACGGCATCATGAGCCAGGACCAGCACCGGGGCATCGACCCCGCCCGCACCGCCCTGCACTCAAGCCATGCCCGGGTCTATGCCCTCCAGGATGCCTTCACGCAGCTGCCCGGCGGCGACCAGCGTGTACTCGACCTCGCCGCCGCCACGGGGATGCCGGATTCCACCGTGCACCGAATCCTCCAGTCGGGCGTGCCCGGCGGGGCCGTCGACCAAGTGCGTCGCGGCCGGTACCGGCCGGGGCCGACCATCATCAAGGCGGCCGTTCACGCCATGGCGCACGTACCCGGTGCCGCGACGACCCAGGGAATCCTGGCCGATCTCCACGAGCGTACCGGCGCAGCTGTTTTGCTTTTCGCGCTTGCTCCCTTTGGCGGGCTGCGGCGACTGTGCACCGACTACGCATGGGGCCGGATGGACCCAGGCGACCTCGGCGTCTTCGCGCGTCCCCTGGTCACGCACTCACGGTCCCTGCGCACCGGGGCGAGTGGGAGGGTGATCCTCGCCCACCTTCCCGAACCGCTGCAGCAGCTCGTCTTCGACGAGGAGCTGCCCGGCGACGCCGCACCCGGAGCCCTGCGGAGCGACCGGGCCCTCGCGGCCTCGCTCGCGGAGATCCGGCGCACCGGGTACGCGGTCGGGCGGGAGGAAGTCGTGCCCGGGTGGGAGGCCGTCGCGGCACCGGTCATGTGGGGGGATGTGGCCGTCGGCTCTGTGGCGCTCGCCAGGCCGGTGGGCGGGTCGGCCGACCTGGGCCGGCTGGTCGAGCACACCTGCCGAACGGCCCGGACGCTGAGCGAGTGCACCTCGCGCCCCGCCCCCGCCCCCGCGGCCTGAGGGCGGCAGGGCGGCGGCGGACGTTTCCGGGGAGCCGGCCGACGGGAATCTCCGGGACGCTCGGCTCGAACCTTCCTCCCTTTCGTGACTGGAAGCGGGGGAAGTCGCCGATTCGAGCAATGCGGTCATATATTTATTTCCGGCAAGGAGCCCAAGCTCCTTGCCGTTTGCATTTTCTGGACTCCCCTGCTTCCGTCTTCCTTGGGCTGAGGGCGGGGCCGGAAGGGGCTGATGGCCCGCCCGGTAGCCCGCAGGGCCGCCAAGGGGCAGCTCGTAGGGCCTAATTTTGATCATGCTCGCGCCATGCCCCGCCTGCCCATTTCCCGTCTGGCGGGAAAAGAGCCCAGAAGGGCCCGTGGCCGTTTCCCGTGTGACGGGAAAGTGGAGTTTCTATCCGCGTAGAGCGATCGAATTCGTTGACGTATTCCCAGCGGTAAACATAGAGTCGCTCCTGCGCCACGGAAATGCGTGCAGCCGAAGGTTGCCGCAATGGCCCGATGGCGAAAACGCGACGTGGCGCCCGGGAGCGGGAACTCCTGGGCGCCACGATGTCAAAACCAGTGCACCGGCTTGCTGTAGGAGGCTCGGCCGGCGCCACTCGCGCAGGAGGAAGTGTTACATGTTCGCGACCCCACGTACAGCCCCACGCACAGAGGGGCCCGAGACGGGTCTCGCAGCCGCCGTCGCCCTGGCCGGGTCCACCCGGATCTCCGAGGGCACCGCCCGGGCGATCGAGAGAAGCGTCCACGCCGTCGCACCGGACGCGAAGGTCGTGCGCGTCAGCGTGTCCGAGCCCGACCACCTCTGGCTGGCCCGGGCCTACGATGCCGACGGCGCCGGCGTCCCGCTGCCGCAGCAGCACGAGGAGGCCGTGGCGCGGTGGGTCGCCGTCGACCAGCCGCAGCGTGACTGGCGGCTCCAGCACGACCTCGACCTCGTCACCGGCCGCCTCACCGTCGCCGCCTCCCTCGGACGGGTGGCGTGATGGCGGTCCAGGACGGGCGCATACGCACCCACAAGCCGGAGATGAGCCGCGACCCGAAGCTCGCCGAGGTCTCGCTGTCCGCCGAGCGCACCTTCATCTACATGCTCAACTACGTGGACGACCGAGGAAGGGTCATCGACGACGCGGGAATCCTGCGCGGGCTGATCTGGAAGCGCAAGCGCTCCTGGGACGGCGGCGTCCACACGACCGAGCGCGTCGAGGACGACCTGCGCCAGCTGGCCGACGTCGGACTGGTGTGCCGGTACGTCAACCCGGCCGACGAAGGCGAGGAACTGCTCCACGTCGTGACGTTCAACAAGCACCAGCGGATCGACAAGCCCTCCCAGTCCCGCCTGGTGCCGTGCCCGCTGCACCAGACCCAGGAAGCCGACACCGACACCCCGGTCCCGGCCAAGCGGAGCCGGAAGAAGCCCGTCGAGCAGCCCGAACCGCGTCCCACGGACACCTCCGAGACCACCGGCCGGAGCAGCTCCGAGACCGGGAACCCCGACCACCAGCAGCCGGGCACCGCGGACTCCACGACACCCTCTACGAACGGATCCAGGATCACGGATCCTGGATCTACCCCTCCGGGGGGCGGCTGCGCCGCGCCCGCCCAGTCCCTTGCCTCGGAGGAGCCCTCGGCCGAGCAGGTCGCCGCGATGCACCCGCACACCACCGGAGCCAGCGCCCTGCTGGCCGAGTACGTCCGCTCGTGCCCGCAGCAGCCCAGCGAGCGGTTCCGCGGGCACCTCGGCCGGGAGATCAAGCAACTGCTCGGCGCCGGCTACAGCCCGGAGCAGGTCCGCGCCGGCCTGCAGCGGTTCGCGCAGAACCCCAAGGGCCCCAGCGCCCTGGAGTCCTTCGTCCAG
The DNA here is from genome assembly GCF_053598475.1 of Kitasatospora sp. NPDC001119. Taxonomy (NCBI): domain Bacteria; kingdom Bacillati; phylum Actinomycetota; class Actinomycetes; order Kitasatosporales; family Streptomycetaceae; genus Kitasatospora; species Kitasatospora sp. NPDC001119. Next base: position 119,909 of record NZ_JBSFKI010000025.1, read on the forward strand.
GAGGCCCTGGCCTCCGGTCGGACCCGTACCGGAGCCGCGTACCGGGCGTGGACCAACCCGGCCGCCGGGGCCGCCGCCTACGCCGGGGACCTGTGATGGCCGGCCGCGACCGGGACCCGCGCCGCGCGGGCATCGGGCTGCAGGGCCTCGTCGAGCGCTTCAGCCGACTGGGCGTGGACCCTTCGGTGATCGGCCAGCCCGAGCAGCACCCGGTGCCGCAGCCGAACCGGGACGCGCTGGAGCTGGCGGCCAGCCGCATTCCGCCGCTGTACCAGGACGCGGTGGCCGACGACGCCCAGGTCCTCGCCTGGGTCGAGCACGTCAAGCAGGCCGCCCGTCGAGGCCCGGAAGGACAGCTCGGCATCGCCCGCGCCCGCTCCCTGCTCCTGCTCGGGGAGACCGGCACCGGCAAGACCCACCAGGCCTACGGGGCGATCCGGGCGCTGCTCGGCGCTGGCGTCCGGCTACGCTGGCAGGCGATCACCTCGGTGACCCTCTACGCCATGATGCGCCCGCGCCCCGGCGCCGACCCGGAACGCGAGATGCGCGACCTGGAGCGCATGCCCCTGCTGTTGGTGGACGACCTCGGCGCAGGCAGGGTCTCGGAGTTCACCGAGGAGACCACCTACCGGTTGATCAACCACCGGTACGAGCAGCAGCTCCCGACCCTCCTCACCAGCAACATCACCCCCAGCGAACTCTCCGGCCTCCTCGGCGACCGCACAGCCAGCCGCCTGCGCCAGATGTGCCACAAGACCGTCCTCGCCGGACCCGACCGGCGCCGCGCCCCCTCCTTCTGACCCTTCCCGCGATCCCGCGCGGGGCCGGCCGAGCCGCCCCCGGGAGACGCCCTGCCCACGCGCCCGCCACCACGGCGCGACGGAGACACCCCCCGAATGACCACCATCACCGAACTCGAAGCCGCCCACGAGCAGCTCGACCGCGGCTGCCCCCGTTGGCGCCTCCAGGCCGCCTGCGCCGGGATCGAGGACCCCGACATCTTCTTCGCCGACCGCCGCACCACCGCCCACCGCGAAGCCCTCACGCTCTGCCTGCGGTGCCCGGTGCGCCGTGAGTGCCTGACCGACGCCATCGAATGCGGGGTTCAGGACGGCATCCGCGGAGGCCGGACCGAAGAACAGCTCCGCCAGATCGTCGCCTTCAGGGAAGGCCGACAGGTCGACCTCGACCGGGTGCGCGCCACCCTGTTCGGTACCCACCGGCCGCGGCTGACCGAGGCCGAGAAGAAAGCCGTGGTCCGCGTTGCCACCGAAGCCGGAATTCCACGCGACACCTGGGCCGCCCTGCTGGGAATCGGCTACAAGGCCGCCACCGCGCGCCGACGCCAGGCCCGTATCCAGCTCGTCGTCATCCCGGCGTCCATGCGACGCGAGGAGATCGCCCTCGCCGAAGAGCTGCGGGACACCACGGTGCTCACCCCGGCGGTGGCCGCGTGACCCAAGGCCGCCCCAAGGTCTCCCGATGGGACATGGCCGCCATCGCGGCACTCGGCGCGACCGGCTTCGGCCTCTCCTATGACGCACTCCAGCAGATGGCTCAGGCGATCCACGTCCGAGGAAACCTCAGCTACGCATGGCCAGTGGTTGTCGACGGGTTCATAGCTTACGGAGTGCGCGCACTCGTCCTGCTGCGCGAAGCGCCCTGGACCGCCCGGGCCTACGCCTGGTCCCTCTTCGCCGGCGCCACCGGAACCAGCGTCTGGGCCAACGCCCTGCACGCGATCCGCCTCAACGAGCAGACGGCCGGCGCCCTCGGAGAACTGCACCTCGGAGACCTCGCCGTCGGGTCCTTGAGCACGATCGCCCCGATCGCGCTCGCCGGGGCGGTCCACCTCGGCATTATCGTCACCCGCCACGAGACAGCCCAGGACAACCTGGGCGACGGCCTCCAAACCGCCGACCAGGCCCCGGGCACCGTCCTGCTGAGCCGAGACGAGGTGCCCGACCGCGGGTCCTCGCTCGACAAGCGGACGGTGGCCGACCGAGAAGCCCTCGCGCTCACCACGTCCCGTACAAGCAATGCGGAACTCACGGTCGGCAATCAGATGGAGGGCCGGACCGTTGACGAGAAGCTCGCCACCTACCGTCTGGGCTCACGATGGCGAGCCCGATTTGCTGCACGGATTCTGCGCCGGAGCCAGGACAGTTCCGGTGGTTCGGAGGGTGGTCCGTCCGTCCGCCCCGGTGGTCCGGAAGACGGCGGTCCGGGTGGTCCGGACGGTGGTCCGTCCGTCCGCCCCGGTGGTCCGGAAGACGGCGGTCCGGGTGGTCCGGAGGGGGGTCCGTCCGTCCGCCCGGGTGGTTCGGACGGTGGTCCGTCCGTCCGCCCCGGTGGTCCGGAAAACGGCGGTCCGGGTGGTCCGGACGGTGGTCCGTCCGTCCGCCCCGGTGGTCCGGAAGACGGCGGTCCGGGTGGTCCGGAGGGGGGTCCGTCCGTCCGCCCCGGTGGTTCGGACGGTGGTCCGTCCGTCCGCCCGGGTGGTCCGGACGACGGTGGTCCGTCCGTCCGTCCCGGTGGTCCGGACGGCGACTTGGACCCGGCACTTTTGAAGGCTGGCCGCCGGGCCGCTGCAGAGGCCGGGCGGATTACCCGCCAGGTCGTGGGGGATGGAATCCGCAGCCAGGGGCTCAGCGTGTCGAACTCCAGGATCCCGGAGATCCTGGCCGCTCTGCGGACCGACAAGCCACCGCCACCGCGCCGGTGACCGTGCACTCTCTCCTCTTCTTCGTCTCTCAACTCACCCAACGGAGCTTCTACATGAGCACCACCGTGCTGGCGGACCGCGATCTGGTTGCCGACTTCATGGCCGTTCTGGTCCGACACCACCACATCCACCGCGCTCAGTTGCTGGGCGACGGCCGGTGGGAGGTCCGCCGGTCCGCCGGTGGACCGGTCGAGACCCTCAACGGAGAGCAGGCGGAGAAGGTGGTGATGGACCACTTGATCTCCGAGTTCGCCGCCCGAGGACTGGCCAGCGGCGACTTCTGACCGCCCATACTCCCGACCCGCGGCGTTGACCGAGCCCTACCTCCGTCCGCCGCCAACCGCCCTGGAGCCCAGGCACGTTGCCACCTACGGCGGAGCGAGCTATCTCCCTGGACCGTCCTATCGGACGGTCCAGGGGCTCACCCCGCCAAAGGGGCGGGGAAGGCTGTGTTCGTGGTCGAGCGGGGGCGCTCGGCCACGAACACGGCTCGCCACAGCCAGGGGGCAGCGGCGGCCAGGACAAAGACAGGAACAGATGATTACCGCCGAGTCCGCCGACGAACCGACCGTTGTGCGACGTCCTCGCCGCCGCTACCACGAGCCGCAGCAGCGTCAGCGCAAGCTGACGATCCGCGTCAGCTCCGACGAAGAAGCGCAGATCCAGCACGCCGCCGACGCGCGTTCCCTGACCGTCGCGCGCTTCATCGCCACTGCCGCGCTCAGCGCTGCAGCACGACATGACGTTGCGCTCGACGTCGACGACCGACTCGACCGTGCGCTCGACGAACTCGCCGCAGCGCGCCGGCAGACCGCCCGCGTAGGCAACAACATCAACCAGATCGCTCGGGAGCTGAACTCCGGCGGTCTCCCGCACCCGGTGGACCTGGCCGAGGCGCTGACCGCGGTCCGCCGTGCCGTCGCCACCGTCGACTCCACGGCGGCCAGTCTCCTCAAGCAGCGGAAGAAGCACTGAACCCGAACATCACCCGTGGGGACCGGACGTACGGTCTGCTGGCGTACCTCTACGGCCCCGGGCGCCGGGACGAGCACACCGACCCGCACCTCGTGGCGAGTTGGGACGGTTTCGCCCCGGACCCGGGGCGCGACCCGGACGCCACGATCAAGCAGCTCCAGACGGCCCTCGACCTGCGGGTGGACCAGCGCGGTCCCCGGCGCCGGTTGAAGAAGCCCGTGTGGCACTGCTCGGTCCGTACGGCTCCCGACGACCGGCTGCTCAGCGACGAGGAGTGGGCGGTGGTGGCGCGCCGGGTGGTCGCGGCCACCGGCATCGCGGAGGAGGGCGACCCGGACGGCTGCCGGTGGGTCGCCGTGCGGCATGCCGAGGACCACATTCACATCGCCGCCACCATCGTGCGCGGCGACCTGCGGAAGGCGGACATCGAGTTCGACTTCCGCCGGGCCCAGGCCGAATGCCGCGCGATCGAACGGGAGTGGGGGCTGCGCGAGCTCAACGCTGGTGACGGCACGGCCGCGAAGGAGCCAACCAACCGTGAGAAGCACAAGGCCGCCCGCCTGGGCGAGGCGGACACGAGCCGGCAGCAGCTGCGCGACGCGGTCCGCCAGGCCCTCGCCGGTGCCGGCGGCGAGGCCGAGTTCTTCGCCCGGCTGGAGACCGCTGGTGTGCTGGTCAACCGCAAGGTGGGCCCGTCCGGCGACACCCTCGGCTACAGCGTCGCCGTCGTCGGCAAGCGGGACGCCAACGGCGAGCCGGTGTGGTTCGGAGGGTACAAACTTGCTCCCGACCTGACCCTGCCCAAGATCCGCCGCCGCCTCGGCGCTCCGGTCCCGGAGCGCCGGGAGAAGCCAGAAGGGACGGCACGGGACGGTGGCGGCCGAAGGCCGGCTGGCCGCCGCTCTCCGGCAGCCACCGCGCGGCTGCGGGCCGCGGACACGGTCCTGGAGGCCATCGGCCTCCTGGATGGCGAGCCCGAGGCCGCAGCCGGGGTGGTCGAGGCGACCGGGGAGGTGCTCGACGCCCTGGCGGCCACGGCCCTGCCCGCGCAGAAGGCCGAGCTGCTGGCCGCGGCCCGCGCCTACGAGCGGGCCTCGCGCTCGCACGTGCGGGCCGCGAACGCCGACTCCCGCTCCGTACGGGCCGCGGCCCGCGAGGTGCTGTCCGGCGGCTACACCACGAACCGGGGCCCGGACGCCACCGCTGCCGCGGGCGCGCTGGCGGCGCTGATCCTGCTCGTCATCGCGGCCGGTCGCTGGCACGCCAAGCAGGGCCACCTGCAGCAGGCCGCCGCCGCCCGCGCGGCGGCCGACAACCTGCGGACGGCGTACCGGCAGGCCGCCGGCCAGCCGCTGGCCGCCCTGCGCGAGCGCGGCCGACAGCTACCCGCCGCGGTGCGCGAACGCCACGAGCAGGCCGTGCGGCGGGCGGTACCGGGCGAAGGCGGTCGGCGGATGCTCGCCGAGCCGGAGTTCGACGCCCTGGCCGCCGCCCTCGCCGAGGCGGAAGCCGCCGGGCACGACCCCGACACCCTGCTGGAGCGCGCCCGCTCGTGGCGGGAGCTGGACACCGCCGGGTCGGTCACCGCGGTGCTGACCTGGCGCGTGCGGCACCTCGCGAAGCTTCCCCACCCCGCCGCCGGCAAGCCGCACCGGAGCACCAGCACGGCGACCCCGCCCACACCTGCCGCACCCGCTGCCCCCTCGCGGCAGCGCCGCTGACCCGGCCGCCGACGGACGCCACCAGGGCTCCGTCGGCGGCCGAACCAACCCCACTTCGCAGCCCCCACGCAGGAGACCGCCCTTGCCCCGCCCGACCACCGGCCACCAGCGGCACCGAGCCGCCAGCGCGGCCGACCGCGACTGGCTACTGCGCTGCTACTCCCTGCGCGCCACCGACTCGCTCGCCACCACCGTGGCGATGTGTTCCGTGCCGCTGCTCGTCCTCACCCTCACCCACTCGCCCGGATGGACCGGACTGGCCGTCGCGCTCGAATGGGTGCCCCGGCTGGCCACCGTCGCGGGAGCCGGCCCCGTCATCGACCGGTACAGCCCCCGCGCCGCCGTCCTGACCACGAGCCTGCTGCGCGGCGGCGCCGCCCTCGCCACCCTCATCGGGCTCGCCGTCGGAGCCGGGCCGTGGCTGGTGCTCGCCTTCGGCATGCTCGCCGAGGCCGCCTACCTCGCCAACGAATCCGTGGCCGCCGAAGCCGACCGCCGCGCGGGCGAGCACGCACACCGCGTCCAGTCCGTCCTCACCGGTACCGACCAGGCCGCCCTCCTGATCGGCCCGATGATCGGCGGCCTGCTGCTGCTCGCCGGACCGGCCCTGCTACTGGTGGCCGTCGCCACCTTGTCCGCCGTCACCGCCACCGTCGCCGCGAGCGTGCGCACCCACCGCCCGCACCTGCACGTCGTCATCGACCCCGTCGCCGGCCACCCGCTGGCCCACCTCGCCACCGGCCTGGGCACCCTGAGCCGAACCCCCGCGCTGGCCTGGCTGGTCGGGGCGCTGGCCTGCGTCAACCTCGCCTCCGGCCTGGTCCAGATCTCCACGGCCGTCACCGTCACCCGGACCCTGCACCACTCCACCGCCGCCGTCGGCACCGTGTGGAGCATCGCCGCCGCCCTCTCACTGGCCGCCGTCGCCGCCGCCCGCCGAGCCATCGACCGCTTCGGCCTGTTCACCGTCGGCGCCACCGCGGCCGCCGCCGTGTGCACCGCCACCCTCGCCAGCGCCCTGGCGCCCAACCTCCCCCTCTACGCCACCGCCGTCGGACTGCTGACGGCCGGCGAGGGCGCGGTGACCGTCGTCCTGCGCACCGCCCGCGCCCGCCTCATCCCCGCCAGAGCCTTCGGCGTCACCCTCGCCACCACTGTGCTGCTCGTCCTCGCCCCGCTCCCGCTCGCCGGGCTCCTGGTCGCCCTGTGCCCCACCGGCCACCTGGACCTGCTGGTCGCAGCGGCCGGAGTCCTCGTCTCGGCCGGCACCTTCGCCTGCTTCCGCGGACTACGTGCCCACCACACCGCCTGGGAACACTTCCACGACACCGACCGGCCCCTGACAGCGACCGCCTGATCCGGAGAACACCGTGCCCTACGACCCGACCGCTCACATCGCCCACGCCGACCTGGCCCCCGAGGACTTCGCGACGTTCGAGCACCTGCGTGCCCACCTCCCCGCCACCCACCCGCGCTGGAAGCTGGTCTACGGCATCAACTCCGTTACGCCCGAGGGCCGGTGGGCGAGCAGTGAAGCCCTCTTCGAGCTGACCGGTTCGCCCCCGGGGATGGCTGGACGGTTCGCGCGCGTGTACTTCGACGAACACGGCAACGCCCTCCCGGACCGACCGGCGGACCCCGTCACCTCGCCGCTCGCCGAGAGCCTGGCAGGCCATCTGCCTGGCTGGTCGGCCCGCCCCCTGTCACTTCACCCGGGCCGCGACCTCGCCGACCTGAACGACCGGGCCTGGTCCTGGTCCTGGCCCGGCTTCACCAGCACCACCGCACCGCACACCGCCCTCGCCCTCACCGGCCCCACCGGTGAGCACCTGCTCGCGATCCGGCCGGGCGCGGACACCCCGCTCCTCGTCGGCGCGGCACGTACCGACGACGCCCACCACCTCATGGGCGAACCGGAGCCGGCCACGCCGGTCGGCTTCGCGAAGGAGACGGACACGGCCACCATGGCGGCCCAGATCACCGGCACCATCGCACCGCGCTACCGGCAGGCGCTCTGGAAGGCCAGATCAGAGGCCGTGGCCGAAGTCGTCCTCGGCCTCCAGGACCTGAGCGACGCCCTGGTCGGAGAGCACCCATGGTCCGACGATCGTGACCGACGCGTTCAGGACTTCGAATCCGAGCACGACCGCAACCGAAGGGCCTGGTGGCACATCGAGGTGCTCCTCGACACCGGGCCGTACGTCGTCGCCGGCATCCGATCCGCCACCCGCATCGAAGACCACCTGGACCCGCTCGTCGGGCCAGACCTACGACGCCTCCACACCGTCGAGGAAGCACTCGCCCACCTCCAGGAGATCCAGGACGGCTGGCTCGCCGCGCAAGCCGCCCTCACCGGAGAGCCCCACGAACTCGCGCCCGCGCAGCGCCGCACCGACAACCTGCGCAACCAGGAGGCCTGGCCCTTCGCCCAGTGGCTCGCGCACGGCCCGCTGCCCGCACTGGTCAAGCACTTCACACGCAGGATCGGCACCCCCGCCCCCGACCGGGACCAGCAGATGAAGGCCGCCCTCGCCCGCGCGAGCAACCTCCCCGTCCAGCCCCCACCCGCAGCTCCGGCCACGACCGCAGCACCGCCACCCGTCCGGCACCGACCTACCCGCTGACCGCCCACCCGGCCTGTTGCCCACCGCGTCCGCGCCGGGCCGGCCCGCCCACCGACCGACCCACGGAGAGACCCTGACCAGCACCACCCCGACCATCCTGCTCGTCTCCTCGGGCACCGAGAAGTACCGCCGCCACGCGCTGGAGCAGATCGCCGAGCACCACCGCGTCGTCCTCCTCGCCCAGGGCGAGCCGACCTGGCAACTGCCCTACATCGCCGACCACGAGGTCACCGACACCCGCGACCCGGACCAGGCCCTGGCCGCCGCCGAGCACCTCGCCACCCGCCACCGCATCACCGGGGTGCTCACCTGGGACGAGGACGCCCAGCACAGCGCCGCCCGCCTCGCCGCCGCCTTCGGCACCTTCGGCAACTCCGAGGCCACCGCCGCCACATGCCGGAACAAGGCCGCCGGCCGCGTGGCCTTCGCCGCCGCCGGCGTCCCCTCGGCCGCCGGCGCCCGCGTCGACTCCCTCGACCAGGCCCTCGCCGCCGCCGAGCGCATCGGGTACCCCGTCGTCGTCAAGCCGGCCGCCGGGGCGGGCGGCATCGGGGTACGCCGGGTCGACGACTCCACCGGCCTCGTCGTCGCCTACACCCGGGCCACCCACGCCGACGACGGCTTCGGCGCCCTCGTCGAGGAGTACCTGGACGGGCCGGAGATCTCGGTCGAGTGCGTCACCGTCCTCGGAGTGACCACGCCCGTCGCCGTGACCCGCAAGCACCTCGGGCCTGCGCCGTGCTTCGAGGAGGCCGGCCACAGTGTCGAAGCCGCAGATCCGCTCCTCGCCCTGGTCGGTCCCGTCGCGGTGCAGGCCCTGGACGCCGTCGGCTTCGCCAACGGCGTCGCCCACGTCGAGATGCGGCTCGTCGACGGCGGCAGCACCCCCCGCCTGACCGCGGTCAACGGGGGCCTGGCCGGGGACCTGATCCCCCTTCTGGTCCGCGAGGCCACCGGCATTGACCTGCCGCTCGCCGCCGCCGACATCGCCCTCGGCCTGCAGCCCGACCTCACCCCCACCCGGCGCCGTGCCGCCGCCATCCACATGGCCTACGCCCCCGCCACCGGCCGCCTCACCCGCGCGACGGCGAACCCCGCACTGCGCGAACGGCCTTGGCTGGAACGCCTCGTCTGGGAGAAGCAGAGCGGCGACCACGTCGCACTGCCATCCGCCGGCAACCTCGGCACCGCCCGCGTCGCCCACCTCGTCGCCCGCGACACCACCGCCGAGCGCTGCCTCCAGCACCTCGCCGACGCCACCCACCACCTCGACATCACCGTCGACTGACCCAACCCGAAGGCCGGGTCCGGCGCGCACCGGACCCGGCCTTCGTCGTAGCAGGGGTGAGGGCTCAGGGCCGCGCAAGTCAACTGCGCTGGTACCGGCCAGCTCCACATCGGCGGACGCCGGGGTGTGACCGAGCCGACATTTGCAAATCGGGCAAAGTGGAACAAAGTTCTCGATGTTGGATGTTCTATCCCATACATCACGAGAGCGAGGGGGGCTCCTTGAGCCTGTTCGACCGCGGCGACGACAACCGGCCCAACTTCACCAACTTCCGCTACGGCCAAGAGCCGCAGCCGGCCGACCCCGTCCCGAGCACGCTCGCCGTCCCGCACCCCAACCCCCTGAGCCCGCGCGGCATGCTCATCTCCTGCGCCCAGTGCCAGGCGACCCGCGACTGGCTCCTGATCCACGTGCACCCGAACCTGGTCTTCGTACGCTGCCGGTGCGCCCACGAATGGCGCGAGACCGACCTGGAGGCGAGCGACGTCGCCGAGGCCCGCGACGAATCCTGCGAGGAGCGCACGTGGGACTCCTTCGAGGAGATGTACCAAGGCCTGGGCTTCGACGGCCTGTTCCGCGGCACGTACCTGTCCTAGGTCGCGCGGCGACCGACCCGGATCGGCGGATGCCCTTGCAGGGCGTACGTGGGCCGACAGCACGCTGCCCCTTCCCCGGCGCGGGGAAGGGGCAGCGGCACTTCGCTCTCGGGCGGGGGCAGGTGCTCAGCGGGCGCGGTAGTGGACCGTTGCGCCCGCAGCGTCGATGGCGACGATCCGCCCCTCCCGCTCCAGCCGGGCCAGGCTGAGCTGCACGGGGCCGGGCCGACGGCCCAGGTCACGGGCCACGGACTCCGGGCTGTACGGTAGCGGGGCGGCGCGCAGCAGGGCCAGGACGTCGGCGTCGGTGAGGTCGTCCAAGGACCGGGCGACTTCGAGCGTGAAGACGGTGAAGGAGCCGCAGAGGATGAGGGAACCGCTGTCGACGGCGTGGTGGGCGAGGGCGTTGTAGGCGCTGAGCGCGCCGAATCCGACGGCACTGACGATGCCGGTGGCCAGCAGGCCGCGGACGACCAGGCGTAGGCGGTGGTTGCTCTGGGCCGGCGCGGGGGACTTCACGGGCTGCCTCCTGGTGAAGGGCGGAGCGGGTGCGGTGATCAGCTGGACTTGTCGCGCTGGCGGGGAATGCGGCCGGTGGCGAAGGCGGTGACCGTGGCGCGCTGGAGGCGCTGAAGCTTCATCTGGAGAGCGATCTGCTGGAGGCAGGTCAGGAGCATCGCGAGGGCGACCAGCGGTTCATGGAGACCCGCGCAGATCGCGGCGGAGACGGCGGTGGAGACGGTTCCGGCGATGGCGAGGTACTGCGCGGACGTGAGGTCCCGGGTGATGTCGGATTCGCTGGTGTTGCTGCCGGTGGTGATGGCCAAGCCCTTCCGGTTCAGCGGGTGGTGCGGGTGTACATTGCGGTCAGCAGGTCGAGGACCAGCTCGACCGGCGCGTTACGGTCGAAGACGGCCTTCCAGCCGGGATCGCGGGTGGTGCCGGTGACCGCGATCGTCCAGGTGTCCACCGTCGGATCGTCGGGGGCGTAGCCGAGGTAGACGCGCGTGTCGGGCGACGCGGCGTGGATGCTGCCGCGCGGGTCGATGACCCAACTCCACTGGTGGAGGGCCAGGAAGTCGCTGATCAGGTAGGGGCTGCCCTCGCCGGTCAGCCACTTCCGGTGCTCGAAGGGACCGCCCTGCACGAGCCCGGGGACGGTGGGGGCGGTGACCGCGACGGTCATGAGGAACACCTTCCTGTCGAAGGCGTTCATGGTCGCTTGCCGATGGTCTGTTTGCGTACTTTGTGGCGTCTGCCGGAGGCGAACAAGAGCGCCGGGAACGACGAGCGCCCCCAGGCCGGGCCGGAGCTGCCCTGTCTATGAACCCGGCGGAGTCTCGGGGAAGGTTATGAACGGGAAAGTCGGAACCGCAGGTCGAGGCCCATTCATCTGCTGCACAGTCGTCCCATGACGACGCGCTACATCGAGGTGGCCTCCGCGGAGGGCGCTTGGACGCAACCGCTGTACCTGCCAACCGCAGTGTCGATCCAGTGGGTCCGGCACGTGCTGACCGACCTGGCTCGTACGTGGCCGGTCGCGGCCTTCCTGCCGGGGGCCGCCGACGAGCCGGTGGACGAGGTGGTGGTGTACCGGGACCCGAGCCGTACGTACGGCACGCCGGACACGTCGGTGTGCGATGCCGCCGTGCACCGGCTGGTCGCGGCCACCGGATGGACCCGGGGTACCGACCAAGGGAACGGCGACGTGCTCGTCGGGCTCGGGTTGCGCGAGGGGTACGACACGGGGGCGCCGGAGCACTCACCCGGGGAGGTGGCCGATCACCTCCTCGCCACCAGCGCCACGGGATGGCAGTGCCGTGCGGCTCGGCTCGTTTCTGCCCGCCTCACCGATCGCGACGTCCGCTGGTACGCGGAGGACGGCGTCGTCATCTATGCGGAGCACCGACTGCTGCCCGCCGTCGAGGCCGCCGCCCGCAGCTGCGCCCAGCACCGATACGTCGTGACCGATCTGGTCCAGCAGCGGACGTACGCGCTACAGCACAGCCCGGATGGTAGTTCTCCGGTTTGACCTGGCCCTGCGCCACCTCCATCAAGACCTGACAGCTCGGGATGGAGGCGCAACATGACGATGTGGGTGTGCGGTTGGGGAGCTTCGGACACTATCGGGAGAACGTCCGGCGCTCCGTGCCGGGGGAGGCTGTCGGCACCGGGGAGATGGTGCTGGCGGGTTGGGCGGAGCGGATGAGGGCGCTTCCGGCGTGTGCGGCCAGGGCACGGGAGTTGCCGCGGACCGGGGCTACCGGCTTGACGGTGGCCTGTGCGGGCAGCGCGCGCAGGTCGGCGCCGTAGCGGCGGACGGGGGCCGGGTTGACGACGGCGGCGTACAGGGAGGACACCAGGCGGGTCGGTGTTCCTGAGGACGCGGTGATCCACCAGCGTTCGTTGTCGGTACCTCCGTTGATCACCCAGCGGGCCTTGGTGCCGGCGAGTTCGTCCTTCGGGTCCAGGTCCCCTGGGAGGTGGTGGACCTCGGCGTAGCCGTCGGGCGACTGCCACGGCAGGTGGGTGAGGCGTTCGTCCTCGACGGTGTGCCAGCCCGCCGCGGCGAGGGTCTCGTCGAGGGTGGTCGGGTAGGTGTCGGTCAGGTAGTGCTTGGGGCCTTCGGCGTGGGCGGTGACGAGGTCGGTGGCGAAGTCCGCGATGATCTCGGCGGGGGTGTTGTCGTCCATGGTGACGATCCAGGCCGGTGCGCCGTGGAAGGGGTCGGGGGAGGCTGTGGCCTTCCATAGCGGGCCGGGAGTCTCAGGGAGGAAGCCGAACCGGATCCGAAGGTCCGGCGAGGCGAGGTACACGTTGGCCACTGGGTCGTCGCCCATGAGCCAGCGGGCGTTGGCGAGGCGGCCGATGGCGGTGTCGGGCATGCCTGCGCCGGGGGTGAGGTAGCGAGGTGAGACGAAGTACTCGCGCCAGGTGTCCGGGTCGTTGGGCGCGTCGGTGCCGGGGAAGGGCGAAGTCAGGGTGTTCTCCGGGGCGTTCGCGGGGGCTGGGTGGCGTCGGGTCGGGCGGCTGGGGTTTGGGTCGGCGCGGGCAGGGCGGTGGTGGTGCGGGCCGTTGCGGCCGAGCGGGGTTCGAGGGCGTGGTCGGGTTCGGGGTGGAGGCGGTGGTAGGCGTCCACCAGGACGGGGGCGTGGTCGGCCCACTCGTTCATCTCGTGCCAGATCTCGGCGGCGATCTCCTCGGTCAGTGGGTGGTCGAGTTCGTGGGCCATGGTGATCATGCGGTTGATCCGCTGCCAGCTGGAGTGGTAGGCGGTGCTGAGCGCCCGCCTGCTGTGGAGGAGCCTCGGGTCGGGCGGGTCGGCCGTGGCCACCGCGCCGACCCGCAGCAGGAAGCCGGCCGCGCACGGCAGGAGCTCCATGTAGTGCTGCCAGGCGGCCAGGTCGCGGGCGATGATGCCGGTGTCCCACCCGTCGGTGTCCACGATGTTGCCGTCGGCGTCGCAGAAGCCGTCGTTGACGGCGTCCCAGTCGGCGGCGGCCTGTTTGATGCCGCGGGTTGCGGTCTCGACGACGGCGATGTACTCGGAGGCGGTGCGGATGGTCGGGCCTTTCGGGTCATCGGGTCCGGCGGCGAGGGGGGCGCTGGGCGGGCTCCTTGGCCGGCTTCACCGTCGGCGGCTGCGGTGGTGCGGTGGTGGTGCGCGTGGCGGCGGCGATCCTGCGGGCCGGTGCGGGGGCGGCGAGCGGGATGATCGCGGCGTGGGGCCAGTGGAATGGCGGGACCTCGGCCGGGCGGCGCACCACGGGTGCGGGGTCGGCGACGGCGCGGTACATCGCGGCCACTACCGCGGGCGGGGAGCCTGGGGAGAACTCGGCGCTCCAGTGGTGGGGGCTGTCCTCGGGGCCGCCGAAGAAGCTGTAGCCGGGCTCCTGTTGGCGTGGGAAGCTGCTCTCGCCCGGGCCGGGCCGGCGCAGGACGAAGCTGGCCAGGGTGTCCGGCGGGTCGTGCACCTGGTAGTCCTCGCCGGAGAAGGTGACCGTCCATCCCGGGGCGGGGGACCAGCGTTCGAAGTCGACTTCGGCGTCGCCGCTCGACGGGCTGTGGAGTGCCTGGGGGCCGTCGCGGAGCGCGGCGGCGAGGACGGCGACGGCGGGCAGGACGAACTCGACGGGGGTGTGGCGGCTGATCGTCGCGTACCAGAGGAGGCTGCTGTCCGGAGCCTCCTCGCTCAGGACCAGCGCCGGGCCGTCGCTGGACCAGCGGGCCTCGTGGATCTTCACCCGGCCGCACGGGCTGAGGGCCCGCACGCCGTGGCCGTGGGTGGTGACGAACCAGCCGTGGTCGCGGCGCAGGAGGTGCAGCACCTCCTTGTAGTCGGCCGGGCCGCCGGCGAGGTAGGGCGGCGCGATGCAGACCAGCCGGGAGCGGGGGTCGGAGGTCACCGCAGGGCTCTCCGGTTCCCCGGGGCGATGCCGGTGCTCGGGACGCCAGGCTCCGGAGCGTGGCCGACGGGCGCGTGGTCCTGAGCGGGGCGTGCGGCCACCGCGCGGGCGGACAGGACCTGGCCGGGCCCGCCGGCTGCTTCCTCCAGGCTGCGGGTGGCGGAGCGGATGCGGGCAACTGACGACCTCGGGGTGGCCGGTGGCTCGGCGAGGCATGTGGCGGTCTGCCGCAGCAGGCGCTGCTGTTCGGCCGGGGGAAAGGCGGACAGGCTCCGAAGGTGCAGCGGGGTGTCGGGGTCGAGGAGGGAGGCGCTGCCGAGTCCCGCGCTGGCGAGCAGAGCCTGCACGGTGACGGCGTGGACCAGCGGTGCCCTGGCGTAGCCGGCGACGTACTCGCTGGCCCCGGCGAGGACCTCTGCCAGACCGGCCGTGTCGTCCACGCTGAACTCGGTGACGGCGAGCACGTCGAGGACGCAGGCGCGCAGCACGGCCGGATCGCGGTCGGCGGGCGACAAGGGTCCACCCCAGGGCTGCAGTTCGGTGGGCAAGGAGAAGTCCGGCAGGGCGCTGCGGAGCGCCCGGTCGTAGCGGGGGAGAAGCCGGCCGGCCACCGCCGCCGCGGCGCGGGCCGGATCGGGGGAGACGGTGATGCCGTGCGGGGAGAGGTGCTCGACGTCGTCCGTCGTGCGGCCGAACACCGCTGGCAGGAGCGGGGCGACGATGTACTGCCCGGTATGGGGGACGGGGCGGGGCAGCACCAGCAGTTCGCGGCCCGCCGGGCCGCGCAGGACCCCGGCGTCGGTGTACCTGAACTCGCCCAGCGCCCAGTCGGCGGTGGCGAGGTCCCAGAGCCGGTCGTGCAGTGCGGTGCGGGCGGCGGTGGTCGGCAGATCCATGACGTCGGCGACCCACTCACCGGGCAGGCGAGGCGCGAGCGTCTGGGCGAAGGCGGCCAACATCGGCTCACGGGTGGCCCGTTGCGCTCTGGCTGCTGCGCTGGAGGCGGTGTCGTTCACCGGAGGCTCCTGGAGGGGCCGGTGGCGCCCGGGGCTGGGCCGATCGTGGCGGCGGCCGGGCGCAGCCGCACGGGGCGGGTGAACCGCAGGCCGGCCGCCGAGCGCCGGTCCTCGGGGAGCCCGGCGGCCGTCGGTGTCGTCAGCTGGTGCAGGGATGCGCGGGGCAGCGCGCCGACACGGCGGGCGACCGGTCGGCCGGCCAGGTAGAGGGGTTGGACGTGGATGTGCGAGGTCGCGGTCAAGGGCACTCTGGGTGAGGTGGTCGGGGCGGAATCAGCGGGTACGGGGACGCCCGGGGCCGGGCGGTGGCTGAACTGACGTCGGGTTGAGATAGGACCGGCCGGCGGCCGGGACGGTGCTCTGGCGGGCGGCGGCGGCGCGGGCGCTCGGCGAGGTGACGGGCGGAAGCGGGGCGCTGGTGTCCCGGGTCCACGCGTACGCGGCGTCGAGGTCGGCGAAGCCGCCCTCGCGCAGGGTGTACGTGTCGTCGCCGACCTGCCGCCGGTTGTGCCAGACCCTCACCGGAGCCTCAACGGGGGAGGGGGCGGTGTCCTGTGCGATGACCCAGATCTCGTACGGCTCGCCCTCGTCCGTGTAGCTGCTGCGTACGGTGAAGCGGTCACCGGAGGAACGCAGGAACTCCTCGGTCTGCCGGGTGAGCGGGTCGGCCGGGCGGATGGGCATCGCGGTCTGGGCGAGTTGCTCGGGGTCTGCGCCCCGGGAGATGAGCCAGCGCTCGGCCAGCGGCACCAGCGCCTCGGTCGTCATGGCAGCCCGGATGGTGCCGGCGGTGTCGTCACGCTGCAGGTGGACGGCGACGATGTCGGGCTCACCGGGGACGCCGTAGATGGCGGACCTGTCGAAGGCGATCACATAGCTGGTGCGCAGCCGGGTGGACGGGTCGGCCCGGTGCTGCGCGGTGAGGACCATGAACGCACTCTGGCGGCTGACAAGGAGCGAAAGGACTTCCTCGCTCTCCTCGTCGGCGGGCTCCAGATCGTACGTGAAGCCGAGGGCGGAACTTGCGGTGAGGGCGATGGAGTCTCCTGGGTCAGTGGTGCCGAACTGCGGATCGGCCTGCGGGCGCGGCGTAGGCGGCGGCCGGGCCGGGGCCGGTGGGGCTGGTGCGGGTGCTGCGCGCCGTGGCGGCGGCGCGGCGGGCCGCAGTCGGTGTCGCGGAGGCGGTCGCCCGTGCCGCCTGGGTGGCCAGCCATGTGCGGGCGTCGGCACTGTCGCCCGTGTGGTGCAGGTGGATGGTGTAGGTGCCGGCGCGCTGATCGCGGGTGATGACGGCGGCGATGTAACGGCCGTCGACCGCGCCCAGGACGGCGCTGGTGCGCAAGCCCTGGGTGTGCTCCATCGTGAAGTCGGCACCGCTGTGGTGCAGGACGCGGGCGCCGACGGCGTCGTCCGCGGTGGCAGGGTCCAGACCGGCCAGGCCGAAGTCGGTGCCGGTGGTCTCGGTCATCGGCGCGGCACCCGGCGGGTGACGGGCTCCCTCGCCACGGCGGTGGTGTCCGTGCCCGGTTCGGCGGCGGCCGTCCGGGCGCTGCGCGCGGTCGAGGCTGCTGCCCGTCCTGGTGCGTGGTAGCGGTCGTGCCACGCGTCGAGGGCGTCGTACATGATCCGCAGGTGACGCAGCGCGGTGTTCGCCGAGGTGTCGTAGAGCGACTGCCCGGAGCTCAGGGCCGTGTCCGCGGGCAGCTGGGCCGCGAGTTCGCCGGCGCCGCCGTCGAGGAGGTGGGCGACCAGGTCCCGGTGAGGTGCGGGCCGCTCGGGCAGGGCCCGCACCGCGCCGGGGCTCGCCTCGGCGGCGGCCAGGTACAGAAGCTCTTCGATCGGTTCGGCGATGTGCGGGCCAAGCCGGACCAGGCCGAGCGCTTGGGCGGTGAGGTACGCGCTCATCCAGACGGGCGACAGCTCGCGGGCGGCCTGCGTCGTGGACTGGCGAGCGATGTCGTAACAGCCGGTTGGGTCGAGCAGGCGAGCGTCCTGCAGACGCTGGAGGTGGCCTCTGATCTGCGAGGGTTCCATGCCGTGGCTGGCGGGAGGACCGTGGCGGAACTGGTCGTCCAGTTCGTAGTGGCGGGCCCCGAGCAGGGTGCGGACGGTGCCGGGGGCCGCGAGCATCTGGAGGAACCGGTGGGCGGGTGGGGTGGTGGTCAGCTGGTGTTCTCCATCGGGGTCAGCGTGTCCGGGCGCTCGCGGACCGGGGCGGCGGCGCCGGTTCGGGCGCGAATGCGGGTGCCTGGACGCCGGATCGGACCGGGTCGGCGGCGTGCTGCGGCGCGGTGGAAGTGGCGCTGGTCCGGGCACGTGAGGCCAGGACGCGCTCGGGAGCCGTTGTTCTGGTGGGTGTGGGTTCGGTGGCCTGCCGGTAGAAGTGGATGGCCATGCCGAGGTGTTCGACGGCGAGGTGGTAGCGGGCGGCGAGCGTTTCGATGTCGCGGCCGAGGGAGGACAGCAGGCCCCATCGCTCGGCCTCCTGGTGGTCACCGCTGCGGGTCCGTTCCAGGCGCCGGATCGCGAAGTCGGCGTGGCGGCGCAGTTCCTGGTCGGCGTCGTCGACCCGTTCCGCCTGCCGCGCCAGCAGCAGGGCGAGGCTTCGCAGCTCGCCCGCCTCGGTGTGCCGGTCGGCCAGGCCGTAGGTGTCCAGGCCCAGACGCTCCAGGACGAGCAGGCGCCCGGCGAACGCCGGGGCACCGTCGACCAGCTTGGCGGGTGCCGGGCCCGTGGCTGGCCCGATGGTGGTCATCGTGCCGCCTTCGCCGTGCGGGGCGGTTGGGTGCTGGCCGCCTGTGCCGGGCCCTGGCCTGGCGAAGTAGCGGTGGTGGGTGCCGCCTCGGTGCCGGGGCTCCCGGAGAGGGAGGCGTGCACCCGGGCACCTGCGGGCGTCAGCCGAAGCTCTCGTCCCACATACAGGGACCGGCTCATGTCGTGCCCGACCAGCTTGCGGTCGATCAGCCAGTTGACCGACACGGTGCTGACGCGCATACCCGGGCTGATGATCTGCTCGCCGTGCCGCATGCCGCTCGACCGTACGGTGACCTCGCCGCGGGCGACGGCGTCGAGGGCCAGGCGCTGGGAGGGACTCAGCTTCACCGGCCGGGGCGGCTCGGCCGCGCGCTGCCGCTCCGGCGCCCGCTCCGGCGTGGCGGGCTCGGCCGGCGTCTGGGCGGCCAGCAGCTTGTGCAGCCCGATGAGGCGATCCAGGCGCTGGTGGATTTCGGCGCGGCGGGCGCACAGGAGGTCGAGCGTGTGGGCGCTGGTGCCGAGCACGCCGGTGGTCAGCGGCATGTCGGTGTCGAGGCCGTCGATGACGCGCTGTACGTCGCCGCGGATGCTGCGGGCGCTGGCGACCATGTTCTGCTGGACGTGGTCGAGGCGGCGCGCGACCCGGAGGACCTCGGAGGCCGAGCTGCCAAGCAGGCTTCCCTCGTCGTCACGCCCACCGGGTATGTCCCTGGGGTGACCGATGTCGAACTCCCGGAGCACCATCGCGGTGCCGATCATCGTCGGGTCGGCGGACACGGGCGTGGGTGTGTCGGAGAGCCGGTTCACAGCGTGGCCGACGCGCGGGCGGCGACGGCGGCGAGGCCGACCTCGACGGCCTCGGCCAGGGTGTCCACCAGCGGGGCGCCGTCGGTGGCCAGGCGCTGGGGGCAGTGCAGGCCGCCGGTGTGCAGCACCGGGATCGCGCCGACCGCGCGGGCGGCGACCGCGTCGTCGGCGCTGTCGCCGATCACGATGACGGTGGCCGGATCGATGCCGGGGCCGAGGGCGGCGAGGTGGGCGGCGAGCGCCGGTGCCTTGGTGGAGACGGAGGGGCCGATGCGCCCGTCGATGCGGTCCATCAGCCCGGCGATGCCGACCTGCTGTACCTCGTGGAGCAGCCGCTCGTGCGGGGCGAGGGAGAGCAGGGACTGGCGGATGCCGCGGGCGCGCAGGCCCAGCATCACCTGCCTCACGCCCGAGCGCAGCTGGACCGGGCGCTGGTCGAGCACGGCGAGGAAGGCGGCGTCGTTGCTGGTCCATTCCTCGTCGCTGATCGAGCGGCCGAGGAGGTGGTCGTAGAACGAGCGGATCGGCACCCGGTGCTGGGAGCGGTAGGTGTCGACGTCGATCGGACGGCCGCCGAGGGCGGGCAGCGTGGCGTTGAGCGCGGCGACGTGGTCGCCGAGGTCGTCGCGGACGGTGCCGTTCCAGTCCCAGACGATGCGGATGCGAGCGGCGGCGGTGGTGCTGGTGGTCAAGTGCTGGTCTCCTGAGAGGTGGTGGGGTGGGGGTTGAGCAGGTCGGTGCGGGGGAGGAGGACGGCCGCGGCCAGGACGGCGGCGAATGCCGTCAGGGTGGCGACGGGGGCGGTGCCGTGTTCGGCGAGGCGGCCGGCGACGGCGGTGCCGAGGGCCTGGCCGACGCCGACGACCGCGACCAGCCAGGCCGCGGCCTCGGTGGCGGTGCCCCTGGGCGCCAGCCGGTCGCAGAGAGCGAAGGCGGTGGCGAGCAGCGGGGAGAGGTAGAGGCCGGGTGCGACGGCGAAGGCGAGGGCGGCGAGCGGAGCGGTGGCGAACAGCATCGGCGTGAACGACAGCGCGTACCCGCCGGCCGCGGCGAGCAGTTGGCGCTGGGGGGAGAGCGGCCAGGGGGAGCGGGTGTAGGCGATCCCGCCCAGCAGGCTGCCGACGGACAGCGCTGCGGGCAGCAGCCCGGTCAGCCACCCGGTCCCGGTGCGGTCGGCGAGCGCGATGGCCAGGACGTTGAAGGCGCCGAGGTTGGCGCCGAGGCAGAGCATCGCGGCGAGCAGGACCAGCAGGCCGCGCGAGCGCAGAGGTCCGCTCCAGTGGACCTCGCGCCGCTCGGCCGGCGGCCAGCCGGCGGGCGGTCGGGTGGCGACCACGACGGCGCCGATGCCGCCGATGACCCCGCACGCCCACAACGCGGCGGCCGGGGAGAGGAGTTCGCACAGGGCCGTGGCGGCCAGGGGCCCGGCGACGAACACGATCTCCTGACTGACGCTGTCCAGCGTGAAGGCCACCCGCTGCTCGGCCGGATCGGGTACGAGCCGCGGCCACAGCGCGCGAAGTCCGGCCTCCAGCGGCGGTGTTGCAGCACCGGCGAGGACGGCGAGGACTGCGGCGACGAGCGGCCGGGCGGCCGGGTCGGTCGCGGCGAGCAGGCTGAACGCCACGAACGCCACGCTCGCCCCGAGGGCCGAGACGATTCCCAGGCGCGAGCGGTCGACGAGCCGGCCGAGCAGGGGCTGTCCGATGGCGCCGGCCAGTGCGTAGAGGGCGGCGAGTACGCCCCCGAGCACGACCGGACCGTCGGCTGCCCGTACGGCGAGCAGCAGCGCGAGGGGGGCCATCGCGGTGGGCAGGCGGCCGACGAGGGTTCCGGCGAGCAGTGCGCGCACGTGCGGGCGGGCGAGGACGTCGCGCGTGGCGGGGCGGGGCCGGGAGGTGGAAGCGGGGTGCATGCGGGCGGCGGGGTCTCCTGGTGGTGCGGGTGGCGGGATCAGCCGGGTGGTGCGGCGCGCAGCGCGGCGGCGGCGGCCCCGAGGTGGGCGCTCGCGCTGGTGAGCAGCGCGCCGGCGCGCAGGCGTCCGGCCTGGGCGAGCCCGGCGGCGTCGGTGATGGTGCGGTCGGGGGAGGTCAGCTGGTCGAGGACGGTGGCCATCGAGCCGCCGGCGGACAGCAGGGCCTGCTGTGCCTGCTCGATCCGCGCGAGCGCGCGGAGGTGGGCGCCGGTGGGTGGGTCGGCGGCGTCCACGACGGCGGCGGCCGAGGCGCTGACAGTGGCGAGGTGGACCAGGGCGCTCAGCAGGTTGCGGCTGAGCAGCCGCACCGGGTCCAGGGCGTGGTGGGGCAGGTTGAGGGCGCGGGCGAGCGCCTGGACCTGCTCCGACTCCTCCTGGAGGTCGGCGGTCAGCAGCGCGGTCGCCTCATGGCGGGTGGTGGTCAACGGCTCCTCCGAAGGGCTGCGGTAGCGCTCTGGGCGGGGGTGACGACGGTCGCGGCGGGACCTGCGGCCCGGGCGGACGGCGAGGTCTGGCGGGCGGCGTCGGAGCGGTACGGGTCCGGCCCGATCTCCAGGTAGCGGTGCAGTGCGTTCGGCAGATCGGCGCTGCGGCGGCGGGCCGGGGACTCGGCTGCGAGGCAGCCGATGACGCTCTCGACGAGCGCCTCCGGGCAGTCGCCCACCAGTTCGGCTTCCCAGCCCTCGCCGTCCAATCCGACGGTGACCAGCCAGGCCTCCTGGTCGGGAGGGCACAGGACCTCCGCGAGATGGTCGGGCGAGGTGACCCGCGTGACCCCGCGGCCGAGGGCGTCCGCGTCCTCCCACCCGGCATCGGACAGGCAGGAGAGCGCATCGTCGAGATCGGACCGGTCCGGTGCCCCTTCCTCGCTGACCATGGCGGCCTCGACCAGCGCCTCGGCGGCTGAGGCCAGGACCTCGTCGGGGGTCTGCGAGCTGAACGTGGCGTGCCAGCCGGGTCCTTGAGCGGTGAGCGCCTCGCGCTGGTACCGCTTGTCGGCGGGGTCGTGCAGCACCACTTCGACGCCGCCGCGGGAGAACACGTGGCCCTGGTCCCGCGCGGCGTCGGCCCAGGACGCCTCCTGGAGGACCCTGCGGGCGCGGGCGACGGAGGTGAGCGAGCCGAGAGCGAGATAGGCGGGCCGGACGCCGACGATCCGGCTGCTCCGGGAGGGGTCGGGAAGGACGGGCCTGACCCGCGGCTTCGGCTTCGGGCCAGAGGCGGCTGTACGGCGCGCCCGAGGGGCGGACGGGGTGGTGGTGGAATCCATGGGGGTCCTCAGCGCCGCTTGGCGGCGGTGGAGTTGGAGATGAGAGGGGCGGGCTGCGGCGGAGCCTCGTGGCTGAAGACGAGCGAGGCGGTCGCCGAGCGGACCGAGGCGGCCTTGGCGCGCGTGGTGGCCAGTTGCGACGGCGACGGCGCCTGCGTCACGGCCGGGGCTGCGGCCCTGGGCGAGGGCTTCGCGGGGGCCGGACGGGCGGGCGCGGCGGGAGCGGTGGTGCGCGCTCCGGCGCGGCGGACGGTCGTCTCGGAGCGGGGAGGCGCCGGGAGGTGGCGCTGGGCCCAGCGGCCGATGGCCTCCAGCGGATCGGCGAGGGCCTTGCCGGCCGTGGTCAGCCCGTACATGTAGTAGCGCGGCTCACCGGTGCGCTCGACGATCCCGTCCGCCTCCAGCTGCTGCAGCCGCTGGTAGAGGTTGCCGGGGTTCATGCCGGCGGGCAGGGCGGCGTCGAGGATCTCGCTCGGGTACGCGCGCTCCCCGTAGGCGTCCAGCGCCATGATGGTGGCGACCGTGTTGGCGCGGTTGAGTGTGGCCAGGGCCTGTTCGGTGTAGGCGCCCGGGCCGGTCCCGAACTCCGGGACGCCCTGGTGGGCGGAGGCCCAGCGGGTGACGGGGATCTGGAGGTAGGAGACGGCCTCGCGCCCCGCCCGGGTGGCGGAGACGACGGTCGTGCCGGCCTCCTGCCGACGGGTGACCAGCCCGTTCTCCTCCATCGCGTCCAGGCGCCGCTCCAGCTGGGCTTCGGTCATCCCGTGGGACTTCTCCGCCAGGTCGGACATCGGCCGGGTGCCGTCGGCGAGCTTGAGCAGGCGCAGGAGCGAGATGGTGTCCTGCGGACCGAGGACGGCCACGGCGGCCTGGATGCGCTGGGCCTGGGCGAGGGGGGAGGAGGGCATGGTGGTGGTCCTTCGCGTGGAGGAAGACGGGCGGCGGCGGGCGGGTCAGGCCGCGGAGGCGTCGGTGAGCAGCTGCAGGCGGCGGGCGGCCGTGTTGTAGACCTGGTGGCCGCTGCGGCGTCCAGCGGCGAGCAGGTAGATCTCGCCGCACCCGGAGGCGGCCCGGGGCGGGCGCTCCTGGTAGACCAGGCGCCAGAAGCGGTCGTGGTCGAGGTAGATCCGGCGGCAGCCGGTCAGGTCCCACAGGCCCCGCCGGCCGAGGACAGGCCCGCGCTGCTGGCAGCGGACCAGGCGGCGCAGGTGGTCGACGGCGGCGTCCCGCAGGTCCCGGGGGAGCTGGTCGAGGTCGGTGAGCGCCGCCGGGTGGGCATCGAAGTCGAGCAGGGCGGCGGTCACGGGCGGTCCTCGGCTAGACGGAGATGCGGGGCACCCCGGGTTGGGGCAAGGAGTCCGGATCGGTGTGCGGCGGGTGCGGCAGTAGCCGGTGGTGCGGGTGGTCGGGGTTGGTGGTGCACGCGCCGAACGGCCCGTCCGCGGCGCGGAGTTTGAGCAGCAGCGGCTCCAGGTGGTCCCTTTGCCAGACGCTGGGCCCGGTGGCGCCGGAGCGGGAGTCGGTCAGCTCCTGCCAGGCCAGCCAGCAGTGGTGGATCCGGGCCAGCGCCTCGTCGTGCTCGGGCCACCGGGCGCACCAGGGCCTGCCGCTGGTGATCTCCTGCCCGTAGACGCCGAGCAGGATGTGGTCGACCCACGGCACCATCGTGGCCACCTCGGCGGCCAGCGCGTCGTCGTCGAAGGCGAGGACGGTCAGCGACACCGCGTCGGACTCCTCCGGGGCGCCGTCCGCCTCCGCTGCCAGGGCGTCTTCGACCAGCAGCTCGGAGGCGGGATCGGCTTCGTCCTGCTCCTCGGCGAGGCGCTCGGCCACGATGGCGATCGAGTCGCGTTCCGCCTGGAGGCGGGCCAGGGTGGCACGCCACTCCGCCACGGTCTCCGGTGAGACCGCCGGACGGCCGGGCGGATCGGCGGACGTAGGGGTGGACAAGGGCGGCTCCTGGGGAATCGTTCGTGCGTCGGTGGAAACGACTCTGCCCGCCGGCCAATCCCTTGCTCAGGAGCTATGCCATGGGGTATGGGCGCCTGGAATTCACCGGGGAAGCGCCGGGTGATTTCCACAGAGAGGAACATCAGAGGTCAGCAACTCGGTTGCCAGTGCGGCCTGTTGGGGGACGACACCGTTTCCCAGAGCGGTCAGCTGAGCGGACCGGGAAAGTGACGTGATCTGCGTCACGTGGCCTTTTTTTAGGCCCATTGCCCATTCGACGAATTCCGGGGAAAGGCGGCCTCGGGAATCCACGGGATCGGGTGCCGGGCGGGTTATTCGCTCCCAGCGGGTGATGGCGGCGGCGTACTCGCCCCAGCGGGCCGCGGCGGCGGCCACATCGGCAGCTCCGGCTGCGGCGGGGGCGGGCCGAGGCCCTTGCGGCCGGTCCTGGAAGGGCCCCCGGAGATGCTCGCCTTCGAGGTCCGGTGGAGCCTCGCCGCCGCGCTCGGCAGGGTCAGATCGCCCCGGCTCCCGCGCTGGTTGGGGCCTCCCTTGGTGCCGTCGCTCGCCCGCGGGGTCGGCAGCAGGTGCTCCACCAGATCGCTCAGGTTGGGGCCGTGGCCGCCGGCCCGTCGGAGGTCCGGGTGCTGGGAGCCGCCGATCGAGCCCAGGTTCGAGGTCGGGGTGAGCAGCAGCGTGACCACGTGGCCGAGGTCCTCCCGCCCGGCGTCCGGGCCCCGGGAGTCCCTCGCCCGCGGGGTCGGCAGGCCAGGCGGCGATGAAGACCCGCTCACGCCGATGGGGTGCTCCGACGTCGGATGCGCGTAGCACCTGCCAGCGCGCGTCGTACCCTGCGTCGGCCAGGTCTGCGAGTACGGCACCGAGTGCCCGCAGATGATGTTCATCTCCGGTGTCTCCCAGACACCACGGGCACGGTTCCACGTCGCCATCGGTATGCGAGCGAGCGGGGGTCGAGAGCAGGCCTCGGACGTTCTCAAGGATCACCAGGCAGGGACGAAGGGTTCGGATGGCGCGGGCGATGGTG
The DNA here is from genome assembly GCF_053598475.1 of Kitasatospora sp. NPDC001119. Taxonomy (NCBI): domain Bacteria; kingdom Bacillati; phylum Actinomycetota; class Actinomycetes; order Kitasatosporales; family Streptomycetaceae; genus Kitasatospora; species Kitasatospora sp. NPDC001119. Next base: position 145,061 of record NZ_JBSFKI010000025.1, read on the forward strand.
TGCCACAGCCCGGAGCGGGTGCCCTCGGCGAGCCCGGCCCGGCCCCCGGCGACGGAGACGTCGGTGCACGGGAACCCGGCGACGAGGACACAGACCGGCTCGACCTCGGTGAAGTCGACCTCGGTGATGTCGCCCAGGTTCGGGACAGTGGGCCAGTGGTGGGCGAGGATGGCGGCGGCGCCGGGCGCCGGGTCGGCGTGCCAGGCCACGGTGCCGCCGAGCACCGAGCGGACGCCGCGGTCGAGGCCGCCGTAGCCCGTGCACAGCGAGCCGATGCGAAGACCGGTCATCGCGACGCCTTGATCCGGGCGCCCGTCGGCAGGGCCCTCGTGTGCGGTGCGGCGGTGACCGGAGCGCCTGTGGGAGTCGCCCGCCGGGCGAAGGCGGAACGCACCCGCGCGGCGCCGGCCCGCAGGCCGCTTCTGGCGGAGGCTCGCTCGGCGGCCAGTTGCAGGCCGGTGGCGGCGCGGTCCAGGACCAGCTCGGAGCGCCGCAGCGCCAGGTGGTGTCCGCTGGGATCGGCGGTCCGGGTGGAGCCGGTGGCGTGGTCGTGCCAGATGTTGCGGTTGGCGGCGGCGAGGTGCTGGTCCACCTCGGCGAGCCCCAGGGCGGCGTCCCGCAGGGCCAGGCCGGCGCGATGGGGCGCCGTGCCGGAAGGGCGGGACGCGGTGAGGTCCGCCGCGAGCCCGACCACGGACAGGCGGATCCGGCGCAGCGCCTCGATGTGCGCGGGCACCAGGTGCAGGGCGTCCGGCCGACGCAGGGCGTCGAGGCCGGTCCGGGCGACGCGTATGCGGTCGGCGGCACCGGACAGGGAGACAGGCAGGTGGGTTTCGGGGGAGGGCAGGGACGGACTCCAGGAGTGGGGGATCAGAGCCGCTTGGTCGTGGAGGGGCCGGCCACGGGCTGGTGGCCGGGGCGTGCGGCGTCGGGACCGGTGCGGAACGTGCGGGCGAGGGCGGAGCGCAGGCGGGCGGCTGCTCCGCGGGCGGGGCGGTCGGCCTCGGCGACGGGGCGGGTGGACTTGGCGGCCGATCGGGGCGCCGGGCCGTTGTCGCGCAGGTGGCGGGCGGCCAGGGTGAGAGTCTGGGCGGCGTCCTGGTACAGCCACTGGGCGTGCTGGCAGGCGAGGGGCGTCGGTGTGAGCTGGTGGGTGTCGGCGAGTTCGAGGACTTCGCTGATCCGCTGCAGCGCCACTGCCGACATCGAGACCGCCCGGGTGGTGGCCCGCCGTTCGCGACGGGCGGCGGCGGCCTTCTCGGGCGCGGCGAACGCGTCGAGGGGCGCCAGGGCGGCGTCGGCCAGTCGGCCGTGGAGCAGGCGCAGGTGGACCAGCTGTACGCCGACGGTGTCCGGGGCGGGCAGCGGGCCGTGCGCGGGTACGCCGGGCCAGGAGGCGGCGACCTCGTCGAGCATCGCCGCGAGTTCCCACGCGGTGGGGTGCGCAGTGGACAGAGCAGGGCTCCTGAGGGTCAGTGGCCCCGGCGCAGCGGGATGACCGGTGCTGTGGGGCCGGCGGGTGCGGGGTGGACGCTGCTCGCGGGCTGGGCGCTGACGATCCGGGACCGGGCGGCGGCGGCCGAGGCCTGCGCTGTGCGGCGCCGGTGCAGTTCGTCGGTGGGCAGTGGGACCACCGGTGCCGGGGCCGAGTTGGTGAGCAGGTCGGCGACGGTGCTCAGTTCGTGGGTGGCGGTGGCGGCCAGGGCGTCGGCGTCGGCGAGCGCCTGCTGGACTCCGTGGGCGCCGCCCGGGTCGAGGAGCCGGGTCGCGGCACCGGCCACGGCGGCCAGGGCCTCACCGGTGCGCGAAGCGGCGGCGGCGAACGCGGCGAGGGCAAGGCGGTCGGCCTTGGGGTCGGCGACCCGGAAGAGGTACTCGTCCGACGCCTCGGCGGCGATTGCCACCAGGTGGGTCATCGGCCACGCGGCCTGGGAGGGGTGGTCGGTGATGCCGGGAAGCGTGCGGCGTACGGCCTCCAGCCGGTCGGCCAGCGACCGCATCACGGCCGTGGGGTCGGTGTCGTTCAGGGCACTCCGATCGTCAGGGGGACACGGCGGGGGTCACCGGCGGGGGGCTGCCGGGGCCGGTGATGCGGCGGGCGAGGGGGGACGGGAGACCACCCGGGAGGCCCCGGCCCGCCGCTCTGCCGTGTCGGCCGTCTCCTTGACCACCGAGGCCTGGCCCCTGGCCTTCCCACGGGCGGCGCCTGCCCGGGCCGTGGGCCCGGTGGGGTCCGCCACAGCCTGCTGTTGCTGCTCCAGTTCGCGTGCACGGACCTTGCCGAGCCCGGTGCGGAAGCGGCGGATCGTGGCGATCACCTGAGTGAGATCCGCGTCGGCCGAGGCGAACTGGGCCGAGACGCGCAAGTCCAGACCGGCGGCTTGGAAGCGCGAACGGTACTGGCCGCGGGGGCGGCTCTGGTCGGCCAGGTCGCAGGCGTCGTCCAGCAGTTCGGTGAGCTTGTGCAGGACGGGGCTGGTGCGGGTGGCGGCGAACGCGGGCCCCCAGTCCTCGCCGTAGTTCGCCGGCGCCGGCCCAAGGCGGTGTGAGAGCTCGGCGCGCAGCCGGGACGCGAAGACGACGTAGTCCGCCAGGGCGCCGATGTCCCGGGCCAGGAGGTCCGGCTGTTCGGCCCGCGGCCGTCTCGCGGTCTGGCGAAGGCCGCGACGGATGACGGCGAGGCGGTCGGCGAGGTCGGCCAGACGCTGGACGTCCTCCTCGCGGATATCGGTCATCGGCGGCGGCCCGCGGCTGTGGCCGGCTGGCCGGCGGCGGCAGGCGCCGTGGCGGAGACGGTAGGGGTGCGCCGGGGGCGGGCGGTCGCAGGCGTGGCAGCGGCCGGCAGCTGCCCGCTCAGCGTCACCAGTTCGCTCCCCGCGGCGCCAGCGGTGCTCCACCCCTCGTTGACGGCGCACAGCATCTGGTTCTTGAGGCGCCGCTCCCGCTCACGACCCTCGGTGTCGTCTCCTCGGGCCGGAGGTGTGTCGTCGACGAGGATGGCCAGGGCCTGGGCGAGGTGGAGGTGGACGGTGGCGGCCCGCGCCCGCCCGGTGCGGAAGGCCGACGCCGCCACCGCCAGGCGCACCGGGTCCTCGGCCTCTGGGGCCCCGAGGAGGTCGTGCATCCGGGCCGAGCAGCGCCGCATCACGGTCCTGGCGTTCTCGCACTCCTCGGAGATGGCCTTGACCATGTGGGAACGGCCGGCCACGCGGGTCGCCTGGTCGAGGTTCTCCGCGATGAGCGTGAAGACGGAGGCCAACTGCGCCAACTCGGCTTCACAATCGATGGTTTGGTACTTCGGTCGGGGAATGGGTGGCTCCTGGGTCAGGCTAGCGGTGGTGGGCCGCGGCCGGGGTGGTGGGCGCGGCCGAGCCGGCCGACGGGGTGGTGGACGACGTGGGGGCAGGCGCCCCGGCGGTGCGGGCGAGGGCGGCCCGGCTGCGCACCGGGGGCAGAGCGGCAGAGTCACGGCCCGAGCGGGCCTGCTGGCGCAGGGTGTCGCCGGCGCCGTTGAGCGCGAGCCGGGTATGGGACAGCGCGAGGTTCAGCTCGCGTCCGGCGCGCTCGCGGACGGCTTCGGCGTGCGGGCTGCTCAGGCCCGCGACCTCGTGGAGGCGAGCGGACATCGCGACGGCACGGCTGATGCTGGACATCGCCCGTCCGACCTCGGCGCCGGCGTCGGCCAGTGCGCGGGCCGTGGCCCGCCGGGTGCTGTCGGCACGCGGCGACGACGCCAGTACGGCGGCGGTGGCGACCAGGTGGGTGTGCCGGTCGCCGATGTCGCCGACGTGCTGGGCCAACTCGCGCACACCCGGCGGGCCTTCCTCCCGGTAGGCGCCGGGCAGAGCGGCGGCGACGACATCGATGGCGTCCGCTGCGGCCCGCAGGCGTGTGGCGTCGGGGCTCGGAGGCCGGGGAGAGCTCGTGGAGGGCAGGGCTGGACTCCTTCGGAGGGGCTAACGGGACCGGGTTGGGGTGGGCCGGGTGGGAGGTTCGGCCAGCCGGGCCGGGCGCGGGAGGGCACCGGCGGTGGAGCGGCTGATGATGCCGCGAGCGGTGGCGGCCGCCGCGCGGTCGGAAGCGGTCGGGCCGGCACCGGCGCGGCGTACGGTGAGCAGCTGCTGGGTTTCGGCGTCGGGCTGGGCTGCCTCGACGACCAGGTCGCCCGGGCGAAGGTCCGCGGCGCTGACCCGGATTACCTCGGCGCCGCGGCCGTGCCAGTCGGGCAGCCAGCCCGTGGACTGGAGGGCGTCCTCCAGGGTCATGGCGTGGTGGTCCGTCAGGTTGCGTAGGGCCTGTTCGGGAATCTGGCTGAGCCGGGCCCAGTCCGGCAGGCCCAACCGGCGGCCGAACGCCGCCCACGGGGCGCCGCTGCCGAGGCCGTTGCGGTGGACGGGCTCCTCGGTGATCGCCTGGCGGGCGGACCAGCCGGCGTCGATGCGCCTGTGGATCGTGGTCGCGGTCGCGTTGGCACGTGGGTCGACCGCCCACATGTGGACCGGCTTGGTCTCGCCGAACGCGGTCAGCGGCTGGTCGTCCCTGGCGGATCCGGGGCCGAGGGCGAGGGCGTCCTCGATGCTCAAGTCCTGCATGGTGACCCGGCGGTAGAGCGTGTGGTAGGTGGTACCGATCTGCTCCGCCCAGCCGCGCAGGGTCATCGTCCGGCCGTTGTACGTGTACTCGGGAAGCGTCTGGTCGTGCTTGTCGGTGCCGATGGCGCGCTCCGGATCCCAGCCGAGGGCCAGCCGGGTGCGCAGCGCCTCCTTCTTGACCATGCAGCGGGGGTCGGCGGCCCAGGCGCGCAGGCTCTTGGTCTCGCCGAAGGCCTCGATCTGGCCGCGGGCGAGTTCCCAGTTGTAGCGACCGCGGCGGGTGTCGGGCGGGATCACGGGCCGTGTGGGCTGTTCGGGGTCGGTCAGCGGGTGCTCCTGACAGGGGATCCGGGCGGTGCCGCCGCTTCGGCCGGCGAAGCGGGCGCGGTGCCGCGAGGGACGATGGCGGGTATTCGGGTGCGTGCGGCCTCGCGCCGTTCGGCGCTGCCGGGCGGCGGCTCGGCTCGGGCCGGGAGGCCGTTGGCGGTGCGCCAGCGATCCTGGACGGCCTCGCCGAGGCCGAGGGTGTGCAGCGCGCAGCCGAGCAGACGGGCAGCCGACAGGGAGGCGTCCCGGGTGAGGAGTCGTACGACGCCCGCCGACGCGGCGCTCTGGCGCAGGACCGAGGCACGCAGGACCCGCTCGCCCCAGTACTGCGGGTCGCCGGTGAATCCGCCGCGGGTGGCCGCGCGCACGCCGTCGGCCGTGATGACACCGGAGGCGATGGCACCCTGGTGCTGCGCTTCCCAGAGCACAGTCAGGGGGTCGATCGGCTCACCTCGGCGGGCGAGGGCGGCCAGGGCCTGGAAGACGGCGCCGTGGCCGCGGTCGAGGAAGTCGCCCGGGCGCAGCCACCGGGTGATCTCGTCCAGTGCCGCGGGGGCGGCGGTGGCGGAGGAGAGCAGCGCGGTCTCGTCGGTCGCGGTCGTCTCGCGGACGGCGTCGGTCAGTTCGAGCGGCCACGGGCCAGGCAGCGGCCGGGGCCGCTCGTCCAGGGCGCCCCAGAGGTCGGCCAGCTCGTGGAGGGCCTGGCGCAGCTCGCCGGTCAGCTCCAGTACGGCGTCCAGGGCGTCGGTCCGCGCGGCGAGCTGGAGCCGGTGCGCGCGTTCGTGGACCTGGCGGCGAATCGAGGACTCCAGCACCATCCTGGCGTAGACGCGGGCGTGCCGCGGGAGCGGGCAAATGGCGATCAGGCTCGCGCCGTAGCCCGGGCCCAGCCCCCGGCTGGCCGTTCCCGCCGCGGCCATCGCCCCCAGCGCGAAGTCCCGGAGCTGGCCGTCGTCGGCGCCGCTTTCCGCGCCGGGGTGGCCCGCAGTCCGTTGAGCGAGCAGGACCTCGTACAGGGCGGCGTGAGCGGGACGAAGGAAGTGGGCCGGCTTCAACCATCGGACGGAGTCGAGTTCCGTGGGCGACAGGAGGAGTGCGCCGAGCAGGGCCTGTTCAGCCTCCATGTCGGGGGCGAGTCCGACGGTGGTCACCGTCACCGTCACCGTGTCCGTCGCGCGGAGGAGGCGGCGTTCTGGAGCGGTGCGGCCCGGTCGCGCACGGGAGCGGGAAGGCCGAGCGGGGCGAGCCCGGTGACCGGGTCGGTGGCGGACAGCGGCGGGGTGGTGCCCGCGCGTGCGTCGATCCGCTCGAGCCAGTTCCGGGCCTGGGCCAGCGTGCGGAAGCCGCCTTCCGTGATGGTGTACGTCGCGCGCTTCACGTGGACGGTCTCCAGCTGGATGAGGAACCGGCGGCCGACGGCGCGCGGGTGGCGGTCCTGCAGCAGGACGAAGGTCGCCTCCCTCTCGCCGTTGAAGAAGGACGGGTAGGCGTTGTTGGATTTCAGGAGGCGGTAGCGGTCGCCGCAGCGCCGAACGCGGTCCTCGATCAGCCGGGTGGTTCTGCCACCGGGGCGGGCGAGGCCGTAGTGTGTGCCGGAGTACAGGCCCTCCGTCCGGTACTCGGGAGGTTCGTCGTACGGATTCTCCGGTACGGGCCGGTAGAGGGCGACGGCACGCGGGTCGGCACCCCGTCCGACCAGCCAGTGTCCCGCCCATCCGAAGGTCGGCGTGGAACGGGCACGCACATGGCAGCGGCGAGTGTCCGGGGCGAAGGTGGCGTGGAGGCCGAAGGCGCGGTGCGTCCCGGGCGGTCCGCTGGTCGTGTCCCAGTTGAAGCCGACCACGAAGCGTTCATTGCCCACCTGGTGGGAACTGACGGCTTCGGACAGCTCGGGGGCCAGGGTCACGAACTCGACGGCGGCCTCTGACCCCGGGTCGTCGGGGGTCCAGCCGCGCAGGGCCTGGACGATGTCTTTCACGAGCCTCCTGCTCGGATCGGGGGTGTCGGGGTGCTCCTGGCGGTTCGGCCGCCGTCAGCGGGAAGGTTTCGCCGGGCGCGCGGGCGGTGCAGCCTCTGTGGGTGCCGCGAAGGCGTCGAGTCCCGGTAGTGCCGGTGTTGCGGAGACGATTGCGGCGCCCCGTCGGGCGTGGCTGGCTGCCACGGACCTGGCGGCGGCGGCCTGGCTGCGCGGGCCGTAGAGGTTCGCGAGGTAGCGGTGCACCGGGTCGTGCGACGGGCGGTGGACGAGCGGACCCAGGACCCGGGCCGCCTCGACGGGGGACACGACGTCGCCCGCCTGCTGGAACTTGGCCGAGGGTGAGCCGGCCCACGGGTGGTCCGCCGGCATCCCGACCAGCAGCGCGACTTCCGCCAACCCGAGCCGTCGCTGCGGATCGTGCGCCCAGTACGCGCTGCGGGAGCGGCCGGTGACGGCCGGAGCAGGCCGGTCCGCCGACCACTCGTTGCCGCCCGGGGTGGAACGGTTGCCCCGGGTGTTGACCCGCACACCCGCCGGCCAGCCCAGGGCCTCGGCCGCGGTGCGGGCCGGAACCGGATCGACGGGGTCCACAGCGTTGAACATCACGTAGCGGTGGCGGGCGGCGACGAGGTAGGTGCGGCGGCGGTGGGAGGCGAGGCCGACGTCCGCCGCGTCCAGCGTCCAGTGGGCGGAGTCGCACCAGTCGGCCATCTCCAACACCTCGCCGATCGCGTCCGGCACGATCGCCGGCAGCGCGCTGGACTGCTCCATCGCGAGCCATCGCAGGTTGTCGTAGCAGGCGGACAGGCTCAGCGCCCAGAGCGCGGACTCGGCCACCAGCCCGATGCCCGGGTCGGTCATCCTGGAGATGGGCTCGCGGGCGTCGTTGCGGGTGATCAGCGGGCCCGTCCACCCGCAGTTGCCGTCCCAGACCGGATCGGTGCAGATCAGGCAGCTGTCCGTCTCGTCGCACTCGCCGTCGTCGTGCCAGTGCCCGAACGTCGATTCCAGCGCCAGGGGCAGCATGTCGAGCAGCAGCTCCAGGTTCTCGTAGGCATGGCCCTGCCGGAGCCCCGCAGGGCTCCAGGTGATGCAGGGCGCGCTGACGATCAGGCCCTCGACGTACCGAAGAGCCGGGTGGGTGGAGTCGAGGTGGCGGACATCGGCGACGACGCGCCGGAAGCCGGCGGCCCTCGCGGTGGCCGCCGCGTTCTCGTCCAGCTCGACGCCGACGACGTCGAAGGGCGTGCCGCCGTCAGCGAGGATCTGAAGACCGACCTCCCAACCACCCGGCCCCGCGAAGAGGTTGACGATCCTCGGCGGGTCGCCGCGTCGCGGCGGGTACAGCCAGGAGACCGGCCAGGGGTGTGCGAGCGCGACCAGCTCCCGCTGGGACCAGGGGCCCGTCTGCCGCAGCTGGGGGAACCACGCCGGATCCCCGGCGGTGGAGAGGTTGGGCCACCGGCGGGGCGGCAGGGACGTGTACTCCTGGCGCGTCACCGCGTCCGGCCCGGTACGGACGGCGGCGGTGTGGGGGACGGGCGAAGCCCCTCACCGTCCGCGCCCCGCCCTGCGTCGGCCGGCGAGGAAGCCGTGGGCGGAGCGGCCGGGGAGGCGCTCACGGCGGCGGCCCTGCGCGCCGCGTCGGTTGAGGCGGCGCGCGGACGGCGAAGAGCGGCGGTGATCTGCGAGTCGATCTCGTCCAGCGTTTCGACGTGGCGGCGGAACACACCGGCCAGATGCGGCCCCGAGACGAAGGGGATGGCAAGCTCCACCAGGGAGGACCGAAGGCCGTGCAGGAGCTGCAGGTCGTCCTTGATGGAGGTGGTCCGCGCGCCCTGGACGGCTTCCCATTCGCCGGTGAGGTCTTCGAGGTCGCCGTAGATCCCGCCGGCCACCTCGTTGAGGACATCGGGATCGAGGTGGGGGAAGGCGCTGCCCGCCAGGGCCTGCGGGTAGCGCGCCCGGACGTCGACGAGATGCTCCGCGAGCCACCACAGGCCGTCGACCTGGTGCATTGCGGTGAACTGGGGGGCCTCGGCCGGGGCGAAGAGCCGGACGTAGGTGTTGACCGCCTCGCGGACCGCGTCGGGCAGGATTCCCTTGGCACGCAGCAGGTCCTGCTGGTTCTCGCGGGTGAGGGTGTGGACGTCGGAGCGCCCGTCCCGGGCGTCCCGGTTGAACACGGAGTGCTCGGCGAAGTTGAACCGGTTACCGGGTAGCTCCCCGAACGCGGGGGAGAAGACGCGGACGTTGATGCCCGTCCAGGTGTCGTGGGCGCTCCCCGGTGCGAGCGTGGCGATGATGACGGCGTCGGTGCGGCGGGCGATCTGCTGGAGGCCGGTGGTGGTGCCGTCCGGCAGCGGACGGATGAGACGCAGGGCCTTCGCCTGGTCGACGGCGGTGTACGAGGATGTCAGAAATGGCCTCCGGGTAGGGCGGGTGTGGTGGTGTCACCGACCGCGTCGAGGTCAGCGGCCGTGCCGCCGCGGGGGTGGGCCGGGCGTGGACCCGCCTCGGCTCGGGAGGAGGGGGTCCAGAGCGGCCGGTGGGACGAGCAGGTGCCTGGAATGGGTGAGCGCCGGATGGCGTCGGCCGAGTGGCGGTGGGAGCATCTCGGTTACCACTTCGGTGAGATCGGCGCCGATCGCCTCCAGCCGCTTCCTGGCCTCGGCGAACTTCCTGGCCCGGTCGTTGTCGTGCCGCTCCCACAGCCGGTCCTCGGCGAACTCGAGGAAGCGGTGCAGCTGGGCGAACGCGCCGTCGTTGTGGTCGACGACGTGCGCGACGACGCCGGCGAACTCGACCGGTCCCTCCGTCGATGCCACCAGGTCGGCCCAGTGCGTGATGCCCGATCCGGGCGGTGTGGTCGACGGCCGGTGGCTGCGGGCCAGCGCCGAGGCGAGACCCGCGCCGAGCAGATCGTCCTCGCCCCGGGGGCGTGGCTGTGCTGTTCGATGCCGGGCTGTCGGAAGACGATGGCTGGCTCCAGAGGGGAGGGTTGATCAGGACACGGGGTCGCCGGAGCGGCAGGAGTACGGCGAGCACCCGTCGGCGGGGCCGAACTCGGCGTCGTCGGCGGCGAGCTGTTCCTCCAGGGCGAGTTGCTCGCGGCGGGTGAGCCGGTCGATGGGCGCTCGGTCCAGCGGTATCCGGGACCGGTGCAGGTAGGCCTGGCCGAGCAGCGGGCGGCCGTCGGCGTTGGCGCGGGCGTTGCCGGCACGGATGTCGCGGTCGAAGGCGACCACGTCCTCCCACTCCGCCGGGTCGCCGTCGCGGATCGCCCTCCACTGCGCGTTGCCGTGGAAGGGGCACCCCAGGCAGGACGACTTGGGGGTGCCTTCCAGGCCGTGCTCGGCGAGCAGGCCCAGGCAGTCGCCGCGGCTCAGGCCCAGCTCGATCAGGGGGAAGCGGTTGCGCGTGTATTTGACGTCGGCGTCCTTCGCGCGATGGAACTCGTCGGTCGAGATCCCGATCCACTGTTCGGTGAAGACGTCGGACGGTATTCGCGCCGGATAGGGGTATCCGAGGATTTCCCGGACCTGCCGCTTGATGGGCTTGATCTTGTATTCGCCGGTGCTTCTCTGCACTTCACTCGAATGGGTGGCTATTCGGAGTGCCATGGTTGGGTGACGGCCTCTCTTGTGCTCTGCGAGGGCGGTGGGGCGGCT